>NZ_QTQH01000019.1:0-159853 GCF_003853805.1 Burkholderia sp. Bp8994
GAAACCTGGGCGCTGATCGTGTGGCTCAACTACGCGGCCTGGCTGCACATGCGCCTGATGAAGGGCCTGCGCGGCGCCGTTGCCGCCTGGTGGGCGCTCACCGGCCTGCTCGTGACGACGTTCGCGTTCCTCGGTGTCAACATGTTCCTGTCCGGGCTGCACAGCTACGGCAAGCTGTAAGATTTCCGACGCGGGTCCGACAAAAGACCGCCGGCGCACTGCGTGCCCGGCGGTTTTCTTTTGTAACGGGCGGGCGGTCCGGGCGTCGAACGGCGCAGGATGGGTCGGGTCGAACGCTCATGAAGCGTGCGCGCCGCGCATGCAGGAGGAGCAGCACGATGTGGATCAAACACCCTTTGCGCACCGTACTGACCGGCGGTGACATCGCGCAGAGCCAGATTACGCCGCGCGCGGTGTTCGAGAACCGGCGGCGCGTCTTGCAGGCCGCCGGCCTGGCGGCGGCGGGCGGATTGCTCGGCGGCAGCGGCGCGGCGTTCGCCGCCTATGCGTCGCCCGACGCGCGGGCCGCGAAGCTCGTGGCGAAAACCAACCCGAAGTTCGTTGCGGCCGACCGGGTCACGCCGTTCAAGGACATCACGTCCTACAACAACTTCTACGAATTCGGCACCGACAAGGGCGACCCGGCGCAGAACGCCGGCACGCTGCGGTCGCGCCCGTGGCGCGTGAGCGTCGAAGGCGAGGTGCTGCACCCGAAGGTGTTCGATCTCGACGAACTGCTGAAGCTCGCGCCGCTCGAAGAGCGCGTGTACCGGCTGCGTTGCGTCGAAGGCTGGTCGATGGTGGTCCCGTGGATCGGCGTGCCGCTGTCCGAGCTGATCAAGCGCGTGCAACCGACCGGCAACGCGAAGTACGTGCAGTTCGTCACGCTGGCCGATCCGTCGCAGATGCCGGGGCTGTCGACGCCGGTGCTCGACTGGCCGTACTCGGAAGGGCTGCGGATGGACGAGGCGATGAATCCGCTGACGCTGCTGACGATGGGCGTGTACGGCCAGGTGTTGCCGAACCAGAACGGCGCGCCGGTGCGGATCGTCGTGCCGTGGAAGTACGGCTTCAAGAGTGCGAAGTCGCTCGTGAAGATCCGCTTCGTCGACAAGCAGCCGAAAACGAGCTGGAACACGTACGCGTCGAACGAATACGGCTTCTATTCGAACGTGAACCCGAACGTCGATCACCCGCGCTGGAGCCAGGCGACCGAGCGCCGGATCGGCGAGGACGGCTTCTTCACGCCGAAGCGCAAGACGCTGATGTTCAACGGCTACGGCGATCTCGTCGCGTCGATGTATCAGGGCATGGACCTGAAGAAGAACTTCTGAGTGCGCCGGTGAGAAACGACATGCCTCCTTCGACGCTGACGCCCGCGCGCGCGTCCGGCACGCGCACGGCTGCCGCCGGCAGTTCCCGGGGCGGCGCAGCGCGTGCTGCCGCGCCGCGCTGGCTTGCCCCCGCCAAGGTGCTGGTTTTCGCGGCCGGACTCTATCCGCTCACCCGTCTCGTGCTGTTCGGGCTGACCGACCGGCTCGGCGCGAACCCGGTCGAATTCATCACGCGTTCGACGGGCCTCTGGACGCTGGTGATGCTCTGCCTCACGCTCGGCGTCACACCGCTTCGGCGCGTGACGGGCGTTCCCGCGTTGCTGCGCTTTCGCCGGATGATCGGCCTGTTCGCGTTCTTTTACGCGACGCTGCATTTCACGACGTATCTGTGGTTCGACAAGTGGTTCGACGTGCTTGCGATCCTGACGGACGTCGGCAAGCGTCCGTTCATCACGGTCGGCTTCGCCGCGTTCGTGCTGCTGATTCCGCTGGCCGCGACCTCGCCGCGCGCGATGGTGCGCCGGCTCGGCCGTCACTGGGCGACGCTGCATCGCGCGATCTATGTGATCGCGCTGTTCGGCGTGCTGCATTTCTGGTGGATGAGGGCCGGCAAGCACAATCTCGCGCAGCCGAAGCTCTACGCGGTGATCGTTGCGGTGCTGCTCGGCTGGCGCCTGCTCGAATGGGGCTGGCGGCGCATCCGCGCGTGACGAGGCGGGCCCGGAAAAACAAAAGGCGATGACAGGCAGTCATCGCCTTGGTCGCGAAGGAAGCCGCGCGAGCGGCGGCGCGCGCTTACTGCGTGGCGGCCGGGCCGGATGCCGGCGTCACGGCCTTCGATGCATCGCTCGACAGCTCCGGTGACAGCGTGAGCGGCGTGCCGGAAGAATCGGGAATGCTGTCGGACGACGCGTTTTCATCGGTCGGCGTGACGTCGGACGGCGCCGTGTCCTGCTGCTGGATGGGCTTCGCCGGCAACGGGGGCACGGTGGGCAGATAGAGCGGACCGCGTTGACCGCAGCCGGCAAGAATCGCCAAAGCCGCTACAATCGCGCTCATCCGGAAAACGACTCGCATGATCGTCCCTGAACAATTTAACCGATAGAGTTTAGCATGTCCGATACTGAATACCTGGCCCGTGCCGAGGCCGTGCTGGCGGCCGTCGAGCGTACCGTGGATGCCGCGAACGACGGCGATCACGACATCGATCTGGAGCGCAACGGCAGCGTGCTGACGCTGACGTTCGAGAACGGCTCGAAGATCATCGTCAACCTCCAGCCGCCGATGAAGGAGCTGTGGATCGCCGCGAAGGCGGGCGGGTTCCATTACCGTTTCGTGGACGGCGAATGGCGCGATACGCGCACCGGCACCGAGTTCTTCGCGGCGCTCACCGAGTACGCGACGCAGCAGGCCGGCCTGCCGATCACGTTCGGCGCGTAACGCGTCCGGCGCTTGCTTGGCCGGGCGGCCGATACGCCGGATCGAAGCACAACGAAAAAGCGCCCCGCAGGGCGCTTTTTTCATGCTCGGGCCGTTCGTGTCAGTGGCCGCGGAACAGGTTCATGATGTCCTGCTTCTCCTGTTCGTCGACATGCGGCACCGCTTCGTCGGTGCTCTGCACCGCCGGCGCCTGCGGCACGCCGACCGTCGACACGAAGCCGTGCCCCGGCGTGAAGTCGGTGAAGTACAACTCGCTGCCGAGCGCCTGGACGTCGTCCGGCATCGTCGGCTTGAACTCCGGCACGCCCTTCAGCGCCGCGCCCATATAGTCGATCCAGACCGGCAACGACAGGCCGCCGCCGGTTTCGCGATCGCCGAGGCTGCGCGGGTTGTCGTAACCGATCCACGCGATCGCCGCGAGCGTGTGCTGGTAGCCGGCGAACCACGCGTCGTGCGAGTCGTTCGTCGTGCCGGTCTTGCCTGCGAGGTCGGTGCGCTTCAGCACGTTGGTGCGCGCGCCCGTGCCGCGCTGCGCGACGCTCTGCAGCAGGCTGTTCATCACGTATGCGTTGCGCGCGTCGATCGCGCGCGGCGCGTTTTGCTCGGCGATGAGCGGCTGCGCGCGGGCGACGACAGCGCCGTTCGGATCGGTCACTTCGGCGATCAGGTACGGATTCACGCGGAAGCCGCCGTTCGCGAACACCGAGTACGCGCCGGCCATCTGCAGCGGCGTGACCTGGCCCGCGCCGAGCGCCATCGGCAGGTAGGCCGGATGACGGTCGGCGTCGAAGCCGAAGCGCGTGATGTACTGCTGCGCGTACTTCGTGCCGATGTGGTTCAGGATCCGGATCGACACGAGGTTGCGCGAGCGCTGCAGCGCGGTGCGCATCGACATCGGGCCTTCGAAGCCGCCGCCGTAGTTCTTCGGTTCCCACGGCTGGCCGCCGGTTTCCGCTGCGCTGAAATACAGTGGGCCGTCGTTGATCACCGTGGCCGGACCGAGGCCCTTGTCGAGCGACGCCGAGTAGATGAACGGCTTGAACGACGAACCCGGTTGCCGCCACGCCTGCGTGACGTGGTTGAACTTGTTCTTGTTGTAGTCGAAGCCGCCGACCAGCGAGCGGATCGCGCCGTCCTGCGGAACGATCGAGATGAACGCGCCTTCGACCTGCGGCAACTGCGTGATCGACCACTTCCCGGCGTCGTTCTTCACGACCCGGACGATCGCGCCCGGGCGGATGCGGCGGTTCGGCTGCGCGCCGGCCGACAGCGCGCCCGACGCGAAGCGCAGGTTGTCGCCTTCGATCGTCGCGCTGCTGCCGTCGATGAAGGCGATGGTGATCTGGCGCGGGGTGGCTGCGGTGACGACCGCCGCGATCAGCTCGCCGTTGTCGGGGTGTTCGAGCAGCGCATCGTCGATCGCCTGCTCGCGATCGTCGGCGCCGGCCGGCAATTCGATGAAGCCTTCCGGCCCGCGATAGCCGTGGCGGCGCTCGTAATCCATGATGCCCTTGCGCAGCGAGGTGTAGGCAACCTGCTGGTCGGCGGAATCGATCGTCGTGACGACGTTGAAGCCGCGCGTGTAGGTTTCCTCGCGGTACTGCGCGTACATCATTTGTCGGACCATTTCCGCGACGTACTCGGCGTGCACGCTGAACTCGCGGCCCGCACCCTTGACGGCGAGCGGCTGCGCGACGGCTTGGTCGTACTGCTCGCGCGTGATGAAGTTCAGCTCGAGCATCCGCTGCAGGATGTATTCCTGGCGCACCTTCGCGCGCTTCGGATTGACGACCGGGTTGTACGCGGATGGCGCTTTCGGCAGCCCCGCGAGCATCGCCGCTTCGGCGAGCGTGATGTCCTTCAGGTCCTTGCCGAAATAGACCCGCGCGGCGCTCGCGAAGCCGTACGCACGCTGGCCGAGATAGATCTGATTCATGTAGACCTCGAGAATCTGATCCTTCGTCAGCGCGCGCTCGATCCGGTAGGCCAGCAGCATCTCGTAGATCTTGCGCGTGTAGGTCTTTTCGCTCGACAGGAAGAAGTTGCGCGCGACCTGCATCGTGATCGTGCTCGCGCCCTGCGACGCATGGCCATTCGTCAGTGCGACGAAGCCGGCGCGGGCGATGCCGGTGAGGTCGACGCCGCCGTGATCGTAGAAGCGTGCGTCCTCGATCGCGAGGATCGCCTTCTTGAGCGAGTCGGGCACGTCCTTGAAATGGACGATGTCGCGGCGTTCCTCGCCGAATTCGCCGATCAGCACGTGATCGGACGTATAGATGCGCAGCGGTACCTTCGGACGATAGTCGGTCAGCGCGTCGAGCGACGGCATGTTCGGCCACGCGACGACGAGCGCGTAGCCGAGCACGAGGCCGCCGGCCACGACGAGGGCCACGCACATCGCGGCGAGGCCGATCAGGACTTTCAGCCACCAGGACCGCTTCTTCGGCTCGGGCGCGGGAGGCGGGGACGTAGGAGACGTGGATTGCATAGGCATACCGGAAAACAGTCCCGCGATTATAGCTGCCCGGTAAGACCGGCCCTGACGCGGGGGGCGGCGGCCGGAAACCGGCTGATCGCGGTGCCGCCGGCATAGTGTCCGCGAGGTCGCCCCGTGCCACAACTGGCCGTCCGGCCGACTGTCGGGCACACGCGCCGCTTTGCAGAATCAGGCCTCGGAAACGCGGCGTGGGCCGCAACGATCGCGGGAGGCTGGGATGGCAGGACGATGGGCGGCGCGGTTCGCGCCGGGCAGGCACCGTTCGACGGGCATCGACGTCGGGGCGGACGAGGTGAGGGTGGCCGTGCTGAGCCGGCGCGGGCGGGCCCTGGAGGTGCGGGTCGAAGGACTCGAGCGGGAGCCGGTCGGATTGCAGGACGGGCCGGAGGAGGCGCGCTGGGCCGCGGTCGCACGCGCGCTGGCGGCGGCCGTGTCGCGATTGTCGGCGGCGGGCGTGCGCTGCGACACGCGCGGCGTGATGGCGCTGCGCGACGACGAAATGCGGACCGCGACGCTCGACCTGGCCGGGCGCGACGACGTCGCGGACGCCGCCCGGCAAGCCGCTGAACGGATCTCGGGGCTGCCGCCCGACAGTCTCGCGTTCGACTGGCGGCAGGACGACGGCGCGTGCCCGGGCGAGGTCGAGGTCGCCGTGGCGCCGCAGGCATTGCTCGAACGGCGGATCGACGTGGCCGCGCAGGCCGGCGTCGACCTGACGGCCGTCGACGGCGAGTCGGCCGCCGCGCTGCGCGCGTTGCGCTATGCCGCGCAGTTCGAACCCGACGCCCACGGCCCGTACGCCGCATTCTGGTTCTGCGACACGGGCGTACGCGGTTGGCGGGTCGACGGTGCGATCGCCGTACCGGTGCTCGCGGTGTCCGGCGACGTGCAGGCGGCGTTCCCCGACGCATTGCGCCAGTGCGTGTTCGAGCCGGTGCGCTGTGTGCTCGTGGCCGGCGACGCGCGCAGCATCGCCCGCTGCGGTACGTCGGCCGCCGATATCGGCGATGCGCTCGGCGTGGCCGCGGTGCCGTTCGACTGCACCGGATGGGACGGGCTGCCGGGCGCGCTCGCCGGAACGCAGGGCGGTCCGGCGTTTGCCCTCGCGATCGGGCTGGCGCTGCGCGGGGTGTGGGAATGATGGCCGATGTGGGGTTCGGGCGAACTGCCGCCGGCCACGCCGTGCTCGGCGGCTTCAATCTGCTGCCGTACCGTGAGCGGCTGGCGCAGGCGTTGCGGCGGCGCCGTGCCGCGCAGTGCGGGGCGGCGGTCGTGCTCGGCGTGCTCGGGGCCTGCGTTTGGACGGGTGCGGCGACGGCGTGGCGATGGCGCATGGATGCGGAGCGTACGCGTGTGGAGGCGCGGCTGCGGCAATTGCAGCCACGGATCGATGCCGCACGGCGCGCCGCCGGCGTGGCTGCCGACCTCGCGCGACGCGATGCACGGGCGGTCGTGCTTGCCGCGCCTTACCGGCGTGTCGCCGGGCTGCTCGCGACGCTGGCCCAGGTGCGCGACGACACCGTCCGGCTCGACGCATTGCGCACGACTGCGTCCGGCGCCGTGCTCGACGCGCGCACGACGAGTTACCGGGCGGCCGCGCGGTGGCTCGCACGGATTGCGGTCGAGCAGCGTGACTGGCGATTCGATGTCGGTGCGCTGACACCTGCTTCGGCCACGCCGGTCACGGGTTCGGCCGTGCCGTTCCGGTTTTCCGTGCAGGTGCGTTGGCACGACGCGCCGCCGCGGCAGAACGCAGCGGGAGGCGACGCATGACGGCGATCACGCATCGGTCCATGCCAGCCGGTGCCGGGCGGCGCGGCCGCATGGCGCGGATGTCGCCGGCTGCGGCGCATGCCATCGGCTGCGTGGCGGCGTTCGCGTGCGTGACGATGGGCACCATTCATCTGATGGATGCCGTCGACGCGAGCGGCCTCGCACGCAGTCGCGCGTTGCTGGCAACGGCACAAGTGCGTGCCGCCGACGCACAGCGGCTGCTCGCGACCGCGCCACGGCGCGACCCGGACCCGGCTGCCGGGCACGCCTCCAGCGTGCCGAGTGCGTCGGGGTGGCCCGCACTGATGCTCGAACTGGCGGACCTGGCCGGCGCGAGCGGACTGCGGATCGTGTCGATCGAGCCGCGGCGCACTGACGAAGCGGCGCCGGATGGCCGACGCACGGTGCGGATCGTCGCGGACGGCGGCTTTCCGGCGTTACTGCGGCTGATCGGCGGGCTGGCGAGTTTTCCCGCGCTGGTGGTGCCGTCGAGGCTGCATATTGAGCGCAAACCGCCCGCGTTGCGGGTGGACATGACGATCGACGTGCTTCCGGCGCTGTCGGGGGCTCGTGTTCCCGATGGCACGGTGCGGCTGCTTGCCGGCGTGCCGAGCGACGATCCATTCGGCGGCGATGGCTTGCCCGCGCAGGCCGACGATGCGACGCCGCGCCTGGCCGGCACGATTCGCGACGTACGCGCCGGGCTCGCGCTATTCGACGCGGGCGATGGCGCATTCGCGACCGTTGCGCCGGGCGAAGCGTTCGGGATGTCACGCGTGGTGAGCGTCGATGCCGGTGCGGTGACGCTTGCGACAGCTGATGGCGCGCGCCGGTTCGTCATGGATGACGGAGGTCGCCCATGACGAAGTACGGATGGCGGGCGATCGCATTCTGGGTCGGATCGGGCGTGGCCGCGGCACACGCGGCGCTGCCGCCGTTGCCCCTGTTGCCGCCTTTGCCGCCGGCCGGCTGGCCGATCGCATCGATGCAGGCGCATGCCCAGGACACACCGCTGCCGCAGGGCGCGCCCGACGGTGCGGACGGCGCAGCGCCCGCGCATGACGGCCCGCCGCCGTTCGATCGGGCAGTGCGCGCGGCGCTTCAAGCGGACACAACCGCACCGGTGCTCCGGCTGGAAGGGCCGCCGATTCCATTGCCGCCGCCGACGCGCATGAGCGACGCCGCGGCGCGGCACCCCGGCGATGCGGATGACGCGCGGCGGATCTCGCTGAATCTGCAAGGCGCCGGGCTCGCTGCCGCGTTCGACGCGCTCGCGCGATTCACCGGGCTGAACATCATCGTCGGCGAGCAGGTGCGCGGCACCGTGACGTTACGTCTGAACAATGTCCGCTGGCGCGATGCGTTCGACACGTTGCTCGACACGCACGGGCTGGCGATGTCCCGGCGCGGCAACGTGATCTGGGTCACGCCGGCGGCCGAGCTCGCCGCGCGCGAGCGCGAGCGCTTCGAAACGCATGCACGCGCGGCCGAGCTGGAGCCGCTCGCGAGCCGGACCTTCGCGCTGCATTACCCGCGCGCGCAGGACGTGCAGCGGCTGCTGGCCGGAGCGACCGGCCAGCGTCTGCTGTCGAAACGCGGCGCCGCGGCGGCCGACCCGCGCACGAACCTGTTGTTCGTCACCGATCTGGCGCCGCGCATCGCGCAGATCGCGGGCTTGATCGACGCGATCGACCGGCCATCGCGGCAGGTCCGGATCGAGGCGCGGATCGTAGAAGGCGAGCAAGGCTTCTCGCGCAACCTCGGCGCACGTGTCGCGCTGCGCGCGCAGGGACGGGCGCCCGCGGCCGACGGCGCGGCATTCGCGACGGACACGCGCAACGCGCTCGACCTGGCCGCACGACCGCTCGGCGGCTTCGAGGCGGCGACGGCCGGCTTCACGTTGTTCGCCGCGCCGCTCAGCCGCGTGCTCGACGTTGAATTGAGCGCGCTCGAGGCGCAGGGGCGGGGCCAGATCGTTTCCAGCCCGCGCGTTGTGACGGCCGACCGCGTGAAGGCGATCGTCGAACAGGGCTCGGAGCTGCCGTACCAGGCGAAGGTCGGCAACGGCGTGAGCGGCGTGCAGTTCCGCCGCGCGACGCTGAAGCTCGAGGTCGAGCCGCAGATCACGCCCGACGGACGCGTCGTGCTGGACCTGGACGTGACGAAGGACAGCATCGGCGAGCCGACGGCGGCCGGCCCGGCGATTCATACGAAGCACGTCCAGACACGCGTCGAGGTCGAGGACGGCGGAACGGTCGCGATCGGCGGGATTTACGAGCAGTTGAACCGGGACGATGTGACGCGGGTGCCGCTCTTGGGCAAAATACCGGTACTGGGCGCGCTTTTCCGGCACCGCGCACGGCGCGACCAGCGCAGCGAACTGGTCGTCTTCATCACGCCGACGGTCGTCGGCGCGCGTTGCGAAACGGCCGGCGCGGGCGACGCGGATGCGGGAAAAACGGGGCCGGAAGCTGGCGGCGCAGGCTCGACAAGGCAGCCGCTTTGCCAGTAAGCTGCGCCACACACCAGCAAGATTCAAGCAGAGGAAGCCGTTGCAAGCGCGGGACCCACATGCAAACGTATTTTTCGTCGGCCTTATGGGAGCGGGTAAGACCACCGTGGGCCGGGCGGTCGCGCGCCGGCTCGACAGGACGTTCTTCGACTCCGACCACGAAATCGAGGCCCGCACGGGTGCGCGCATTCCGGTGATCTTCGAGATGGAGGGCGAGGCCGGGTTTCGCGACCGCGAATCGCAGGTGATCGCCGATCTCACGCAGCGCGAGAACATCGTGCTTGCGACGGGCGGCGGCGCGGTGCTGCGGCCCGAGAATCGCGACTGCCTGAAAAGCAGCGGCATCGTCATCTATCTGCGCGCCAATCCGCACGATCTGTGGCTGCGCACCCGCAAGGACAAGAACCGCCCGCTGTTGCAGACCGACGATCCGAAGGCGCGTCTCGAAGCGCTCTACGAAGTGCGCGACCCGCTGTACCGCGAGTGCGCGGACTTCATCATCGAGACCGGCCGCCCGTCGGTCAACGGCCTCGTCAACATGGTGCTGATGCAACTCGAACTGGCAGGCGTCATCGCCAAGCCGCTACAAGCATGATTACCGTCAACGTCGATCTGGGCGAGCGCGCCTACCCGATTCATATTGGTGCCGGCCTGATCGGCCGCACCGAGCTGTTCGCCCCTCACATCACCGGTTCGTCGGTCACGATCGTCACGAACACGACGGTCGATCCGCTCTACGGCGACGTGCTGCGCGCGGCGCTCGCGCCGCTCGGCAAGCGCGTGTCGACGGTCGTGCTGCCGGACGGCGAGGCCTACAAGAACTGGGAAACGCTGAACCTGATCTTCGACGGCCTGCTGACCGAGCGCGCCGACCGCAAGACGACGCTCGTCGCACTCGGCGGCGGCGTGATCGGCGACATGACCGGCTTCGCCGCTGCGTGCTACATGCGCGGCGTGCCGTTCATCCAGGTGCCGACGACGCTGCTGTCGCAAGTCGATTCGTCGGTCGGCGGCAAGACGGGCATCAACCACCCGCTCGGCAAGAACATGATCGGTGCGTTCTACCAGCCGCAGGCCGTGATCGCCGATATCGGCGCGCTGACCACGTTGCCCGATCGCGAGCTGGCGGCCGGCGTGGCCGAGGTCATCAAGACGGGCGCGATCGCCGATGCGGCATTCTTCGACTGGATCGAGGCGAACGTCGAGGCGCTGAACCGCCGCGAGCCGGCCGCGCTCGCGCATGCGGTGAAGCGCTCGTGCGAGATCAAGGCGAGCGTGGTCGCAGCCGACGAACGCGAAGGCGGGCTGCGTGCGATCCTGAATTTCGGCCATACGTTCGGCCATGCGATCGAGGCCGGGCTCGGTTATGGCGAGTGGCTGCACGGCGAAGCGGTCGGCTGCGGGATGGTGATGGCGGGCGACCTGTCGGTGCGGCTCGGCCTGCTCGACGAAGCGTCGCGGCAGCGGCTCGACGCGGTGATCGCCGCCGCACATCTGCCGGTGCGCGGGCCGGCACTCGGCGATGCGCGCTACATGGACCTGATGCGCGTCGACAAGAAGGCTGAAGCCGGAGCGATCAAGTTCATCCTGCTGAAGCGATTCGGCGATACGCTGATCACCCAGGCGCCCGACGAAGCCGTGTTCGCTACGCTGGCGCAGACGACCCGGTAACGGCGCCCCGGATGCCCCGGCGCCCCTGACATGGAGGAGACGTGAGCGAGACATCCAGCAGCAAACCGACCCGAGCCGGCCGCGCATCTGCCGCGGCGCTGGCCGAGCCGCCGACGCTGGCGGCGCTGGAAGCCCATCTCGCTCCGTATGCCGCCCACGCGTCGCAGTCGCGCGGCCGCCGCCATCAGGAAACCCCGCCGGCGGCGCGCACCGAATTCCAGCGTGACCGCGACCGCATCGTTCATTCGACCGCGTTCCGCCGGCTCGAATACAAGACGCAGGTCTTCGTCAATCACGAAGGCGACCTGTTTCGCACCCGCCTCACGCACAGCCTCGAAGTCGCGCAGATCGCGCGTTCGGTCGCGCGCAACCTGCGCCTGAACGAGGATCTCGTCGAAGCGATCTCGCTCGCGCACGATCTCGGTCATACGCCGTTCGGCCATGCCGGGCAGGACGCGCTGAATGCGTGCATGCGCGAGCACGGCGGCTTCGAGCACAACCTGCAGAGCCTGGCGGTGGTCGACGAACTCGAGGAGCACTACGGCGCGTTCAATGGCCTGAACCTGTGCTTCGAGACGCGCGAAGGCATCCTCAAGCACTGTTCGCGCGAGAACGCCCGCAAGCTCGGCGCACTCGGCGAGCGTTTCCTGCAAGGCCGCCAGCCGTCGCTGGAAGCGCAGCTCGCGAACATTGCGGACGAAATCGCGTACAACAACCACGACGTCGACGACGGCCTGCGCTCCGGCCTGATCACGATCGAGCAGCTCGCCGAAGTCGAGCTGTGGCAGCGCCACTACGACGCGGCGCTCGCCGAATTCCCGCATCTCGAAGGCCGCCGCCTCGTGCACGAGACGGTGCGCCGCATCATCAACACGCTGATCGTCGACCTGATCGACGAGACCACGCGCAATCTCGCCCGTGTCGCGCCCGCGTCGCTCGACGACGTGCGCGCCGCGCCGCCGCTCGTCGCGCACAGCGAGCCGATCGCCGCGCAGGCGGCGGCCCTCAAGCGTTTCCTGTTCAAGAACCTGTATCGCCACTACAAGGTGATGCGCATGGCGAACAAGGCGCAGCGCGTCGTCACCGGGTTGTTCGACGCGTTCATCGACGATCCGCGCCTGCTGCCGCCGCCGTACCAGTCGGACGACGAAGCGCAGCAGCCGCGCCTCGTCGCGCACTACATCGCCGGCATGACCGACCGCTTCGCGCTGAAGGAATACCAGCGCCTGTTCGTCATCAACGACAACTGACTGTCACAAACGATCACTAGACTTCGCCGGTTCAATGGCGACGGGAATGTTGCACACGCTGTTGGTAACGTTTTCACAGGAGAGAGATCGATGAAGAAGAAGCCCGCGGGGACAATGGTTCGCTCGATCGCGCTGGGCGGCGCGCTCATGTTCGGTGTGCAGCATGCGGCGTTCGCCGCGACGGAGATCCAGTTCTGGCATGCGATGGAGTCGGCGCTCGGTGAGCGCGTCAACGAGCTCGCCACGCAGTTCAACGCATCGCAGAGCGACTACAAGATCGTGCCGGTCTTCAAGGGCACGTACGACCAGGCACTCGCGGCGGGCATCGCCGCCTATCGCAGCGGCAACGCGCCGGCGATCCTCCAGGTCTATGAAGTCGGCACCGCGACGATGATGCAGGCGAAGAAGGCTGTCGTGCCGGTCTACGACGTGTTCAAGCAGGCCGGCGTGCCGCTCGACGAAAAGGCGTTCGTACCGACCATCGCGAGCTACTACAGCGACGCGAAGACGGGCCATCTCGTGTCGATGCCGTTCAACAGCTCGACGCCGGTGCTGTACTACAACAAGGACGCGTTCAAGAAGGCCGGGCTCGACCCGAACCAGCCGCCGAAGACGTGGGCCGACGTGCAGGCCGCCGCGGAGAAGCTGCGCAAATCCGGGATGACGTGCGGCTTCACGACCGGCTGGCAGGGCTGGATCCAGCTCGAGAACTACAGCGCGTGGCATGCGCTGCCGTTCGCGAGCCGCAATAACGGCTTCGACGGCGCCGACGCGGCGCTCGAATTCAACAAGCCGCAGCAGGTCGCGCACATCGCGTTCCTGCAACAGATGCAGAAGGACGGCACGTTCACGTACGCGGGCCGCAAGGACGAGGCATCGGCGAAGTTCTACAGCGGCGACTGCGGGATCCTGACGACGTCGTCGGGCGCGCTCGCGAACGTGCAGAAGTTCGCGAAGTTCAGCTACGGCACGGGCATGATGCCGTACGACGCGAACGTGAAGGGCGCGCCGCAGAACGCGATCATCGGCGGCGCGAGCCTGTGGGTGCTGGCCGGCAAGGATCCGGCGACCTACAAGGGCGTCGCGAAGTTCCTCGCATTCCTGGCCTCGCCGCCGATCGCCGCGAAGTGGCACCAGGAAACCGGCTACCTGCCGGTCACGACGGCTGCGTACGACCTCACGCGCCAGCAGGGCTTCTATGCGAAGAACCCGAGCGCGGAAACCGCGATCAAGCAGATGATGAACAAGCCGCCGCTGCCGTATACGAAGGGGCTGCGCCTCGGCAACATGCCGCAGATCCGCACGGTCGTCGACGAAGAGCTGGAGCAGGTCTGGGCGGAGAAGAAGTCGCCGAAGGAGGCGCTCGACTCGGCGGCGTCGCGCGGCGACGAGCTGCTGCGCCGCTTCGAGAAGTCGGGCGGCTGAGCCTGCATCGCGTTCGTGCCGCCGGCCGCTGCATCGCGTATGCGCGCGTGCGGGCCGGCGGCACGGTTCCCTTCCCGTTTCGCCTCCGGACACCCGCGATGCAATCCCGTTCCCGTTTCGGCGCGAGCCTGCTGCCGTACCTGCTGATCGCGCCGCAGCTCGCGATCACCGCCGTGTTCTTCCTGTGGCCGGCCGGCGTCGCGCTGTGGCAGTCGACGCAGATGCAGGACGCGTTCGGCACGTCGAGTGAATTCGTCGGCTTCGCGAACTTCACGCACCTGTTCGCCGACCCGCTGTACCTCGACTCGTTCCGCACGACGCTGGTGTTCAGCTCGCTCGTCACGGTCAGCGGGCTCGTCGTGTCGCTGCTGCTCGCCGCCTGCGCCGACCGAGTGATCCGCGGCGCGCGCGTATACCGCACGCTGCTGATCTGGCCGTATGCGGTCGCGCCGACGATCGCGGCCGTGCTGTGGGCGTTCCTGTTCAACCCGAGCATCGGCCTCGTCACCTATGCGCTCGCGAAGGGCGGCATCGTGTGGAATCACGCGCTGAACGGCGGCCAGGCGATGTTCCTCGTCGTGCTCGCGTCGGTATGGAAGCAGGTGAGCTACAACTTCCTGTTCTTCTACGCAGGACTGCAGGCGATTCCGCGCTCGCTGATCGAGGCGGCGGCGATCGACGGTGCCGGGCCGGTGCGGCGCTTCTTCCACATCGTGCTGCCGCTGCTGTCGCCGACGAGCTTCTTCCTGCTGGTCGTGAACCTCGTCTACGCGTTCTTCGACACCTTCCCGGTGATCGACGCGGCCACCGCCGGCGGCCCCGCGCAGAGCACGAAGACGCTGATCTACAAGATCTTCACGGAAGGCTTCCAGGGGCTCGACATCGGCAGCTCGGGTGCGCAGTCGGTCGTGCTGATGATCATCGTCGTCGGCCTGACGGTGATCCAGTTCCGCTTCGTCGAACGCAGGGTGCAATACGCATGATCGAAAATCGCAAGGGCTTCGACCTGTTCTGCCACGCGGTGCTGATCGCGGGCGTCGTGCTGATCGTGTTCCCCGTGTACGTCGCGTTCTGCGCGGCGACCATGAACGCGCAGGAAGTGTTCACGATCCCGCTGTCGCTGGTGCCTAGCACGCACCTGCTGGAGAACGTCGCCTATATCTGGGGGCACGGCAGCGGCGGCACGACGGCGCCGTTCGGCCGGCTGCTCGTCAACAGCTTCGTGATGGCGCTCGCGATCGCGGTCGGCAAGATCGCGGTGTCGATCCTGTCCGCGTACGCGATCGTCTACTTCCGCTTCCCGTTCCGCAACACGGCGTTCTGGCTGATCTTCATCACGCTGATGCTGCCGGTCGAGGTGCGGATCTTCCCGACCGTGCAGGTCGTGTCGACGCTCCACATGACGAACACCTACGCGGGGCTCTCGCTGCCGCTGATCGCATCGGCGACCGCGACGTTCCTGTTCCGCCAGTTCTTCATGACGCTGCCCGACGAGCTGATGGACGCCGCGCGCATCGACGGCGCGGGGCCGCTGCGCTTCTTCCGGGACGTCGTGCTGCCGCTGTCGAAGACGAGCATCGCGGCGCTGTTCGTGATCACGTTCATCTACGGCTGGAACCAGTATCTGTGGCCGATCCTGATCACGACGGAGGCGTCGCTGTCGACGGCGGTGGTGGGCATCAAGACGATGATCGCGAGCGGCGACGCCGCGACCGAATGGCAATACGTAATGGCGGCGACGCTGCTGGCGATGATTCCGCCGCTCGTCGTCGTGCTGGCGATGCAGCGCTGGTTCGTGCGCGGCCTCGTCGATTCCGAGAAATAACCACGGACGGCAACCGGGAGAAGGACCAAGTATGGCTGCGCTGAGCTTGAAGGGCGTCAGGAAATCCTACGACGGCAAGCAGCACGTGCTGCATGGCATCGACGTGGAGATCGCCGACGGCGAATTCATCGTGCTGGTCGGCCCGTCGGGCTGCGGCAAGTCGACGCTGCTGCGGATGATCGCGGGGCTCGAGACGGTGACGGACGGCGAGATCGCGATCGGTGAGCGCGTGGTCAACGCGCTGGAGCCGAAGGATCGCGACATCGCGATGGTGTTCCAGAACTACGCGCTGTATCCGCACATGACGGTCGCGCAGAACATGGGCTACGGGCTGAAGATCCGCGGCATCGAGCGCGCGACGATCGACGCGCGGGTCGCTGCCGCCGCGAAGATCCTCGAGCTCGAGCCGCTGCTCGCGCGGCGGCCGCGCGAACTGTCGGGCGGCCAGCGGCAGCGCGTCGCGATGGGGCGCGCGATCGTGCGCGAGCCGTCGGTATTCCTGTTCGACGAGCCGCTGTCGAACCTCGACGCGAAGTTGCGCGTGCAGATGCGGCTCGAGATCCAGCGGCTGCATGCGCGGCTCGCGACCACGAGCGTGTACGTGACGCACGACCAGATCGAGGCGATGACGCTCGCGCAGCGCGTGATCGTGATGAACCGCGGCTATGCGGAGCAGATCGGCGCGCCGGTCGACGTGTACGAGAAGCCGGCGACGGTGTTCGTCGCGGGCTTCATCGGCTCGCCGGCGATGAACCTGATGCACGGCCGGCTGTCGGAGGATGGCGCGACGTTTACGGTCGCGGGCGGCGGCCCGGCGCTGCCGGTCGCCGGCGCGCCCGGCATCGGCACCGCGATCGCCACCGGGCGCGACTGGGTGCTCGGCGTGCGGCCGGAGCACATGACGCCGCAGCCGGGCGTCGCGCAGGCGACGCTGCCGGTCGACTCGTGCGAGCTGCTCGGCGCGGACAACCTCGCGCACGGCCGCTGGGGCAACCACGACGTCGCGGTGCGGCTGCCGCACGCGGATCGTCCCGCGCGCGGCACGGCGCTGGGTGCCGCGCTGCCCGCGCACCGGCTGCATTTCTTCGATCCCGAGACCGGCAAGCGGGCCGGCTGATCCTGACGAACCCGTTGCGAGGCGCATGATGACTTCCCGAACCGACTGGCCCTATCCGCGCGTCGTCGCCCATCGCGGCGGCGGCACGCTCGCACCGGAGAACACGCTCGCCGCGTTCGACGAGGGCGCGCGGCGCGGTCACCGGATGGTCGAGTTCGACGCGAAGCTATCCGCCGACGACGTGACGTTCCTCCTGCACGACGACACGGTCGACCGCACGTCGAACGGCCGCGGCCCGGCGGCGGGCATGCGTTATGCGGCGCTGGCCGCGCTCGACGCCGGTGCCTGGTTCGACGCGCGTTTCGCGGGCGAGCGGATGCCGACGCTCGAGGCGGCGGCGGCGCGCTGCGTCGCGCACGGGCTGGCGGCGAACGTCGAGATCAAGCCGTGCCCGGGCCGCGAGCGCGACACGGGGCAGCGGGTCGCGGCCGATGCGGCCGCGTACTGGCATGGCGCGGCGGTGCCGCCGCTCTTGTCGTCGTTCTCGTTCGAGGCGCTGCAACAGGCGCGCGCGAGCGCACCGGCACTGCCGCGCGGGATGCTGTACGAGGCGGTACCGGACGACTGGCACGCGCAGGTCGTCGGTGCGCTCGGCTGCGTATCGTTGCACGCAAGCCACAAGGAGCTCGACGAACCGCTCGTGCGCGCGATCAAGGCGGCCGGCCTGCGGATCCTGGTGTACACGGTCAACGACCTCGCCCGGGCGCGCGAACTCGCGCGCTGGGGCGTCGATGCGGTCTGCACGGACCGGATCGACCTGATCGCCGCCGATGCGCTGGACGACATCGCGTAGCGACCGGTCCCGCGCGATGCTGGTGGCGGGAAAACCCTGAGGCAAAAAAACGACGCCCCGGCGGGTTTCCGCCGGGGCGTTTTCCATCGTGGAGACGTTACGTCACGAAAAATCGGCTACAAATTGCAGCAGGATTAACCATTCCCCAAATATTCGACTACGCTTAGAAGCGGTAGCCGATGTTCAGGTACGTGACGATCGGATTGAGCGAGATCTTCGCTTTCGACGTTTCGGTCAGGGTGCCGACCGGCGTCCGGCGGGCCGTCGTGAAGGTCGCGGTGACGCTGATCGGGATGTACGAGATCGACAGGCCGCCGAACCAGTGTTTCGTGAAGTTGTACGTGAAGCCGGCGTTGAACACGGGCGCCCACTGGTTGCTGGTCGTCGCGCTGGTCGGGCCGCCGAGCACGCCGTTCTCGAAGCTGCTGTTCGTGATCTTTGCGCCGGTGAACCACGTATATGTCGCGCCGACGCCGACATACGGACGGAACTTCGCGTTGGCGTCGTTGAAGTGGTAGCGCAGCAATACGGCGGGGCTCCACTGGTACGCACGGCCGAGTACGCCGAAGTTTTCGAACCGACCCTTGCCGGTAATGTCGAACTTCGGCGGTATCCCCATCACGAGCTCGGTGGAGATATGGTCGGTGACGAAGTAGCCCGCTGCGAGACCGAGCGTATCGGCGTCGTTGATGCCGGCGCCGGTGTTGGGAATCGATTGGTTGATGGGCGTGCCGCCGACGCCGTAGACGAACAGCGGGTCGCTGCTGTCCTGCGGCGAAAAGTGCAGCCAGCCGGTGCTGACGTAGAAATCACCTGCGGATTGTGCGTGTGCCGTACCGCCCGCGAATGCGAGCGCCACGGCCCCCGTAATGGCCAGTTTTCGTTTCATTGTGTCTCCTCCGATCAAAGGCGTGCTCATTATGACGACTGCGTTTAAAACCAAACAAGCTCGCAAGTTAGAGCTTTCTCCCTAGGATTCGCACGACCGTACGCTTCCGCGCCCCGCCAGGACAGGCATTCTACGCAGGTGCGCATTTTCGGACCTTCGGGTATTTCCTAACGCGTTCAAACGGACATTCAGCATGGCACGGTTAGCACGACTCTACGTTCCCGACCAGCCGCAGCACGTGATACTGCGCGGCCTGGATCAGCAACCCGCGTTTGTCGACGACCAGGACTACGAACTCTTCATCGATTGTCTGAAGGCCGCGGCACGCGATCACCATCTTTCGGTGCATGCCTACGTGCTGCTGCCGCGTCAGGTGCAGCTCCTCGTGACGCCGAGCGACGAGGCGAGCCTGCCGAAGGCGATGCAGGCGGTGGGCCGCCGCTACGTCGCGCATTTCAACCGGCGCTATTCGCGGCGCGGCACCCTGTGGGAAGGCCGCTATCGCGCGACCGTGATCGAAGGCGAGCGCTATTTCCTGCTCGCGAGCCGCGTGGTCGAGATGAGCCCGGTGCGCGCGCAGCTGGTCGCGACGCCCGACGCCTATCGCTGGTCGAGCTACCGGCACCACGTCGGGCTCACCGTCGACAGCCTGATCACCGACCATCCGCTCTACTGGGCGCTCGGCAACACGCCGTTCGACCGTCAGCGCGCGTACAAGGAGCTGTGCGAGCAGCCGCTCGACGAGCGGCAGGCCGATCAGCTCCAGCAGGCGACACTCAAGGGCTGGGTGCTCGGCGGCGAGAACTACCGCGAGTGGGCGGCGCGCACGGCGAACCGCCGCGTGTCGCCGCTGCCGCGCGGACGCCCCAGAAAGGTGCGTGAAAACACGCCGCCGATCCAGCAGTAACGCGGGAAAGGCGGATCACGAGGCGGCGCCGCGGGTGCCGCTTCTTTTTGCACCAAAATGATACGGCCCCAATAAAACAGCACCAGATCCGAGCATCTGTTTAAATGGGGTTCTATCAAGCGGTTTTTGTTGCTATTCCTTTGATTCGTCGCGTATATTCCGAATTCCGGTGGCCCGGGTGAAGCTCGCCCAACCACTGTCGGCCGTGCCGTCTCCCGTCGGGAGCGGGATCGACGGCAACAAAAAAATGGTTCAACGGCCCTCGAGGCCCCTTTACGACGGTGTCCCCATGAACGACCACCAGCAGCCGCTCGCCGCGGTGCCCGCCGCACAAGGTCTGTACGACCCGCAAAACGAACACGACGCCTGCGGCGTCGGCTTTGTCGCTCACATCAAGGGCAAGAAGAGCCACGAGATCATTCAGCAGGGTCTGAAGATCCTCGAGAACCTCGATCACCGCGGTGCGGTCGGTGCCGATCCGCTGATGGGCGACGGCGCCGGCATCCTGATCCAGATTCCGGACGCGTTCTATCGCGAGGAAATGTCGAAGCAGGGCGTGACGCTGCCGCCGGCCGGCGAATATGGGGTCGGCATGATCTTCCTGCCGAAGGAAAATGCATCGCGTCTCGCGTGCGAGCAGGAGCTCGAGCGGACGGTGCGGGCAGAAGGGCAGGTCGTGCTCGGCTGGCGCGACGTGCCGGTCGACCATACGATGCCGATCTCGCCGACGGTCAAGGCGAGCGAGCCGCTGATCCGCCAGATCTTCATCGGCCGCGGCAAGGACATCATGGTGACGGACGCGCTCGAGCGGAAGCTGTACGTGATCCGCAAGACCGCGAGCCACCGCATCCAGGCGCTGAAGCTCAAGCACGGCAAGGAATACTTCGTGCCGTCGATGTCGGCGCGCACGATCGTCTACAAGGGGCTGCTGCTGGCGGGCCAGGTCGGCGTGTACTACCGCGACCTGCAGGACGCGCGCGTCGTGTCGGCGCTCGCGCTCGTGCACCAGCGCTTCTCGACCAACACGTTCCCGGCCTGGGAGCTGGCGCACCCGTACCGGATGATCGCGCACAACGGCGAGATCAACACCGTCAAGGGCAACGTGAACTGGCTGAACGCGCGTACCGGCGCGATCGCGTCGCACGTGCTCGGCGACGACCTGCCGAAGCTGTGGCCGCTGATCTACCCGGGCCAGTCGGACACCGCATCGTTCGACAACTGTCTCGAACTGCTGGTGATGGCCGGCTACCCGCTCGTGCACGCGGTGATGATGATGATCCCGGAAGCCTGGGAACAGCACACGCTGATGGACGAGAATCGCCGCGCGTTCTACGAATACCACGCCGCGATGATGGAGCCGTGGGACGGCCCCGCCGCGATCGCGTTTACCGACGGCCGCCAGATCGGCGCGACGCTCGACCGTAACGGCCTGCGCCCGGCGCGCTACATCGTGACCGACGACGACCTCGTCATCATGGCGTCGGAAGCCGGCACGCTGCAGATCCCCGAATCGAAGATCGTCAAGAAGTGGCGCCTGCAGCCGGGCAAGATGTTCCTGATCGACATGGAACACGGCCGCATCATCGACGACAAGGAGCTCAAGGACAACCTCGCGAACGCGAAGCCGTACAAGAGCTGGATCGACGCCGTGCGCATCAAGCTCGACGAGATCGAGCCGAAGGCCGAGGACGTCGCGGCCGGCCGCACGCAGGGCGCCGCGCTGCTCGACCGCCAGCAGGCGTTCGGCTATACGCAGGAAGACCTGAAGTTCCTGATGGCGCCGATGGCGCAGCAGGGCGAAGAGGCCGTCGGCTCGATGGGCAACGACTCGCCGCTCGCGGTGATGTCGAACAAGAACAAGACGCTCTATCACTACTTCAAGCAGCTGTTCGCGCAGGTCACGAACCCGCCGATCGACCCGATCCGCGAGAACATGGTGATGTCGCTCGTGTCGTTCATCGGCCCGAAGCCGAACCTGCTCGACACGAACAACATCAACCCGCCGATGCGTCTCGAAGTGTCGCAGCCGGTGCTCGACTTCAAGGACATCGCGAAGATCCGCGCGATCGACCAGTACACGGGCGGCAAGTTCAGCGCGTACGAACTGAACATCTGCTACCCGGTCGCATGGGGCAAGGAAGGCATCGAGGCGCGCCTCGCGTCGCTGTGCGCGGAAGCCGTCGACGCGGTCAAGTCGGGCTACAACATGCTGATCGTGTCGGACCGCAAGACGGACGCCGAGCACGTCGCGATCCCGGCGCTGCTCGCCACGTCGGCGATCCACTCGCACCTCGTCCAGCAAGGGCTGCGCACGAGCACGGGCCTCGTCGTCGAGACGGGCTCCGCACGCGAGACGCACCACTTCGCGCTGCTCGCGGGCTACGGCGCGGAAGCCGTGCACCCGTACCTCGCGATGGAAACGCTCGCGAAGATGGCCGAAGGCCTGTCGGGTGACCTGTCGCCGGAGAAGGCCGTCTACAACTTCACGAAGGCGGTCGGCAAGGGCCTGCAGAAGGTGATGTCGAAGATGGGCATCTCGACGTACATGTCGTACACGGGCGCGCAGATCTTCGAAGCGCTCGGCCTGTCGAGCGACCTCGTCGAGAAGTACTTCAAGGGCACGGCCTCGAAGGTCGGCGGCATCGGCCTGTTCGAAGTCGCGGAAGAAGCGATCCGCCTGCACCGCGATGCGTTCGGCGACAACCCGGTCCTGCGCGACATGCTCGACGCGGGCGGCGAGTACGCGTATCGCGTGCGCGGCGAAGACCACATGTGGACGCCGGACTCGATCGCGAAGCTCCAGCACGCGACGCGCAGCAACTCGTACCAGACGTACAAGGAATACGCGCACCTGATCAACGACCAGACCAAGCGTCACATGACGTTCCGCGGCCTGTTCGAGTTCAAGGTCGAGCCGACCAAGGCGATCCCGATCGAAAACGTCGAACCGGCGAAGGACATCGTGAAGCGCTTCGCGACGGGCGCGATGTCGCTCGGTTCGATCAGCACGGAAGCGCACGCGACGCTCGCGATCGCGATGAACCGGATCGGCGGCAAGTCGAACACCGGCGAAGGCGGCGAGGACGAGAAGCGCTACCGCAACGAACTGCGCGGCATTCCGATCAAGTCGGGCGAGACGCTGAAGTCGGTGATCGGCGACGAGATCGTCAGCGACATTCCGCTGAAGGATGGCGATTCCCTCCGCTCGAAGATCAAGCAGGTCGCGTCGGGCCGCTTCGGCGTCACCGCCGAGTACCTGGCATCGGCCGACCAGATCCAGATCAAGATGGCGCAGGGCGCGAAGCCGGGCGAAGGCGGCCAGCTGCCGGGCCACAAGGTGTCCGAATACATCGGCAAGCTGCGTTACTCGGTGCCGGGCGTCGGCCTGATCTCGCCGCCGCCGCACCACGACATCTACTCGATCGAGGATCTGGCGCAGCTGATCCACGACCTGAAGAACGTGAACCCGAGCTCGAGCATCTCGGTGAAGCTGGTGTCGGAAGTCGGCGTCGGCACGGTCGCGGCCGGTGTTGCGAAGGCGAAGGCCGACCACGTCGTGATCGCCGGCCATGACGGCGGCACGGGCGCGTCGCCGCTGTCGTCGGTCAAGCATGCGGGCACGCCGTGGGAACTCGGCCTCGCCGAAACGCAGCAGACGCTGGTGCTGAACCGCCTGCGCGGCCGCATCCGCGTGCAGGCCGACGGCCAGATGAAGACGGGCCGCGACGTCGTGATCGGCGCACTGCTCGGCGCGGACGAATTCGGCTTCGCGACGGCACCGCTCGTCGTCGAAGGCTGCATCATGATGCGCAAGTGCCACCTGAACACGTGCCCGGTCGGCGTCGCGACGCAGGATCCGGTGCTGCGTGCGAAGTTCAAGGGCCAGCCCGAGCACGTCGTGAACTACTTCTTCTTCGTCGCCGAGGAAGTGCGCGAGATCATGGCGCAGCTCGGCGTCGCGAAGTTCGACGACCTGATCGGCCGTGCCGACCTGCTCGATACGCGCAAGGGCATCGAGCACTGGAAGGCGAAGGGCCTCGACTTCTCGCGCGTGTTCTACCAGCCGGAAGAGTGCGAGGACGTCGCGCCGCGTCACGTCGACGTGCAGGATCACGGCCTCGAGCGCGCGCTCGACCACGTGCTGATCGAGAAGGCGAAGGCCGCGATCGAGAACGGCGAGCATGTGTCGTTCATCCAGCCGGTGCGCAACGTGAACCGGACGGTCGGCGCGATGCTGTCGGGCGTGATCGCGAAGAAGCACGGCCACGAAGGCCTGGCCGACGACGCGGTGCACATCCAGCTGAAGGGCACGGCCGGCCAGAGCTTCGGCGCGTTCCTCGCGAAGGGCGTGACGCTCGACCTCGTCGGCGACGGCAACGACTACGTCGGCAAGGGCCTGTCGGGCGGCCGGATCATCATCCGTCCGACCAACGACTTCCGCGGCAAGTCCGAGGAAAACATCATCTGCGGCAACACGGTGATGTACGGCGCGATCGAAGGCGAATCGTTCTTCCGCGGCGTCGCGGGCGAACGCTTCTGCGTGCGTAACTCGGGCGCGACGGCGGTCGTCGAAGGCACGGGCGACCACGGTTGCGAATACATGACGGGCGGCACGGTCGTCGTGCTCGGCGAAACCGGGCGCAACTTCGCGGCCGGCATGTCGGGCGGTCTCGCGTACATCTACGATCCGGAAGGCACGTTCGCGGCGAAGTGCAACAAGTCGATGGTCGCGCTCGAGCCGGTGCTGCAGCAGGCCGAGCAGGAGCGCACGGTCGACCGCGCGCTCTGGCATGCGGGCACGACGGACGAAGCGCTGCTCAAGGGGCTCGTCGAGCGTCATTTCCAGTTCACGGGTTCGCCGCGCGCGAAGTCGCTGCTGGAAAACTGGGACGCGGCGCGCCGCCAGTTCGTGAAGGTGTTCCCGCACGAATACAAGCGCGCGCTGGGCGAGATCGGTGCGAAGAAGGCGGCGAAGGAAGTGCTGGCCGCCTGAGCGACGAACGACATAGCGAATGCCGCGCGCGCCTGACGGCCGCGCGCGGCTCCCCCACCCGATACACCGAACAGAAGAGCACCTTATGGGCAAGGCAACCGGTTTTCTGGAGTTCGAACGCCGCCACGAGGCGTACGAAGCACCGCTCACGCGCGTGAAGCACTACAAGGAATTCGTCGCGGCGCTGACCGACGCGGACGCGAAGGTCCAGGGCGCACGCTGCATGGACTGTGGCATCCCGTTCTGCAACAACGGCTGCCCGGTCAACAACATCATTCCGGACTTCAACGATCTCGTTTACCGCCAGGACTGGCAGCAGGCGATCGAAGTCCTGCATTCGACCAACAACTTCCCCGAGTTCACGGGCCGCATCTGCCCGGCGCCGTGCGAGGCAGCCTGCACGCTCGGGATCAACAACGATCCGGTCGGCATCAAGTCGATCGAGCACGCGATCATCGACAAGGCCTGGGCGGAAGGCTGGGTGAAGCCGCTGCCGGCCGAACACAAGACCGGCAAGAAAGTCGCGGTCGTCGGTTCTGGCCCCGCGGGCCTCGCCGCTGCGCAGCAGCTCGCGCGTGCCGGCCACGACGTGACGGTGTTCGAGAAGAACGATCGCGTCGGCGGCCTGCTGCGTTACGGGATCCCCGACTTCAAGCTCGAGAAGTGGCTGATCGATCGCCGCATGCGCCAGATGGAAGCGGAAGGCGTGACGTTCCGCACCAGCGTGTTCATCGGCAAGGATCCGCTGCCCGAGTCGATCGGCAGCCTCGCGAAGGAAACCATTTCGCCGGACACGCTGAAGGAGGAATTCGACGCGGTCGTGATCGCGGGCGGTTCGGAAACGCCGCGCGACCTGCCGGTGCCGGGCCGCGAACTCGCGGGCGTGCATTTCGCGATGGACTTCCTGCCGCAGCAGAACCGCGTGAACGCGGGCGACAAGCTCGCCGACCAGCTGCTCGCGAAGGGCAAGCACGTGATCGTGATCGGCGGCGGCGATACGGGTTCGGACTGCGTCGGCACGTCGAACCGTCACGGCGCGAAGCAGGTCACGCAGTTCGAGCTGCTGCCGCAGCCGCCGGAAGAGGAAAACAAGCCGCTCGTGTGGCCGTACTGGCCGATCAAGCTGCGCACGTCGTCGTCGCACGAGGAAGGCTGCGAGCGTGACTGGGCGGTCGCGACGAAGCGTCTCGAAGGCAAGAACGGCAAGGTCGAGAAGCTGATCGCGGTACGCGTCGAGTGGAAGGACGGCAAGATGCAGGAAGTGCCGGGCTCCGAGTTCGAGATGAAGGCCGACCTGGTGCTGCTCGCGATGGGCTTCACGCAGCCGGCAGCCACCGTGCTCGAGGCGTTCGGCGTCGCGAAGGACGCACGCGGCAACGCGCGTGCGGCGACCGAAGGCGATCGTTCGTACTACACGTCGGTCGACAAGGTGTTCGCGGCAGGCGACATGCGTCGCGGCCAGTCGCTCGTCGTGTGGGCGATCCGCGAAGGCCGCCAGTGCGCGCGCTCGGTCGACGCGTACCTGATGGGGCATTCGGAACTGCCGCGCTGAGTATCATCGCGAGCGGGTTTCGATGAAAGCCGGGCGTCCGAGAGGGCGCCCGGTTTTTTTGTGTAGCAGCCGTTGACGATCGTGTGCCCATCATCGCGTCGCGACGGGGCTTGCCGCATGGCGACAAACATTGTCAGGACGGTTTGGAGTATGTCAACGAGCGTCATTCGATGCCCCCATGTCGATTTGTCCGTCCAATCGGTCGCGCGATAGAGCCAAAGCGCCGTTTTTTTCGAACGTGCCGAGTGCTTTATGTTCCGATGTGCGATCAATTGCCAGGAGATGGGGGGGCGTGCGGTGATTCCTTGACTCGCCAATAGCTTGCTAGTTGTTCGTTGCAATCGATCATCGCGATGTACTTTGTTCCGTCGACGAGCAGGGGGAATTCCCAGACCCCGAGTTTCCATGCGTGATATCGCGGGGCACCATCGAATTGGATGCGATTGGACTGCACCCCTTGGTCTTCGATGTATGCGAGGATCTTTCCGCGGAGTACCTCGATGGATGCATCGGGGCAACTGCCTTCCGTCCTCTCGTACCGAGAAAACGCCACGACGACGAACAGCAATACGAACGTGCCAATGGCGGCGGCGATAATCCAGAGGATCCAACGCATCACGAAGCACAAGACTGTCGAAAGCATGATCGGATTCGGCGTGTGTTTGGTTGTCGAGATTGCGCGCGCGACAGGAATTCTCGATCCTAGAAGCGGCCGGGGCGCATCAAGCCGCCAAATGATGGCCTATGAACGGCCTCCGGGGGGCGCATTTCGGCATTTCGCACGGGTCTTTGGCCAGAAAATGAGATATTCTTTTCGCCGGTGAAGATTATCTGATAGTCCGTATGCCCTAGCACCGAACCGAGTTTCGCCAGAAACGTGGTGGCTGCCTCTTGAAGAAATGGTCGATTTGATGGATCGGCATCAAACCTGTCTGGATTGAGTGTGTAATACCCGTTGAATCGATATGTGTTGTCGGCGAGTAGTTCCAATGTTCCGTGAACTCGGCCGGATATTCGTCCCAAGACGGTTGCGCTCCACAGATCCTGAGTTCCATGGTTGAAGATGTTGGTGCTGAATCCGCTGTCGATTGGATAAATGCCAGGGCCATATCCTTGGTTTTCGATGGCTCGCGATATTTCTCCGAAATCGCTAACATTCATTTTTAAGTTTAGAGATTCGATGTTGATGGATCGTTGGACTCCGTTTCCGTGTATCCAGTGATTGACTGCCTCTATGAACATCAGTGGGTTGCCATAAAAATCGAATTTCGATGTGGGCAGGGCTTTGTCCAGTTGGCCGACGTAGATGCCAAATAATGCGGAAATGTTTGCATAATGCCCGGGTGCGAAATTAAACCCATATTGGTTGGCGCCGGGCAAATACTTGTAGCCGCCTATGGCCAGCCATGGCGTGAATCCGCCGACCAGCACAAGCTGATTGCGCCAGAAGTTTGTGTCGTTGCGTCCGATTGCCGGCAAATACCTGAAGAACATTTCGGTCGCGCGAACCATGTTGCCCGTGTTCGCAAAAAGGAGCATGTAGTTGGACGCGCAATATTGATTGAAGCAGACCGATGGGGGTGGTATTCCTGCCCCGATATTGGCGCCGGGTATTTCGTTCGAGTTGATTTTGAAATCGCCAAAGTTGAAATCAGGCGGTCGTGGTGCGGTAACCGAAATCGGTGGTAGGACATTTGATTGCGCCGCGCTCGTTGTATGTTTCAGCAAGGTTCCGAGCGGTAGCGCGGTCGAAGCAATCAGGAAGCGGCACCTGTTCTGGTGTTGCCGTTTGTTGTCGCCATTCATGACATTTTCAGATGCCAGCGTGTCGTGCTTGAGCATTTCACACCCCGTTTGGTTGTCTTTCGGTAATTGATTCGTATTGCGAAAGACACAGCGTTTGCCTTTTTGGATTGTTCTGCAAGAATTTTGTATGGTTCTTATCCGCGCGCCAGCCTCGAGCGGAACCCCCTTGTGAGCCGAGCGTGAGGCGCGGCAACGTCCAATCGAAGCAGTTCCGCGAGACATGTCCTCCTCGTTCGGCGGTTCGAACAACGTTTCCAAACGTCAAAGTTCATTGCGCAGAACATGGTTCTGCGTGTGGCGAGTCGCATAATCTTGAAGCGTTGGCAGTCCGGCCAGCGTCGCGCCACAGTCCTTTCGTTTTGTAAGATTTCTTGCGAATTGTCATATCATGTCGTCCTTCCGGCGCGCCACGCGCAGCCGACCATGATCGACCCCATTTGAAAGGACTCTGGATGGAAGCACTCGTGCTTGGGCTGATCGACGCCGTCAACGGCGTGCTGTGGAACTACGTGCTGATCGCGCTGCTGCTCGGCGCCGGCGCGTGGTTCACGTTGCGGTTCCGGATGATCCAGCTGAAGGCGCTGTTCCTCAGCATGAAACTGGTCGGCAGCAAGGGCGAGCCGGGCAGCATCTCGTCGTTCCAGGCGTTCGCGACCGGGCTCGCGAGCCGCGTGGGCACCGGCAACATCGCCGGTGTCGCGGTCGCGCTGACGGTCGGCGGGCCGGGCGCGATCTTCTGGATGTGGATGACGGCGCTTGTCGGGATGTCGTCGGCGTTCGTCGAGGCGACGCTCGCACAGATCTTCAAGGTGTCGCATCCGGACGGCAGCTATCGCGGCGGCCCCGCGTACTACATCCAGACGGGCCTGCGCTCGCGCGGCTTCGGCGTGCTGTTCTCGCTGTCGCTGATCCTCGCGTTCGGTTTCGTGTTCAACGCGGTGCAGGCCAATGCGATCGCCGACGCGTTCCATACGTCGTTCGGCTGGAGCCGCGAGACGGTCGGCCTCAGCCTCGTGCTGCTCACCGCGCCGCTCATCTTCGGCGGGATTCGCCGCATCGCGTCGGTCGCGCAGGTGATCGTGCCGGTGATGGCGATCGGCTACCTCGCGCTGGCGGTCTACGCGGTCGCGACCCACATCGCGATGGTGCCGGCCGTGATCGCGCTGATCGTGAAGAGCGCGTTCGGGCTCGAGCAGGCGGCGGGCGGCCTGACCGGCTATGCGGTCAGCCAGGCGGTCGCGATGGGCGTGAAGCGCGGGCTGTTCTCGAACGAGGCCGGCATGGGCAGCGCGCCGAACGCGGCCGCGACCGCGAGCGTGCGGCATCCGGTCGTGCAGGGGCTGATCCAGATGCTCGGCGTGTTCGTCGACACGATCGTGATCTGCAGCGCGACCGCGTTCGTGATCCTGCTGTCGGGCCAGTACGAACTCGGCACCGGCATGGAAGGCGCGGCGCTCACGCAGCGCGCGATCGCGAGCCACGTCGGCGGCTGGGGCGGCATCTACATGGCCGTCGCGATCTTCTTCTTCGCGTACTCGTCGGTGATCGGCAATTACGCATACGCGGAAGGCAACGTCGATTTCATCACGAAGCGGCGCGGCGTGCTGCCGCTGTTCCGCATCGCGGTGCTCGGGATGGTGATGTTCGGCAGCGTCGGGCAACTGCCGCTCGTGTGGGCGATGGCCGATACGAGCATGGGGCTGATGGCGATCATCAACCTGGTTGCGATCCTCGCGCTCGGCAAGTATGCGCATGCCGCGTGGCGCGACTATCGCCGCCAGCGCGCGCAGGGCATTGCCGATCCGGTGTTCACGCGCAACACGATTCCCGAGCTCGCGCGCGTGCTGCCGGCCGACGTGTGGGGCGAGCACGGCCCGCTGCCGCAGCGTCCGGTGTCGGCCGATGCGGTGGCCGAAGCGCGCGTGGCGGTGCGCGAGTCGTGAACGGCGACCGGCTTCGTGCGTTCGTCGCGCTGATGCCCGACACGGCATCGCGCGACGCGCTGCATGCGCTGCCGGTCACCCGCGGCGCGCGGCGCACGTTGCCCGCGCAACTGCACGTGACGCTCGCGTTCATCGGCGCGATCGAACGCGCGCGTTGCGACGCGCTGGCCGCGCGCCTGCCGGCGCTCGCGGCCGCGCATGCGCTGCCGTTGCAGCCGGTCGAGCGGATCGCGTGGTGGCCGAGCCTGCCGCGAGCGAGGCTGATCGTCGCGGAACTCGCGCCCGATCCTGCCTGTACGGCGCTGAATGCCGACTTATCCGCGCTGTTGCGCGAACTGGGCGTGCCGGCCGACCGCCGGCCGTTCAGGCCGCACGTCACGCTCGCGCGGTTGCCGCGCGACGCGGACGGGCAGCCCGCGCACGGCGGCGCGACCGGGCGGCCGTGCGCGCTGCGTTTCGCCGCGCTGACGCTATTCGAAAGCCGGCTGTCGCACGACGGCGTGTCGCATGTGCCGATCGTGTCGGTGCCGGTCGTGCCGGCGTAGCGGGAAGGCGGGAAGGCAGGAAGAACGAGGAAGAGAAGGCCGGCGCGGCATGCACCGGCCTTCTGTTGAGCGGTTACGCGGCGACCTTGTCGCTGTCGTTCACGCGTTCGACGTTGATCGTGCCGACGTGGAACGCGGCCAGCGACTCGCGGTGCGCGATGCTGACGATCGCGGCCTTCGGCAGCCGTTCGGCGAACAGGTGATAGAGCCGCGCTTCGTTGTCGGCGTCGAGCGCGCTCGTCGCTTCGTCGAGGAACAGGAAGTCCGGCTTGTGCAGCAGCACGCGCGCGCCGGCGAGACGTTGCTGTTCGCCCGGCGACAGCACGCGCGTCCAGTGGCCGGTCTCGCCGAGGCGCTCGACGTAGTCTTCGAGGCGGCACGCGCGCAGCGCGTCGCGGCACGCGTCGTCGGCGAACGTGTCGGGCGCGGCCGGATACGTGAGCGCTGCTTTCAGCGTGCCGATCGGCAGGTAACTTGTCTGCGGCACGAACATCATCCGCGCGCCGACCGGCGCGTCGATCGCGCCGTCGCCGAACGGCCAGAGGCCCGCGAGCGCGCGCATGAACGTGCTCTTGCCGGAACCCGACTTGCCGATCACGAGCCAGCGCGAGCCGGGTTCGATCGTCACGTTGCCGATGTTCGCGAGCGCGTTGCCGTTCGGCAGCGCGAGCTTCAGCGACGACGTCGACAGCTTCGCGGCATCGACGTAGTGCAGGTTGATGCCGCCGTGCTCGGTCGCGGGCGACAGGCTTTCCTTCAGGTGCGACGTGCCCATCACGCGCTTGAATTCACGCAGACGGTTGACGGTGGCGCGCCATTCGACGAGGGTCGAGTAACTGTTGATGAACCACGAGAACGAATCGCTGACGGTGCCGAACGCGGACGAGATCTGCATCAGCACGCCGAACGAGAACGCGCCGGCGAAATAGCGCGGCGCCGCGACGACGAGCGGGAAGATGATCGCGATCTGCCCGTAGAAGCTCAGCACGAACGTGAGGCGCTTCGTGTACTTCATCACGCGCCACCAGTTGTCGCGAATGCGCGTGAACAGGCTCTGCGCGTTGGCGGTCTCGGTTTTCTCGCCGTCGTAGAACGCGATCTGCTCGGCGTTCTCGCGCACGCGGATCAGCCCGAAGCGGAAGTCGGCCTCGACGCGCTGCTGCTGGTAGTTGATCGACACGAGCGGGTGACCGACCTTCTGGATGATCAGCGAGCCGACCACCGCGTACAGCGCGGCCGCCCACACCATGTAGCCGGGGATCGTGATCGGCGTCGCGCCGAGCGAGAGCGTCAGCGCGCCGGCGAGCGACCACAGGATCGTGATGAACGACACGAGCGTGACGACCGTCGACAGCAGGTCGAGCGACAGCGCGAGCGTCGTCGTCGCGAACGACTGGAGGTCGTCGGTGATCCGCTGGTCGGGGTTGTCGGCGAGGCGGTCGCGTTCGATCCGGTAGAACGCGCGATCGCCGAGCCACTGGCCGAGAAACCGGTCGGTCAGCCACTGGCGCCAGCGGAACCCGAGCATCTGGCGCAGGTAGCGGCCGTACACCGCAAGGATGATGAAGCCGAACGCGAGCGCGGAGAACTGCATCAGCAGGTTCGGGAAGTCGTGGACGTCCTTCGACTGCAGCGCGTTGTAGAACTGCGCGTTCCACTTGTTCAGCTTGACGTTGATCCAGACCACGCAGAGGTTGATCGCGATGATCGTGACCAGCAGCCCCCACGCGACTTTCCATTCGGACGACACCCAGTAGGGCTTGATGAGGCTCCACGCGGATACCGGGCGCTCGTCCTGCGGCGCGTCGGAGGCGGAGCGGACGGGATCGATCGATTGGGTCATGTGCTTCCTGATGAGTAGCCGGCGCGCGGGCCGGGCGGAGCCGGACGCGCGCCGCGATACGGCATGCCGGGACGAGGTGCCGACTGACGGCGGGCGTCCGGATGGTGGCCCGCGCGTCTTAAACGGCACTTAAGGCCGGCGGTGACGCGGCAACCGGCCGCTCGCGCGGCCGGCCTGCGGGCATTGTGCCAGAGCGGCGCGGCGCGACGGCGAATTTGCCGCAAGGGGACAGTTTGCGGCGCTTTCCGCTTTTATGGTCTAATGGCCGACGACGAAACAGGGGTGCTTCGAGCGCGGCCGACGGACAGTTCCGGGCAACGCGGCGAGGCTGAGAAAGACCCTTCGCACCCGATCCGGGTAATACCGGCGAGGGAAGTTTCTGATCCCGCCGGGCCGCGCTGGCCGCCATCCCACATGGTCAGCGCCCGAGTCCCGCCCGGCCGGCCTTTGCTGCCGGTTTCGTCCTTTTGGGTACGCGCGTCGCGCGTTACGGAAGGAATGATGACCGCTCAATCTTCAGTCTTTTGCGCTGTTCCCGATCCGCTGTCGCGTGCGTCTGCACGGGACCGTGTGCGCGCGTCGACGTCCGTCGCATGCGCCCGCCTGGTTCGCGGGGAGGGGGCGCGATGAACCTCCATGCTTCCCGGCCGGATTTCGCGGTACTCGGCGGCGGCCTCGTCGGCCGCCTGATCGCGTGGCGGCTCGCGGGCGACGGGCATCGCGTCGCACTGTACGAACGCGGCGGCCCGGACGGCGAGCAGTCGGCCGCGTGGGTCGCGGCCGCGATGCTCGCGCCGCTCGCCGAGGCGGCGAGTGCCGAGCTGCTGATCACCGAGCTCGGCGCCGCATCGCTCGCGCGCTGGCCGCAATGGCTCGCGGAACTGCCCGAACCGGTGTTCTTCCAGCAGCACGGCACGCTCGTCGTCTGGCATCACGCGGATCGTGCCGAGGCGCCGTTGTTCGAGCGGCGCGTGCGCGCGAACGCGCCGGCCGAGCTGTTCGACGGCGGCTTCGTCGCGCTGGCCGGTGGCCAGGTCGACGCGGCCGAGCCCGCGCTCGCGGGACGCTTCGCGCGCGGCCTGATGCTGCCGCGCGAAGGGCAGCTCGACAACCGGCAGGCCCTGCGCGCGCTCGCGGCGGGCCTCGCGCAACGCGGCGTCGAGCTGCACTGGCACGCGACGATCGACGACGCGAACCGGCCCGACGCGCATTTCACGATCGATTGCCGTGGGCTCGGCGCGAAATCCGCGCTGCCCGCGCTGCGCGGCATCCGCGGCGAGGTCGCGCGCGTGCATGCGCCCGGCATCGGGCTCACGCGGCCCGTGCGGCTGCTGCATCCGCGCTATCCGCTGTACATCGCGCCGAAACAGGACGACCTGTACGTGATCGGCGCAACCGAGGTGGAGGGCGAGGACATGTCGCCCGTCAGCGTGCGCTCGGCGCTCGAACTGCTGAGCGCGGCGTTCTCCGTGCACCCGGCATTCGGCGAGGCGCGCATCCTCGAACTCAACGCACAGTGCCGCCCGACGCTGCCCGACCATCGCCCGGCGGTGATCTGGGACGGCGCGACGACGCTCGCCGTCAACGGCCTGTACCGGCACGGCTTCATGATCGCGCCGGAAGTCGCGCATGCGGCGGTCGCGTTCGCGCACGCCGCGCTCGGCGGCACGTTCGCCGATGCCGACGCGTTCGCCGCGTGGCGCGATGCCGCGCGCTGGCCGACGCTCCTTCATCACCGCGACGACGCGCGCCAGCCGGCCTGATGCGCGCCGCCGACCGAATTCGATCAAGCCTCATGGATATCCAGATCAACCAACAGACGCTGACGCTGCCCGACGGCGCGACAGTGGCCGACGCGCTCGCCGCGTACGGCGCGCGTCCGCCGTACGCGGTCGCGCTGAACGGCAATTTCGTCGCGCGCACGCAGCATGCGGCGCGCGCGCTCGCGACGGGCGACAAGCTCGACGTGGTGCACCCCGTCGCGGGCGGCTGAGCGCCGCCGGTTCGCCCCCGCTCTTCCAGGAAAACGACATGACGTCCCTCACTTCCGCCGACGCGCTGACGCTGTATGGCGAAACCTTCGCAAGCCGCGTGCTGCTCGGCACGTCGCGCTATCCGTCGCTGCAGTCGCTGTCCGACTCGATCGCCGCGTCGCGCCCCGGGATGGTGACGGTCGCGCTGCGCCGCCAGATGACCGGCGGCACGGCCGAGGCCGGCTTTTTCGACCTGCTCAAGCGTCACGCGGTGCCGCTGCTGCCGAACACGGCCGGCTGCCAGACCGTCGCCGAGGCGGTGACGACCGCGCACATGGCGCGCGAGGTGTTCGACACCGACTGGATCAAGCTCGAGCTGATCGGCGACGACTACACGCTGCAGCCCGACCCGGTCGGGCTGATCGAGGCGGCCGCGCAACTGGTCAAGGACGGCTTCAAGGTGCTGCCTTACTGCACCGAGGATCTCGTGATCGGCCGGCGCCTGCTCGACGTCGGTTGCGAGGCGCTGATGCCGTGGGGCGCGCCGATCGGCACCGGCAAGGGCGTCGTGAACCCGTACGGGCTGCGCGTGTTGCGCGAGCGGCTGCCGGACGTGCCGCTGATCGTCGACGCGGGGCTCGGGGTGCCGTCGCACGCGTGCCAGGTGATGGAGTGGGGTTTCGACGGCGTGCTGCTGAACACGGCCGTGTCGCAGGCCACGCACCCGGAGATCATGGCGCGCGCGTTCGCGCAGGGCGTCGAGGCCGGCCGTGCGGCCTACCTCGCCGGGCCGATGGATGCGCGCGAGACCGCGCATGCGAGCACGCCGGTCGTCGGGATGCCGTTCTGGCACCAGGACGGAGGCGGCGCATGAGCGTGCGCTTCGCCGATGCCTTCTGGCCGCCGGCCGACGAGCTGGCCGAAGCGGCCGAGCGGATTCGCGCGCGCCTCGGCGACTGGCCGGCCGGCACGACGCCGTGGCGGCTCTGCGTCGCGGCGCCCGACGTGCCGGCCGACGGCGACGTGCTGATCGTGTCGGCCGGCGACCGTGCCGCGCAGGCGCGCGCGTCGGCTGCATCGCGCCCCGCATCGCCGGACGCGGTCGCGATCGAATTCGACGAGCGCGGCGCCGTGCTGCATGCCGTGGGCGTGCGCCACGCGCTGGAAGCCGCGCATCCGCTCGCCGACGACTGGATCGCGGCGCTCGCCGCGTTCCTCGACTGCGGTTTCGCGCCGATCGACGCGCTGGTGCTCGCGCTGGCGTGGCGCGACGGCGACGAAACGCGCGATGCCGATGCGTGGCCGGTCGACGCGGCACGGTTCCCGCGTGTCGCCGGCCTGGCCGCCGCACCGGAGCCGGCATTCCCGCCGTGCCCCGCGCAACTGGGCCTGTATCCGGTCGTCCCGGATGCCGAATGGGTCGAGCGCGTGTTGGATTGCGGCGCGCGGACCGTGCAGCTGCGCGTGAAAGGCGCGGAGCCGGACGCATTGCGCCGTGAAATCGCGCGCGCGGTCGCGGCAGGGCGCCGCTATCCCGATGCGCGTGTGTTCATCAACGATCACTGGCGGATCGCAGTAGAAGAGGGTGCGTACGGCGTACATCTGGGCCAGGAGGATCTGGAAACGGCCGATCTGGCCGCGCTCGCGCGCGCCGGCCTGCGGCTCGGGCTGTCGAGCCACGGTTATTACGAGATGTTGCGGGCCTTGCACGAGCGCCCGAGCTATCTGGCGCTCGGTCCCGTCTACGCGACCGCGACCAAGGCAGTCGCGGCGCCGCCGCAGGGCCTGGCGAGGATTGCCCGCTATGCGCGCTTCGCGGGGGCGCGGGCGCCGCTCGTCGCGATCGGCGGCGTGGGGCTCGACGCGTTGCCGGACGTGCTGGCGACGGGCGTCGGCAGCGTCGCGGTGGTCAGCGCGATCACGGGCGCCAACGATTATCGGGCGGCGATTGTTGCGTTGCAGCAATGCTTTGCCCGACAATTTGACAATCATTGACCGCAGGGCCCGGAACGGCGTCACGACATCATTCCAATGCAGGCCCTATAATTCGGCGTTCTGCGTAAAAGGACTGTCAGCTCCGTGAGCCCCACTCCTACCGAGACCCTGCTGGAACTTCGCGACGTCGACTTTGGCTACGGCGACCGCCTCGTCCTGTCGAACCTGAACATGCGCTTCGGGCGCGGCCAGGTCGTCGCCGTCATGGGCGGGTCGGGTTGCGGCAAGACGACCGTGCTGCGCCTGATCGGCGGGCTGGTGCGCGCACGCCGCGGCCAGGTGCTGTTCGACGGCGCCGACGTCGGCGCGCAGACGCGCGACGGCCTGTACGCGCTGCGCCGCAAGATGGGCATGCTGTTCCAGTTCGGCGCGCTGTTCACCGACATGTCCGTGTTCGAGAACGTCGCGTTCGCGCTGCGCGAACACACCGACCTGCCCGACGACCTGATCCGCGATCTGGTGCTGATGAAGCTCAACGCGGTCGGCCTGCGCGGCGCGCGCGACCTGATGCCGTCCGAGGTGTCGGGCGGGATGGCGCGCCGCATCGCGCTCGCGCGCGCGATCGCGCTCGACCCGCAGCTCATCATGTACGACGAACCGTTCGCGGGCCTCGATCCGATCTCGCTCGGCATCACCGCGAACCTGATCCGCACGCTGAACGAGGCGCTCGGCGCGACGTCGATCCTCGTCACGCACGACGTGCCGGAATCGTTCGCGATCGCCGACTACGTGTATTTTCTGGCCAACGGCGGCGTGCTCGCGCAGGGTACGCCCGACGAGCTGCGCGCATCGACCGACCCGAGCGTGCGCCAGTTCATCGACGGCGCGCCGGACGGCCCGTTCAAATTTCATTACACGAGCCCGCCGCTAGCAGCGGATTTCGGGCTCGGCGGAGGGCGCGCATGATCAGCGCGATCGGACGTTACGTCATCGGCGGCCTCGAGCGCGCGGGCTACGGCACGCGGCTGTTCGTGCGCCTCGTGCTGGAATTCTTCCCGCTGTTGCGCCGGCCGCGGCTGGTCACGAAGCAGATCCACTTCCTCGGCAACTATTCGTTCGTGATCATCGCCGTGTCGGGCCTGTTCGTCGGCTTCGTGCTCGGCCTGCAGGGCTACTACACGCTGAATCGCTACGGGTCCGAGCAGGCGCTCGGCCTGCTGGTCGCGCTGTCGCTCGTGCGCGAGCTCGGCCCGGTCGTGACCGCGCTGCTGTTCGCGGGCCGCGCCGGCACGTCGCTGACGGCCGAGATCGGCCTGATGAAGGCCGGCGAGCAGCTCACCGCGCTCGAGATGATGGCCGTCGACCCGGTCAAGACGGTGATCGCGCCGCGCCTGTGGGCCGGCATCATCGCGATGCCGCTGCTCGCCGCGATCTTCAACGCGGTCGGCGTGCTCGGCGGCTATTTCGTCGGGGTCGTGCTGATCGGCGTCGATCCGGGCGCGTTCTGGTCGCAGATGCAGGGCGGGGTCCAGGTATGGGCCGACGTCGGCAACGGCGTGATCAAGAGCATCGTGTTCGGGTTCGCCGTGACCTTCATTGCGCTGTTTCAAGGGTATGAAGCGAAGCCCACGCCCGAGGGCGTGTCGCGCGCGACGACCAAGACGGTCGTGTTCGCGTCGCTCGCCGTACTCGGCCTCGATTTCCTGCTGACCGCGCTGATGTTCAGCTAAGCCTCAGCCAAGCCAAATTTTGGGATGACGATGAAAAAGACTGCTCTCGACTTCTGGGTCGGCCTGTTCGTGGTGGTGGGCTTCCTTGCGGTGCTGTTCCTGGCGCTCAAGGTCGGCAACATGAGCTCGCTTTCGTTTCAGCCGACCTACTCGGTGCGGATGAAATTCGACAACATCGGCGGGCTGAAGGCGCGCGCGGCCGTGAAGAGCGCGGGTGTCGTGGTCGGTCGCGTGAAGGCGATCGGCTTCGATCCCAACACCTACCAGGCGCTGGTGACGATCGATATCGACGGCCAGTATCCGTTCCCGAAGGATTCGTCCGCGAAGATCCTGACGTCGGGCCTGCTCGGCGAGCAGTACATCGGCCTCGATCCGGGCGGCGACACCGAAATGCTGAAGGCGGGCGATACGATCACGATGACGCAGTCGGCGATCGTGCTCGAGAACCTGATCGGCCAGTTCCTGTACAGCAAGGCAGCCGACGCGGGTGGCGCGAAGCCGGCATCCGGCGCCTCGGCTGCACCGGCGGCGCCCGCACCGGTCGCGGTGCCGGCCTCCGCGGTGTCCGGTTCGGCCGCCCAATAACCACACGAGAGAAAGACAAGAGGGTAATGACCATGCAGACGATCCGCATCAGGCACGCCGCGCTCGCGGTGGCGGCAGTCGCCGCATTGAGCGGTTGCGCGACCGTGCAGACGCCGACCAAGGGCGATCCGCTCGAAGGCTTCAACCGGTCGATGTACAAGTTCAACGACACGGTCGACACGTACGCGCTGAAACCGGTCGCGAAGGGCTACCAGTACGTGGTGCCGCAGCCGGTGCGCGACAGCGTGACGAACTTCTTCTCGAACATCGGCGACGTCTACATCGCGGCGAACAACATCGTGCAGCTGCGGATCGCGGACGGCGTCGGCGACATCATGCGCGTCGTGATCAACACGGTGTTCGGCGTCGGCGGCCTGTTCGACGTCGCGACGATCGCGAAACTGCCGAAGCACACGGCCGACTTCGGGATCACGATGGGTCGCTACGGCATGCCGTCGGGTCCGTATCTCGTGCTGCCGCTGCTCGGCCCGAGCACGCTGCGCGACACGGCCGGCCTCGGCGTCGACTACGTCGGCAACCCGCTCACCTACGTGAAGCCGGACGGCCTGAGCTGGGGCCTGTTCGGCGTGAACCTCGTCAATACGCGTGCGAACCTGCTCGGCGCGGGCGACGTGCTGGATGCCGCGGCGCTCGACAAGTATTCGTTCGTGCGCAACGCGTACCTGCAACGCCGCCAGATGCTGATCGACAACGCGCGCGGCGAGGCCTCGACGACGTCGAGCAACGATGCGCTGCCGAAGTACGACCTGCCGGACGACGGCGCGGCACCGGCGGCAGCCGGTGCGGCCGGGACGGCGGGCGCCGCGGCAGTCGGTGGCGCGACGGCGCCGGCCGGCGCATCGGGCGCGGCCGTTGCCGCACCGGCGTCGGGTGCCGCCCAGGCGCCGAACCCGGCCAGCGCGACGACCGTGCCGCCGATGCAGGTGGCGCCGCCGTCGCCGGGCGGATTCCGCTTCCCGAGCATCCGGCTGCACTGACGCGCTTACATTCGTTACAGCCGGAAACGATTCAGTCGGTAGCGCACGCGAACCTTCGCGTAATCTACCGGCTCCAACCTTCGCATCGACTCTTCATGCAGGTCTCCATGATGAAAAAACTGTTCCTGATTCCCGTTTTCGCGGCGCTGTTCTCGTTCGGCAGCGCAGCTCACGCGCAAGTCGACCAGTCGAACCCGCAGGCGCTGATCAAGACGGCGACGCAGCAGGTGCTCGACGAGGTCAAGCAGCAGACAATCAAGCAGGGCGACACCAACCGCATCATTACGATCGTCAACAAGGACATCCTGCCGTACACCGATTTCCGCCGCACCACGCAGCTCGCGATGGGCCGCAACTGGCGCACGGCGTCGGCCGAGCAGCAGCAACAGGTTCAGGAGCAGTTCAAGCTGCTGCTGATCCGCACGTATTCGGGCGCGCTTGCGCAGCTGAAGCCGGACCAGCAGATCCAGTACCCGCCGTTCCGTGCCGATCCGGCCGACACCGACGTCGTCGTGAAGACGGTCGCGATGAACAACGGCCAGCCGGTCCAGATCGATTACCGCCTGTACAAGACGGCCAACGGCTGGAAGGTGTATGACCTGAACGTGCTGGGCGCATGGCTGATCCAGACGTACCAGCAGCAGTTCAACGAGAAGATCCAGCAAAGCGGCGTGGACGGCCTGATCAAGTTCCTGACGCAGCGCAACCAGGAACTTGCCGCCGGCAAGCAGGCGTCGTGAGCGGCTTCGCGGCCGGCTCCTCGCTGACCGTCGCGAGCGCGAAGTCCGCGCTCGCGGACGGTCTCGCGCGCATCGACGCGGGCGAAACCGCCGTCGACTGCGCGGCGCTGACGCAGTTCGACTCGTCCGCGCTCGCCGTGCTGCTCGCATGGCAACGTGCCGCCAAAGCGCGCGGTGCGACCCTCGACATCCTCAATCTCCCCTCGAAGCTCGCCAGCCTCGCGCGCGCCTACGGCGTCGACGCGCTCATCGACGGCACCGGGCGACATTGACCCTGTCCGACCGAAGCCTGCCGCGCCAGCCGGCGCGCGCACGCTTCAGGCCGCGCGCCTTAGGCGCCGGCTCCACCAGCCGGTTTGCCCTATAATCAAGCGTTTTGCGGGGCAGCCAATCGGCGTCCGGCCCCCATTTTCTTTCGCAGCACGCACAGAATAGGCGTCGCGGCCCCTGCGCCGCGCACAGTCATGTCAGCCATAGAAATCCGTCACGTCAGGAAGCGCTACAAATCGCTTCAGGCGCTCAAGGGCGTCAGCCTGTCGGTCGAGGAGGGCGAGTTTTTCGGTCTGCTCGGCCCGAACGGCGCAGGCAAGACCACGCTCATCAGTATCCTCGCCGGGCTCGCCCGGGCCGATGAAGGCAGTATCTCGGTGCGCGGCCACGACGTCGTCAAGGACTTCCGCGGTGCGCGCCGCGCGCTCGGCGTCGTGCCGCAGGAACTCGTGTTCGACCCGTTCTTCACCGTCCGCGAGACGCTGCGGATCCAGTCCGGCTATTTCGGGCTGCGCCGCAACGACGACTGGATCGACGAAGTGATGGCCAATCTCGACCTCACCGAGAAGGCCGACGCGAACATGCGCGCGCTGTCGGGTGGCATGAAGCGCCGCGTGCTGGTCGCACAGGCGCTCGTGCACCGGCCGCCCGTGATCGTGCTCGACGAGCCGACGGCCGGCGTCGACGTCGAACTGCGCCAGACGCTGTGGAAATTCATCTCGCGGCTGAACCGCGAAGGCCACACGATCGTCCTGACCACGCATTACCTCGAGGAAGCCGAGTCGCTGTGCGACCGCATCGCGATGCTGCGCCGCGGGGAGGTCGTCGCGCTCGACCGCACCGACGCGCTGCTGCGGCGCTTCGCGGGGTTGCAGCTGTACCTGCGACTGGCAACGGGCGCGCTGCCCGCCGAGCTGCGCGGGCTGGAGACCGATCCGGCCGCACGCGCGCCGGGCGAGCATCTGCTGCGTCTCGCGAGCTACGACGATGTCGAACGGATTCTCGCGCAGTGTCGCGCGGCGGGCTGCACGTTCGACGAGATCGAGGTCCGCAAGGCGGACCTCGAGGATGTGTTCGTCCAGGTGATGAACGGAGCAGAAGTCGTCGAGGGATTGGCATGAGCGGTTTTCAAACGCTGTTCTACAAGGAACTCTTGCGTTTCTGGAAGGTGTCGTTCCAGACGGTGTGCGCACCGATCGTGACGGCGCTGCTGTACCTGACGATCTTCGGCCACGCGCTGTCGGGCCGAGTCGAGGTGTATCCGGGCGTCGAGTACGTGAGCTTCCTGGTCCCCGGCCTCGTGATGATGAGCGTGCTGCAGAACGCATTCGCGAACAGCTCGTCGTCGCTGATCCAGTCGAAGATCACCGGCAACCTCGTGTTCGTGCTGCTGCCGCCGCTGTCCTACAAGGATATCTTCGGCGCGTACGTGCTCGCGTCCGTCGTGCGCGGGCTCTCGGTCGGCGCGGGCGTGTTCGTCGTGACGATCTGGTTTATCCCGATGCATTTCGCGGCGCCGCTGTTCATCATCGCGTTCGCGCTGCTCGGCTCGGCGATCCTCGGCACGCTCGGGCTGATCGCCGGGATCTGGGCCGAGAAGTTCGACCAGCTCGCCGCGTTCCAGAACTTCCTGATCATGCCGCTGACGTTCCTGTCCGGCGTGTTCTATTCGACGCACTCGCTGCCGCCCGTGTGGCGCGAGATCTCGCGTCTCAACCCGTTTTTCTACATGATCGACGGCTTCCGTTTCGGGTTCTTCGGCGCGTCCGACATCAACCCGCTCGCAAGCCTCGCGATCGTCACCGGTTTCTTCGTGCTGCTCGCGATGTTCGCGATGCGGCTGCTCGCGACCGGCTACAAACTGCGTCATTGATATCGACGGCGGCGGCCGCCACGGGCGGCGCGCGCCGACAGGAGCCCCTCATGTTGCCGACTCCCGAACAGGTCAAGCAATACATCGCCGGCGGTCTCGCCTGCACTCATCTGGAAGTCGAAGGCGACGGCCAGCATTTCTTCGCGACGATCGTGTCGGCGGCCTTCGAAGGCAAGCGGCCGATCCAGCGGCACCAGCTCGTCTATGCGGCGCTCGGCGATCGCATGAAGCAGGAAATTCACGCGCTCAGCATGAAGACGCTGACGCCCGCCGAATGGCAGAACGCATAAACCGGAACCACTGAGTGCAAGTCACCGTCAACGAGCGCGACGCCGTCCAGAGCGTCGCCACGGCACACCCGGCCGCCAACGGGGAATCGCAGGGACATGGGATGGACAAGCTGGTGATCGAAGGCGGTCGCCGGTTGTCGGGCGAGATCGTCGTGTCGGGCGCGAAGAACGCCGCACTGCCGATCCTGTGCGCGGGGCTGCTCAGCGCCGAGCCGGTCGAACTCGACAACGTGCCGAACCTGAAGGACGTGCGCACCACGCTGAAGGTGCTGAACCAGATGGGCGTGAAGAGCGAAACGGACGGCTGCCGCGTGCAGCTCGACGCATCGCGCGTCGACAACCTCGTCGCGCCGTACGAGCTCGTCAAGACGATGCGCGCGTCGATCCTCGTGCTCGGGCCGCTGCTCGCGCGCTTCGGCGAGGCCAAGGTGTCGCTGCCGGGCGGCTGCGCGATCGGCGCGCGGCCGGTCGACCAGCACATCAAGGGCCTGCAGGCGATGGGCGCCGAGATCAGCATCGAGCACGGCTTCATCGAGGCACGCGCGAAGCGCCTGAAGGGCGCGCGCATCGTGACCGACATGATCACGGTGACGGGGACGGAAAACCTGCTGATGGCCGCGACGCTGGCCGACGGCGAGACGGTGATCGAGAACGCGGCACGCGAGCCGGAAGTGAGCGATCTCGCACACTTGCTGGTCGCGATGGGCGCGAAAATCGACGGCATCGGCACCGACCGCCTCGTGATCCAGGGCGTCGAGCGGCTGCACGGCGCACGCCATTCGGTGATTCCCGACCGCATCGAGGCCGGCACGTTCCTGTGCGCGGTCGCGGCGGCGGGCGGCGACGTGATGCTGACGGGCGTGCGCACGCACATCCTCGACGCGGTGATCGACAAGCTGCGCGAGGCCGGCGTGTCGATCGAGGAAGGCGACAGCTGGTTGCGCGTGAAGATGGACCGCCGCCCGCAGGCGGTGACGATCCGCACGTCGGAATACCCGGCGTTCCCGACCGACATGCAGGCTCAGTTCATGGCCCTCAATTCGGTCGCGACGGGCACCGCGCAGGTCGTCGAGACCATCTTCGAGAACCGCTTCATGCACGTGCAGGAGCTGAACCGGCTCGGCGCGAACATCACGATCGACGGCAACACGGCGCTCGTGACGGGCGTCGACAAGCTGTCCGGCGCGAACGTGATGGCGACCGACCTGCGCGCGTCGGCGAGCCTCGTGATCGCCGGGCTGCGCGCCGAAGGCGAAACGCTCGTCGACCGCATCTATCACCTGGACCGCGGCTACGACCGCATGGAAACCAAACTGACCGCCGTCGGCGCGAACGTGCGCCGCCTCTCCGGGAGCCAAGCATGACCGCGCCGCTGACCCTCGCCCTGTCGAAGGGCCGGATTTTCGAGGAAACCCTGCCGCTGCTGGCGGCCGCCGGCGTGCAGGTGGCCGAGGATCCGGAAACGTCGCGCAAGCTGATCCTGCCGACGACCGACCCGAACCTGCGCGTGATCATCGTGCGCGCGAGCGACGTGCCGACCTATGTCGAATACGGCGCGGCCGACTTCGGCGTGGCCGGCAAGGACGTGCTGGTCGAGCACGGCGGCTCGGGCCTCTACCAGCCGATCGATCTGAACATTGCACGCTGCCGGATGTCGGTCGCCGTGCCGGCCGGTTTCGACTACGCGAACGCGGTGCGCCAGGGCGCGCGCCTGCGGGTCGCGACCAAGTACGTCGAAACGGCACGCGAACACTTCGCCGCGAAGGGCGTGCACGTCGACCTGATCAAGCTGTACGGCTCGATGGAGCTGGCGCCGCTCGTCGGGCTGGCCGACGCGATCGTCGACCTCGTCAGCTCGGGCGGCACGCTGAAGGCGAACAATCTGGTCGAGGTCGAGGAGATCATGGCGATCTCGTCGCGCCTCGTCGTGAACCAGGCTGCGCTGAAGTTGAAGCGCGCGGCGCTCAAGCCGATTCTCGACGCGTTCGAACGCGCGTCGCAGAATGGCAATTGAGCGCATCACCGTAACGGAACTTCCATGGCCATCACCATCCGCAAACTCGATTCGACCAGCGACGGCTTCGACGCCGCGCTGCGTGCGGTGCTCGCGTTCGAGGCGAGCGAGGACGAAGCGATCGAGCAGTCGGTCGCGCAGATTCTCGCCGACGTGAAGTCGCGCGGCGACGCCGCGGTGCTCGAGTACACGAACCGCTTCGACCGGCTGGACGCCAGCAGCGTCGCCGCGCTCGAACTGCCGCAGGACGCGCTGCAGACGGCGCTCGACGGCCTCGCGCCGAAGGCGCGCGCGGCGCTGGAAGCCGCCGCCGCACGCGTGCGGGCGTATCACGAGAAACAGAAGATCGAGTGCGGCACCCATAGCTGGCAGTACACGGAAAGCGACGGCACGGTGCTCGGCCAGAAGGTCACGCCGCTCGACCGCGTCGGCCTGTACGTGCCGGGCGGCAAGGCCGCCTATCCGTCGTCGGTGCTGATGAACGCGATTCCCGCGCGGGTCGCGGGCGTCGGCGAGATCGTGATGGTCGTGCCGACCCCGGACGGCGTGAAGAACGACCTCGTGCTCGCCGCGGCGCTGCTCGGCGGCGTCGATCGCGTGTTCACGATCGGTGGCGCGCAGGCGGTCGGCGCGCTCGCGTTCGGCACGGCCACGGTGCCGGCGGTCGACAAGATCTGCGGGCCGGGCAATGCGTACGTCGCGTCCGCCAAGCGCCGCGTGTTCGGCACGGTCGGCATCGACATGATCGCCGGACCATCGGAAATCCTCGTGCTGTGCGACGGCACGACCGATCCGAGCTGGGTCGCGATGGACCTGTTCTCGCAGGCCGAACACGACGAACTCGCGCAGTCGATCCTGCTGTGCCCGGACGCCGCGTTCCTCGAGCGCGTCGAGAAGGCGATCGACGAGCTGCTGCCGACGATGCCGCGCCAGGACGTGATCCGCGCGTCGCTCGAAGGCCGCGGCGCGCTGATCAAGGTGCGCGACATGGCCGAAGCGTGCCGGATCGCGAACGACATCGCGCCCGAGCACCTCGAGATTTCCGCGCTGGAGCCGCAGCAATGGGGCCAGCAGATCCGCCACGCCGGCGCGATCTTCCTCGGCCGCTACACGAGCGAAAGCCTCGGCGACTACTGCGCCGGCCCGAACCACGTGCTGCCGACCTCGCGCACCGCGCGCTTCTCGTCGCCGCTCGGCGTGTACGACTTCATCAAGCGCTCGAGCCTGATCGAAGTCAGCGCCGAAGGTGCGCAGACGCTGGGCGAGATTGCTTCCGAACTCGCATACGGCGAAGGGTTGCAGGCGCACGCGCGCAGCGCCGAACTCCGGATGAAGGGGTGACCCGCGCGCCGGAGCCGATGCCGACGCATCGACTCCGGACGACGAGGAGACCAAGCGCAGGGCGGCAGCCGCCGCCTTGCCGACCAATTTGACGCCGGCGCGACGCACGCCGGCTTGAGACCATGACGACGCCACAAGACATCATCCGCCGCGACGTGCTCGCAATGACGAGCTACCCGGTGCCCGACGCGAGCGGGTTCGTGAAGCTGGATGCGATGGAGAACCCGTATTCGCTGCCGGCGCCGCTCGCGGCGGCGCTCGGCGAGCGCCTCGCGCAGGTCGCGCTGAACCGCTACCCGGCGCCGCGCCCGGGCGCGCTGCTCGACAAGCTGCGCCGTGCGATGGGCTTGCCGGCCGCGTGCGACGTGCTGCTCGGCAACGGTTCGGACGAAATCATCAGCATGATGTCGGTGGCCTGCGCGAAGCCGGGCGCGAAGGTGCTCGCGCCGGTGCCGGGCTTCGTGATGTACGAACTGTCCGCGAAGTTCGCGCAGCTCGAATTCGTCGGCGTGCCGCTCAAGGCCGACCTGACGCTCGACGCCGACGCGATGATCGCGGCGATCGCCGAGCACCGGCCCGCGATCGTCTATCTCGCATACCCGAACAACCCGACCGGTACGCTGTACGACGAAGCCGACGTCGAGCGGATCATCGCGGCCGCGCGGCACAGCCTGATCGTGATCGACGAGGCGTACCAGCCGTTCGCGGAGCGCTCGTGGCTGCCGCGTGCCGCCGAGTTCGACAACGTCGTCGTGATGCGCACGGTCTCGAAGCTCGGCCTCGCGGGAATCCGCCTCGGCTATCTCGCCGGGCTGCCGACGTGGCTGACCGAGTTCGACAAGGTGCGCCCGCCGTACAACATCAACGTGCTGACCCAGGCGACCGCCGATTTCCTGCTCGACCACCTCGACGTGCTCGACGCGCAGGCGGCCGAACTGCGTGCGGAACGCACGCGCCTCGCGCAGGCCGTGGCCGCGCTGCCGGGCGCGACGGTGTTCCCGAGCGCCGGCAATTTCCTGCTGGTGCGCGTGCCGGACGCGGCGGCCGTGTTCGATGCGTTGCTCACCGAGCGGGTGCTGGTCAAAAACGTGAGTAAAATGCATCCGTTGCTGGCCGAATGCGTGCGGCTGACCGTCGGTTCTCCCGACGAAAACGCGCGCCTGCTGGCTGCCTTGAAACTCGCGCTGCCCGGTTGACCCCAGGGCGCGGCGGCGCGCGACGATCAATCCCCATTTACATCAGACTCAATCAAGGAATTGCCATGCGTGTGGCGGAAGTCGTTCGCAATACCAGCGAAACGCAGATCCGTGTGAAGCTCGATCTCGACGGTACGGGCCGGCAGAAGCTGGCCACCGGCGTGCCGTTTCTCGACCATATGCTCGATCAGATCGCGCGACATGGTCTGATCGATCTCGAGGTCGAAGCGCATGGCGATACGCATATCGACGACCACCATACGGTCGAGGACGTCGGCATCACGCTCGGTCAGGCCGTCGCGAAGGCGATCGGCGACAAGAAGGGCATCCGCCGCTACGGCCATTCGTACGTGCCGCTCGACGAGGCGCTGTCGCGCGTCGTGATCGACTTCTCGGGCCGGCCGGGTCTCGAATTCCACGTGCCGTTCACGCGCGCGCGGATCGGCACGTTCGACGTCGACCTGTCGATCGAATTCTTCCGCGGGTTCGTGAACCACGCGGGCGTCACGCTGCACATCGACAACCTGCGCGGGATCAACGCGCACCACCAGCTCGAAACGGTGTTCAAGGCCTTCGGCCGGGCGCTGCGTGCGGCGGTGGAGCTCGACGAGCGCGCGGCGGGGCAGATTCCGTCGACGAAGGGCAGCCTCTAACTTTCGAACGGACAGGACGCCACGGACAACCTCACGGCTTCGGCGCGGCGCGCCGGCTTGCGATGGATCTGCTCAAATCGTTCATTTCCCTGCTCGCGCTGATCAATCCGGTCGGCGCGGTGCCGTTCTTCCTGAGCCTGACGGCGCAGCAGACGGACGACGAGCGGCGCCGCACGATCCGGATCGCGTCGGTGTCGGTGTTCTGCGTGATGACGGTGACGACGCTGCTCGGGCAGCAGATCATCGACTTCTTCGGCATATCGGTCGGCTCGCTCGAAGTGGGCGGCGGGATCATCATGCTGCTGATGGCGATCAGCATGCTGAACGCTCAGGCCGGCAACACCCGCTCGACGCCGGAGGAGCGCCATGAAGCCGAGCAGAAGGACAACATCGCGGTCGTGCCGCTGGCGATTCCGCTGCTCACGGGCCCCGGCTCGATCAGCACGGTGATCATCTATGCGGCGAACTCGCATCACTGGTATGAGCGAGCCGGGCTCGTCGCGATCGGCGCGGCGCTGGCTCTGCTGTGTTTCTTCGCGATGCGGCTTGCCGAGCCGATCGCGAACTGGATCGGCCGCACCGGCATCAACATCGCCACGCGGCTGATGGGTTTGATGCTGTCGGCGCTGGCGGTGGAATTCATCGTCAATGGACTGAGGGCGCTACTGCCTGCACTGAGATGAAAACTTCGATTGCGATTGTGGATTATGGGATGGGCAACCTGCGCTCGGTCGCGCAGGCGCTCAAGAAGGCCGAACCGGCCGCCGACGTGGCGATCGTCGACACGCCGGCCGCGATTCGCGCGGCCGACCGTGTCGTGCTGCCCGGCCAGGGCGCGATGCCCGACTGCATGCGCTGCCTCGGCGAATCGGGGCTGCAGGAAGCGGTGATCGAGGCGTCGCGCACGAAGCCGCTGCTCGGCGTGTGCGTCGGCGAGCAGATGCTGTTCGACTGGAGCGCGGAAGGCGACACGAAGGGCCTGGGCCTGCTGCCCGGCAAGGTCGTGCGCTTCGAGCTCGACGGCCGGCTGCAGGACGACGGCTCGCGCTTCAAGGTGCCGCAGATGGGCTGGAACCGCGTGCGCCAGTCGCAGCCGCACCCGCTGTGGGACGGCGTGCCCGACGACGCGTATTTCTACTTCGTTCACAGCTATTACGTGAGCCCGGACAACCCGGCGCACACGGTCGGCGAAACGGCCTACGGCGCGCCGTTTACGTCAGCGGTCGCGCGGGACAATCTCTTCGCGACCCAATTCCACCCCGAGAAAAGCGCGGAAGTCGGGTTGCGTCTGTATCGCAACTTCGTACACTGGAAGCCGTGAACGTGGTGCGCGAGCCACAGTCGACAGGGCGCAAACGCCTGTCGTGCGGGGCTCGCACGCTTAAGCACCGAAAGAGTTGTACTAAACTAGCGAGACGGCGCGGCACCGGTTTGGCCGGTGCGCGCCGGATTCTTTTCATTTTCCACGACGACACCCGATTGCTATGTTGCTGATTCCGGCCATCGATCTCAAAGACGGTCAGTGTGTGCGCCTCAAACAGGGCGATATGGACCAGGCCACGATTTTCTCCGAGGACCCGGCGGCGATGGCCCGCAAGTGGGTCGATCTCGGCGCCCGGCGGCTGCATCTGGTCGACCTGAACGGCGCATTCGCCGGCAAGCCGAAGAATCTCGAGGCGATCGAAGCGATCCTCGACGAAGTCGGCGACGAAATCCCCGTTCAGCTCGGCGGCGGCATCCGCAGCCTCGAGACGATCGAGAAGTATCTCGACGCGGGCCTGTCCTACGTGATCATCGGCACCGCGGCCGTGAAGGATCCGGGCTTCCTGCAGGACGCGTGCACCGCGTTCGCGGGCAACATCATCGTCGGCCTGGACGCGAAGGACGGCAAGGTCGCGACCGACGGCTGGAGCAAGCTGACGGGCCATGAGGTGATCGATCTCGCGCAGAAGTTCGAGGACTACGGCGTCGAGTCGATCGTCTACACGGACATCGGCCGCGACGGGATGCTGCAGGGCATCAATATCGAGGCGACCGTGAAGCTCGCGCAGGCGGTCGGCATTCCGGTGATCGCCAGCGGCGGCCTGTCGAACCTCACGGACATCGAGAACCTGTGCGAAGTGGAAGAGCACGGCGTCGAAGGCGTGATCTGCGGCCGTGCGATCTACTCCGGCGATCTCGATTTCGCGGCCGCGCAAAAGCGCGCGGACGAACTGAACGGCGAACTCGACAACGCGTAACCGCGGTGTCCCGTTCGCCGGGGCTGCCCGCAGGCGGCCCCGACCGGAAGCCTCGCGCGAGGCTTCCGCAACCGGCCGTTCCACCGCGGCCTATGGCGTACATCATGGCTCTAGCTAAACGCATCATCCCCTGCCTGGACGTGACTGCCGGGCGTGTCGTCAAGGGCGTCAACTTCGTCGAGCTGCGCGATGCCGGCGACCCCGTCGAAATCGCCCGCCGCTACGACGACCAGGGCGCCGACGAACTGACGTTCCTCGACATCACCGCGACCTCCGACCAGCGCGACCTGATCCTGCCGATCATCGAAGCCGTTGCGTCGCAGGTGTTCATTCCGCTGACCGTCGGCGGCGGCGTGCGCGCCGTCGAGGACGTGCGGCGCCTGTTGAACGCCGGCGCGGACAAGGTCAGCATGAATTCGTCGGCGGTCGCGAACCCGCAGCTCGTGCGTGACGCGGCCGACAAGTACGGCTCGCAGTGCATCGTCGTCGCGATCGACGCGAAGCGCGTGTCGGCCGACGGCGAGGCGCCGCGCTGGGAAGTCTTCACGCACGGCGGCCGCAAGGGCACTGGCCTGGATGCGATCGAATGGGCGCGCAAGATGGCCGAACTCGGCGCGGGCGAGATCCTGCTCACGAGCATGGACCGCGACGGCACGAAGTCGGGCTTCGACCTCGCGCTCACGCGCGGCGTGTCGGACGCGGTGCCGGTGCCGGTGATCGCATCGGGCGGTGTCGGCTGCCTGCAGGATCTCGCGGACGGCATCAAGGACGGCCGCGCGGACGCGGTGCTGGCCGCCAGCATCTTCCACTACGGCGAGCACACGGTCGGCGAGGCGAAGCGCTTCATGGCCGAGCAGGGCATCGCGGTGAGGCTGTGATGAATACGCAAACGAAATCCTTGCCCGCGTGGCTCGACAAGGTCCGCTGGGACGACAACGGCCTCGTGCCGGTGATCGCGCAGGAAGCGTCGACGAACGACGTGCTGATGTTCGCGTGGATGAACCGCGAGGCACTGGCGAAGACGATCGAGACGCAGCGCGCGGTCTACTATTCGCGCTCGCGCAAGCGCCTGTGGTTCAAGGGCGAGGAGTCGGGCCACGTGCAGCACGTGCACGAGGTGCGGCTCGATTGCGACGAGGACGTCGTGCTGCTGAAGGTCGAGCAGGTGTCGGGCATCGCCTGCCACACCGGCCGGCATTCGTGCTTCTTCCAGAAATTCGAAGGTACGGTGGACGGCGGCGACTGGGTCGCGGTCGATCCGGTGCTGAAAGACCCCGAACACATCTACAAATGACGCAATCGACCGAAGACACGCTGCTGCGCCTCGCGGCCGTGATCGATAGCCGCAAGGGCGGCGACCCCGAACAATCGTACGTATCGCGCCTGTTCCACAAGGGCGACGACGCGGTGCTGAAGAAGATCGGCGAAGAGGCGACCGAAGTCGTGCTGGCCGCGAAGGACGTACGCCAGGGCGGCGCGCCGACGGCGCTGGTCGGCGAGGTGGCCGATTTGTGGTTCCACTGCCTCGTGATGCTGTCGCATTTCGACCTGAGCCCGGCCGACGTGATCGCCGAACTCGAGCGCCGCGAAGGGTTGTCGGGCATAGAGGAAAAGGCGCTGCGCAAGCGCCGCGAGCGCGAGGAAAACGGCGGTTGACGGCTCGCGGCCTGCCGCGCCGGCGACAGTGCGGTAAGCTGTAAGAATTGTCATCCAACGGGGGTAGCATCATGACCGATACGCCGAGCCAGCTTCCGACGCCGTCGGTGCCGGGTGCAGCGGACGCCGAGCGGCTGAACGGTTTGCGCACGTTGACGCACGTGCTGTACGGCCTCTACGCGATTCATTGGCTGACGGGCGGCGTCACCGGCCTCATCGCGATCATCATCAACTACGTGAAGCGCGGCGACGTGGCCGGCACGCCGTACGCCGACCATTTCGAGTGGCAGATCCGCACGTTCTGGCGCGCGCTGATCGCTTACGTGATCGGCTTCGCGCTGATGTTCGTGGGCGTGGGATTCGTCATCATGTTTGTCACGTGGATTTGGACGCTGTACCGTATCATCAAAGGTTGGCTGTACCTGAACGACAACAAGACGCTCGATCCGCAGGCCTGGTTCTGACCGGCGCGCGGGCGTTTCGCAGGAGCAACATGAGTCACGATCCGAATTGCCTGTTCTGCAAGATCGCGGCGGGCGAGATCCCGAGCACGAAGGTGCACGAGGACGACGAATTCGTCGCGTTCCGCGACATCCGCCCCGCGGCCGAGACGCATGTGCTCGTGATTCCGCGCCGGCACGTGCCGACGCTGTCGGCGGCGAGCGAGGCCGACGCGCCGATGCTCGGCCGGCTGATGCTGCTGGTCGCGCGTCTGGCCGACCAGCTCGGCGTCGCGTACACGGGCGGCGAAACCGGTTTTCGCACGGTGATCAACACGGGCCCCGGCGGCGGGCAGGAGGTTTACCACCTGCACGCGCACATTCTGGCCGGCCCGCGCCCGTGGCTGCGGATGGGTTGACGTCGCGGGGCGTTTCCCCGCATCGATAGTCGAAGCCGGCGTGCCGCCGGCGATTTGCGCCGCGACGCGGCGTGGTTGAGGAGAGGTTTCATCATGGGTGGATTGAGCATTTGGCACTGGCTGATCGTGCTGCTGATCGTCGCGCTGGTTTTCGGTACGAAGAAGTTGCGCAACATCGGCAACGACCTCGGCAGCGCCGTGAAGGGTTTCAAGGACGGCATGAAGGACGGCGAGACGCCGGCGGATGCGCAGCAGCTGCCGCGCAACGGCTCGGTCGACGTCAACGCGAAGGAAACGACGCGTTCCGACTCGAACAAGGCGTAACGCCGGCACGCTGACAGGCATTCGCGATGCTGGATCTCGGTCTTTCGAAGATGGCGCTGATCGGCGTCGTCGCGCTCGTGGTGCTCGGCCCCGAGCGCCTGCCGCGCGTTGCGCGTACGGCCGGCGCACTGTTCGGCCGCGCGCAGCGGTACATCAACGACGTGAAGGCCGAGGTCTCGCGCGAAATCGAACTCGACGCGTTGCGGACGATGAAGACCGATTTCGAGACGGCCGCGCGCAATGTCGAGACGACGATTCACGACAACCTGCGCGAGCACGAGAAGGAACTGAACGACACGTGGAACTCCGCGGTCGGCGGCCTTAACGAAGGCTCGGTCGATGCCGGTACGTACGGCTCCGACACGCCCGCGGCGCCGTCGTGGCGCGGCAGCACGGCCGCGCTCGCGCCGAAGCGTCGCAACTGGCGTGTGAAACAGGCGGCGACGCCTGTCTGGTACAAGCGCGCGACGACCCGCCGCACGCACGTGCAGTCGGGCGCCGCGCGTGTCGCGCGCCACCAGCCGGCCAGCCTGCGCCGGCCGACGCGCTTCTTCTGAGCCGAGCGCATGCTCGCTCGTCAATCCTACCGAGGGCCGGTGTGAGCGACCCCCAGCAGAACCCGGGCGACGCCCCGGAAGAAACCTTCATTTCCCATCTCGTCGAGCTTCGCGACCGCATCATTCGCGCGGGGCTGGCCGTGATCGTCGTGTTCCTCGGGCTCGTGTACTGGGCGCCCGACATCTTCCGGCTGCTCGCGCGGCCGCTGATGGAAAACCTGCCGAAGGGCGGCAGGATGATCGTGACCGACGTCACCGGCTCGTTCTTCGTGCCGATGAAGGTCACGATGCTCGTCGCGCTCGTGATCGCGTTGCCGATCGTGCTGTACCAGATCTGGGCGTTCGTCGCGCCGGGGCTGTACCAGCACGAGAAGAAGCTCGTCGCGCCGCTCGTCGGCAGCAGCTATGTGCTGTTCCTGTGCGGGATGGCGTTCGCGTACTTCCTCGTGTTCCCGACGATCTTCCGCGTGATGGCGCACTACAACGCACCGCTCGGCGCGGAGATGTCGACCGATATCGACAACTACCTGAGCTTCGTGCTCGGGATGTTCATCGCGTTCGGCGTCACGTTCGAGGTGCCGATCGTCGTCGTGCTGCTCGTCCGGATGGGCGTGCTGACGTTGAAGAAGCTGAAGGAGATGCGGCCGTACGTGATCGTCGGCGCGTTCGTCGTCGCGGCGGTCGTGACGCCGCCGGACGTGTTCTCGCAGCTGATGCTCGCGTTGCCGCTCGTCGTGCTGTTCGAGATCGGGCTGCTGGCCGCGCGATTCTTCGTGCCGAAGCCGACGGAAGAACCCGAGGCGGAGAACGGCGCCGCGAGTTGATGCGGGACCGGTGCGCGGCGGCCGGCATGATCGCGGTCGTCGATACGGCCCCTCGACAGCGTTGAAGCCGCGCGCGCCGACCGGATGGCGCAGATCGCGAGGGTGCCCGCAGCTTCTTCACCGTGAAGAAGGCATGCCGGAGCAACGCCGCCGGACCAAAGCAACAGGGCAGCCGATCAGGCTGCCCTTTTTTGTTTCCGTCCTTGGCCGGCAAGCGGCGCCGGTACGCCGCCCGCCGGAGATCATTCGCTGTCGCTGTCCTGTTCGTCGAGCGCCTGCTTCGGCGGCGGCGGGCGCTTGCCGATCACGACCTTCACGTCGAACTCCTTGCCCTTGCGCACGACATGCACCTTGGTCGGCGTGCCCGGCTTGATCTGCGCGACGGTGTTCAGCAGCTTCGTCGTGTCGGTGATGTCGTCGCCGTTCACGCTCACGAGGATGTCGCCCGGCTTGATGCCGGCCTTGTCGGCCGGCCCGCCCTGCAGCACGCCCGCGACGATCGCGCCCGACTTCTGCTGGAGCCCGAACGATTCGGCGATTTCCGGCGTGACGTCCTGCGGCTCGACGCCGATCCAGCCGCGCGTGACCGAGCCCGTCGTGATGATGCTTTCGAGCACGGTGCGCGCGGTCGACACGGGAATCGCGAAGCCGATGCCGAGCGAGCCGCCCGAGCGCGAGTAGATCGCCGTGTTGATGCCGAGCAGGTTGCCGTTGACGTCGACCAGCGCGCCGCCCGAGTTGCCCGGGTTGATCGGCGCGTCGGTCTGGATGAAGTTCTCGAACGTGTTGATGCCGAGGTGATTGCGGCCGAGCGCGCTGATGATCCCCATCGTGACCGTCTGGCCTACGCCGAACGGGTTGCCGATCGCGAGCACGACGTCGCCGACCCGCGACTGGTCGGAACGGCCGAGCGTGATCGTCGGCAGGTTCGTCATGTTGATCTTCAGCACGGCGAGGTCGGTTTCCGGGTCGCTGCCGATCACCTTCGCGGTGCCCGTGCGGCCGTCGGCGAGCGCGACTTCGATCTGGTCGGCGCCGTCCACGACGTGCTGGTTCGTTAGAATGTAACCTTCAGGGCTCACGATAACGCCCGAGCCCAGGTTGGCGGCCGGTTCGTCGTGCTGCTTGCGCGCATTGCGGTCGCCGAAGAAGTAGCGGAACAGCGGATCCTTCGCGCGCGGATCGGGCGGCAGCGAGCCGTCCTTGCTGGAGAAGACGTTGACGACGGCGGGCATCGCCTTTTGCGCGGCCTCGGCGTACGACGTGGTCGCGGGGGCGCCGCCGATGCCCGGTGCGACTTCGCGCAGCGCGACGATCGGCGTGGCGAGCTGCTTGCCGAGCTGTCCTTGCCGTTGCAGCCATTGCGGCTTGAGCGTCACGACGATGAACATCAGCGCGAGCAGTACGGTCACCGCCTGCGCGAAGAACAGCCAGAAGCGTCTAAGCATCTGAAAGGATTAGAGGTTTATATGGATCGGATCGAACTTGAATTGTACTTGAACAATACCCTTGAAATCGCGCGCTTCAAGGACTATTGCCCGAACGGCCTCCAGGTCGAGGGGCGCCGCAAGATCGAGAAGATCGCCACCGGCGTGACGGCGTCGGTCGCGTTCCTCGAAGCCGCGCTCGAATGGGGCGCGGATGCGGTGCTCGTCCATCACGGCTATTTCTGGCGCAACGAGGCGCCGCAGATTACCGGCCGAAAGTACCAGCGGCTGAAGCTGCTGCTCGCGAACGATCTGAACCTGTTCGCATTCCACCTGCCGCTCGACGCGCACCCCGAGTTCGGCAACAACGCGCAGCTCGGCGAGAAGCTCGGGCTGCTCGGCGAGCAGCGTTTCGGCGATGGCGACCTCGGCTGGATGGCCACGCTGCCGATGCCCGTCTCGCTCGAGCACTTCGTCGCGAAGGTCGAGCGCACGCTCGGCCGCACGCCGCTCGTGCTCGGCGATCCGGAGATGCAGTTGCGCCGCATCGCATGGTGTACGGGCGCCGCGCAAAGCTATTTCGACGCGGCGATCGACGCGGGCGCCGACGTGTTCCTGACCGGCGAGGTGTCGGAATCCGTCACGCACGCGTCGGCCGAAAGCGGCGTCGCGTTCGTTGCGGCAGGGCACCACGCGACCGAGCGCTACGGAATCCAGGCGCTCGGCGCCCACTTGTCCGAAGAATTCGATCTCGAACACCTTTTTATCGATATTCATAATCCGGTCTGAACGCCGGATTTGCGGCGGTGCACCGAAAATTCGCAATGTAGCGCATGCTTAAAAGCGAAATGATTTAATCGCTCCGATAGTGGGGGAAAACCCTTAACTATCAATTACTTCGAAGGGATTTTCGTCTCCGGGCCTTGTAAATGGCGACTCCATTCGCGCAAACTAGCGGCGGAATGAAAAGTCGTGACGGAAAATCCAACTCAGAAGTGGGGCGTGTGATGCGAGACAAGGAAGAGAAACGCGTCGACAGCGGCCGCCGTACCTGGCTGATTGCGACATCCGTAGCAGGTGGCGTGGGAGGCGTAGCCACCGTCATACCTTTCGCGGCGTCGCTTGCGCCGTCCGCGAAAGCGAAAGCGGCCGGAGCCCCGGTCGAGGTCGACATCAGCAGCCTGAAGCCCGGCGAGATGGTCACGGTGCCGTGGCGCGGCAAACCCGTCTGGATCCTGAATCGCACCGATTCGATGCTGGCCGACGTCGTCAAGGCCGACAAGGAAGTGGCCGATCCGACCTCGAAATCCCCGTATTCGATGCCGTTGCCCGCGTATTGCGCGAACGAATATCGCTCGCGGGCCGATCGCAAGAACATTCTCGTCGTGATGGCCGTGTGTACGCACCTCGGCTGCACGCCTAGCCAACGCTTCACGCCGGGTCCGCAGCCGAACCTGCCGGACGACTGGCCGGGCGGCTTCCTGTGCCCGTGCCACGGTTCGACCTACGACCTCGCCGGCCGCGTGTTCAAGAACAAGCCGGCGCCCCAGAATCTCGACATCCCGCCCTACATGTTCACGTCGGCGACGACCCTCGTGATCGGCAAGGACGAGAAAGGAGAAGCGTGATGGCCGACAACAAGGAAGTCTCCACGACAGGTCTCACCGGCTGGGTCGACCAGCGCTTCCCGCTCACGTCCACCTGGAAGAAGCACGTTTCCGAGTACTACGCGCCGAAGAACTTCAACTTCTGGTACTTCTTCGGCTCACTCGCGCTGCTGGTGCTCGTCAACCAGATCGTCACGGGCATCTTCCTGACGATGAACTACAAGCCCGATTCGACGCTCGCGTTCGCATCGGTCGAGTACATCATGCGCGAGGTGCCGTGGGGCTGGCTGATCCGCTACATGCACTCGACCGGTGCGTCGATGTTCTTCGTCGTCGTGTACCTGCACATGTTCCGCGGGCTGATGTACGGGTCGTACCGCAAGCCGCGCGAACTCGTGTGGATCTTCGGCTGCGCGATCTTCCTGTGCCTGATGGCCGAGGCGTTCTTCGGCTACCTGCTGCCGTGGGGCCAGATGTCGTTCTGGGGCGCGCAGGTGATCGTGAACCTGTTCTCGGCGATCCCGTTCGTCGGCCCGGACCTGTCGTTGTGGATCCGCGGCGACTACGTCGTTTCCGACGTCACGCTGAACCGCTTCTTCGCGTTCCACGTGATCGCGATTCCGCTCGTGCTGGTCGGCCTCGTGATCGCGCACCTCGTCGCGCTCCACGAAGTGGGGTCGAACAACCCGGACGGCATCGAGATCAAGGCGAAGAAGGACGCGGACGGCATTCCGCTCGACGGCATCCCGTTCCACCCGTACTACTCGGTGCACGATTTCTTCGGCGTCTGCGTGTTCCTGATGGTGTTCGCGCTGATCGTGTTCTTCTCGCCGGAGATGGGCGGCTACTTCCTCGAGTCGAACAACTTCGTCCCGGCGAATCCGCTGCAGACGCCGCCGGAAATCGCGCCGGTGTGGTACTTCACCGCGTTCTACGCGATGCTGCGCGCGACCACCGACCCGTTCAAGATCGTGCTGATGATCGTGATCGCGCTGCTCGGCGTGCTCGCGCTGATCCGTGCGCGCGGCAAGTGGAAGGTCGGGCTGCCGGTGCTGGCCGCGGCGATCGTCGTATTCATGTTCCTGACGGAATCGAAGTTCTGGGGCGTCGTCGTGATGGGCTCGGCGGTGATCACGCTGTTCTTCCTGCCGTGGCTCGACCGCAGCCCGGTGAAGTCGATCCGCTACCGGCCGCTGTTCCACAAGGTGTTCCTCGGGATCTTCGTCGCGGCGTTCCTGATCCTCGCGTTCCTCGGCACGCGGCCGCCATCGCCGGTCTCGACGCTGATCGCGCAGGGCTGTGCGCTGATCTACTTCGCGTTCTTCCTCGGCATGCCCGTCTGGACGCCGCTTGGCACGTTCAAGCAGCCGCCGGAGCGGGTGCGCTTCAAGCCCCATTAACGAGAGCGAGGAGAGAACGACATGAAGAAACTGCTTTCGACGCTCGCGCTGATCGGGGCGACGGCCGTCGCGCTGCTGGCGGCGCCGGCCGTGCACGCGGAGGGTAATTTTCCGCTCGACCGGGCGCCCGATAACACGGAAAATCTCGTTTCGCTTCAGCACGGCGCGCAATTGTTTGTAAACTATTGCCTGAACTGCCACAGCGCGAACCTGATGCGCTACAACCGTCTGACGGATCTGGGCATATCCCAGAAGGAGATCGAAACGAATCTCCTGTTCACGACCGACAAGGTCGGGAACACGATGTCCGTCGCGATGCGGCCCGAAGACGCGAAGAACTGGCTCGGCACGACACCGCCCGACCTGTCGGTCGAGGAGCGGGCGCGCGGTCGCGACTGGCTGTACACGTATCTGCGGAGTTTCTACCGCGACGATACGCGGCCGAGCGGTTGGAACAACGCGGTGTTCGAGAACGTCGGCATGCCCCATGTATTGTGGCAACTGCAGGGGCAGCGCACTGCCAAATTCGAAGACAAGACGGACGAGGAGACGGGCGAGAAGGTCCACACGCTCGTCGGCTTCCAGCAGGTCACGCCGGGGACGTTGTCGCCGCCGGACTATGATGCTGCGGTGGCCGACCTGGTGGCCTATATGACATGGATGTCCGAGCCGGCCCAGCAGACCCGCAAACGCCTCGGCGTGTGGGTGCTGGTCTTTCTCGGTGTCCTGACTTTCCTGGCCTGGCGGCTCAATGCCGCGTACTGGAAAGATATCAAGTAAACACGCCTGACCGGCGTGGGGCCGGCGCAAGGCGGAACCCGTGAAAGGGGTTGCGCCGCGTGCCGGCCCTCGGCTTTTTTGAGGAAACGCAAATATGATGGTTCTGTATTCCGGCACAACTTGCCCGTTCTCCCAGCGTTGCCGGCTGGTGCTGTTCGAGAAGGGGATGGATTTCGAGATCCGTGACGTCGACCTGTTCAACAAGCCGGAAGACATCTCGGTGATGAACCCGTACGGTCAGGTGCCGATTCTGGTCGAACGCGACCTGATCCTGTACGAATCGAACATCATCAACGAATACATCGACGAGCGCTTCCCGCACCCGCAACTGATGCCGGCCGACCCGGTGCAGCGCGCCCGTGCACGCCTGTTCCTGCTCAACTTCGAGAAGGAGCTGTTCGTTCACGTCAGCACGCTCGAGAACGAGAAGGGCAAGGCAGCGGAGAAGAACCACGAGAAGGCACGCCTCGCGATCCGCGATCGCCTGACGCAACTCGCGCCGATCTTCGTGAAGAACAAGTACATGCTCGGCGAGGAGTTCTCGATGCTCGACGTCGCGATCGCGCCGCTGCTGTGGCGTCTGGATCACTACGGCATCGAACTGTCGAAGAACGCCGCGCCGCTGATGAAGTATGCCGAGCGGATCTTCAGCCGTCCGGCCTATATCGAAGCACTGACGCCGTCCGAAAAGGTCATGCGTCGTTGATGATGCAATGAGGGCAAGACGGAGCGGGCGGCGCGGCGTGCCGCGTGCCCGCTCCGGGTTCGAGGATTGTGATGCAAGAGATTTCAACGAAGCCTTATCTGCTGCGCGCGCTGTACGAGTGGTGCACCGATAACGGTTACACGCCGCATATCGCGGTGAGGGTCGACAACTCGACGCGCGTGCCGCGTCAGTTCGTGCGTGACGGCGAGATCGTGCTCAACATCAGCTTCGAGGCGACGAGCCAGCTGCAGATGGGTAACGAGTGGATCGAGTTCACCGCCCGGTTCTCCGGGAAGGCGCACAAGATCGAGATTCCGGTGGCCAACGTGCTCGCGATCTACGCGCGCGAGAACGGCCAGGGGATGGCGTTCCAGGTCGATGCGGTGGCGGGCGAGGGCGCGGATTCGGGCGCGTTCGAGGACGATGCCGAGCAGGCCGATGAGGTGCGGCGCGACGAGTCGCCTGTCGTGCTGGCGCCGGTTGCCGATCAAGGTGCGAACGAAGAACCGTCCGAAGGCGCCGACGAACCGCCGAAAACCGACGGGGATGGCTCGAAAGGCGGCAGCAGACCTCGCCTCAAGATCGTGAAATGAGGTAGAATCTCGCGCTTACGCCGGCTTAGCTCATCTGGTAGAGCAGTTGATTTGTAATCATCAGGTGGCGGGTTCGAGTCCTGCAGCCGGCACCATATTGAACGAAGGGCCGGGAGATTGATTCTCCCGGCCCTTTGTTTTTTTGGATATCCAAGGCGAAACACGCGACGCCGACCGCATGGCAAACCGGCTTCGGCATACGGCATCCAACTCGGTCACAAGCATCGCCCTCGAGGCTGAAGATGCCTACGCTCCCGCCCCGATCCGCACGACGTGCGCTGCGCTGGCAATCCGAGTGCGCATCGCACATCGTTGCGCCCCCCTTTCCCTGTCACGCCCGCGTCATGCTGCGCCCCTAACGTTGCACGTTCCGCCGCGGCGCCACCGTCGCGATTCGGGCGTGCGTAACCCGCACGCGACGCCGTGCTTGCGTCGCGCAACGGTCAACCGGGATCTCGCTCCCGGCGGCGCATCGACTATGCCTCGCGTCATTCCATTCAAAAACACGATCGACGCCGTTCGAACCGGATCGCGGACGATCAGGAGACAAGGACCATGTTGAGTCCGCATGAATTCTCGATGCTGCTGCGCATAGCCCGCGCACCGGACAGCGTCGACCTGGCGAACCCCGCGTTCGCCGTGCTCGTCGAAAAGCGGCTCGTCGACGATACGCAGGTACGCGTGAATGAGGTGGCTGCGCGCCCGGCGCTGACGCCGATCGGCCAGATGCTGCTCGCGCGCTTCGACGAAGCGGCCTGAGCGAAGAGAGCGGGAGAGAAGAGGCGTCACGCCTTCGCCGCAGCGAGTGACGTGACGCAACGCGAGCGCGGCGAACCGCTTACTGCGCGACCGGCACCGTCACGTCGCTGCCGAACCAGTGCATCGAGATCTTCTTCAACGTGCCTTCCTTGCGCAGTGACTCCAGCGCATCGTTGATCGCCTTCTCGAACTTCGGATTGCCCTTGCGGAACGGGATCGCCATCTCCTGCTTGCCGCCGTTCAGCACCGCGCCCGAGCGCAGCGGCAGGTTCGACGTCTTGATCATGTACGGCAGCATCAGGCGGTCGTCGAGCGTCGCCTCGATCCGGCCTGCCGCGAGATCACGCAGCTTTTCCGGTGCGCCAGGATACGTCTGCACCTCGATGCCCGGCACGCTGCGCGCCATCTGGTCGTAGTTGGTGCCGAGCGTCACGCCGAGCTTCTTGCCCTTGAAGTCCTCGAGCGACTTGAAGTTGCGCGTGTCGTCCTTGCGCTGGATCAGCTGCGCGGCCGAGTACGTGTACGGCTCGCTGAAGTCGAGCGCCTCCTTGCGCTGCGGCGTGATCGTGACCTGGTTGACGATCACGTCGAACTTGCCGGCCTGCAGCCCCGCGATGATCCCGCTCCATTCGGTCGGGACGAACTGCGTCTTCACGCCGAGCTTGCCGGCAACCGCATTCGCGACGTCGACGTCGAAGCCCTCGAGCTGACCCGACGTGCCGCGCGAGTTGAACGGCGGATACGTGCCTTCGAGGCCGACGCGCAGCACGCCGGCTTTCTTCACCGAGTCGAGCAGGTCTTCGGCGTGCGCGGCGACGGCCGTGAAACCGAGGGCCGACGCGAGCAGCAGGCCAGATAGCAGGAACTTCGAACGTTTCATCGTGGATCTCCAGTGTTTAGTGTGGTGATGGCGCACCGGGCATCGATCGTGCCCGGGCCGGGCCGAATGACGGGCACGTAGACACTACTCGCAACCGGGCGGCGCCGGAAGTCGAATTGGCCCTGATTGCAATCGATTTCAGCGGGCGGCGGGGTGGCAGCGCGGTGTGACGACGTGGCACGTGAGCGCTGGACGAGCGTTAGAAAGGTTTGCCGTGGACGTTCGGACCAACGATTAAAAATACTCTTTTAAATCAGGTCATTTTCCGAGTCGGCTAGTAATTTGTCTGTAAAATCGCGCGAGCGAAAATCGCATCACGCGCCATCCGAGGGCGCGTCAAAAGAAGAAAAGGCCGTTGCCATGAACATGCAGAACACTGTTGCCGCATTGCGCGGCGGGTTGCTTCAGCAGGACCGGCTGCTGAAGCTCGATACGCCATTGGGCGCCAACGTGCTGACCGTGCAGCGGGCCGTCGGCCGGTCGCGCATCGGGCGCGCGTACGAATTCACGCTCGATGTGCTGTCGACCGACAGCGATCTGGAGCTTAAAAAGCTGATCGCGCAGCCGGTCACGTTGTGGATCCAGCAAGGCGATCGCAGCTACCGGCCGATCAACGGGTACGTGCACACCGCGCGCCGCCTCGGCGCCGACGGCGGGCTCACGACCTATCAGCTCACGTTCGCCGATTTCATCCATTTCCTGAAGTTTCGCCGAGACCAGCGGCTCTGGAACGACACGACCGTCGACCAGATCATCAGCGACGTGCTGAACCAGCATCCGCAGGCGCAGGGGCATTTCCGCTTCGCGCTGTCGAAACCGCTGCCGAGCCGTTCATACACTCGTCAGCACGACACCGACTGGCATTTCGTGCATCGGCTGATGGAGAGCGAAGGCCTCTACAGCACATGGCAGCAGGCCGACGACGGCAAGTCGCATACGCTCGTGATCACCGACAACCTGCAGGCGTTCGCGCCGCTGTCGCCGGAGACCGTGCGCTTCTATCGGGGCGGCGCGGCGAGCGAAGCCGACGCGTTCACGCAATGGTCGGGCTCGCGCACGCTGCAGAGCGTGACCCGGACGACGCGCACGTTCGACTACAAGAATCCGTCGCAACCGTCGAACCCGAAGGGCACGACGCTGCCGACGATGGGCGGCCAGGGCGAATTGCCCGACCAGCTCGAAGTCTACGAGTACACCGGTGCGTACACGTATCTGGACCAGACGCGCGGCGACCATCTGACGAAGCTGCGGATGGAGGAATGGGAGTCGCAAGCGAAGCGCTTCCACGGCGCGGGCGGCGTGCGCGCGATCGATGCCGGCCGTCGTTTTACGCTGGCGGATCATCCCGAACACGATCGCGATCCGGCCGACCAGCGCGAGTTCGCGGCGATCGGCGTCGAATGGTGGATCGAGAACAACCTGCCCGTCGCGAGCAGCAGCGCGGACTTTCCGTACAGCCTGCGCGACGCGTTGACGCAAGCGCAGGAGGGCTACGGTGCCGACGCCGCGTTCCGCGTGCCGCATGACGACGGTTCGGTCGGCTTCTATCTCGTCGAGGTCGAAGCGCAGCGCGTGAGCGTGCCGTATCGCAGCCCGTTCGAGCACGAGAAGCCGAAGATGCATCTCGAGACGGCCATCGTCGTCGGGCCGCAGGGCGAGGAAGTCTATACGGATGAGCTGAACCGGATTCGTGTGCAGTTCGTATGGGATCGTTTGAATCCGGGCAACGAGAACGCGTCGTGCTGGGTGCGCGTCGTGCAGTCGGATACCGGCGGCGGTTACGGTGGCGTGCACGTGCCGCGCATCGGCGAGGAAGTGCTGATCGACTACGTGGGTGGCGATTGCGACCGGCCTTTGGCAGTCGGGCGCGTGTACAACGGCGCGAACCAGCCGCAGTGGCATAGCGACGGGATTCTGTCCGGGTATCGATCGAAAGAGTATTCGGGCAGCGGCTACAACCACCTCGTGATGGACGACGCGACCGGGCAGAACCGCGTGCAGCTGATGAGCAGCAGCGCGAACAGCCTGCTGCATCTCGGCTACCTGATCGACCAGAACGGCAATTCGCGCGGGTCGTATCTGGGCAGCGGGTTCGATCTGCGTTCGGATGCGTATGGCGCGGTGCGGGCGAGTCAGGGCCTGTACGTGACCACGCACCCGAAGGCGCCGAACAGCCAGCCGCTCGACGTGAAGGAAGCGCAGCAGCAACTGGTGACGGGCGAAAGCCTGGTCGAGGCGATGTCGGGCGTGAGCGAGCAGCATCAGGCGGAAAGCCTCAAGGAAGCCCACGACACGATGCGCGCGTTCACCGACGCGACGCAGGACAGCGCGTCGGGCAACGCGTCAGGCGGACGCACGGCAGGCGGCGGCACGGGCAGCGCGAATGCGTTCAAGGAGCCGGTGATGCTGTTCGGCAGCCCGTCGGGGATCGGGATGTCGACACAGCAGTCGCTGCACGTGGTCGCGAACGATCACGTGAACGTCGCGAGCGGACAGAGCGTGCACGTCGCCGCGGGCAAGTCGCTGATCGGCAGCATCGGGCAGAAGCTGAGCCTGTTCGTTCAGAACGCGGGGATGAAGCTGTTCGCCGGCAAGGGCAAGGTCGAGATCCAGGCGCAGTCGGACAACGTCGAGGTGACCGCGCAGAAGGCGGTGAAGGTTGTGTCCGCAACTGACCGGATCGAGATCGCGGCCGACCAGGGGATTCTGCTGACGAGTGGCGGCGGGTACATCCGCATCAAGGACGGCAACATCGAGATTCATACGCCGGGTGCGGTCGATGTGAAGGGCGCGTCGCATACATTCGCGGGGCCGGCGAGCATGGGATATCCGCTGCCGAGCCCGCGGCCGGACCAGCCGGGGCAGTTGGAGCTGTTTCACAAGTACGTGAACGGCGAGGCAGTGAAGGGCGGGCTGTTCACGGTGAGAGACGTGAACGGCGCCGTGCTGAAGAAAGGGGCGCTCGACAACAGCGGTTATACGGCTGTGAGCGGTTTGCCGCCGGGTGCGGTGCGTGTCGAGTTCGGGAAGGATCCGCGCGAGTCGGCTCAACCCGCAAATTACTTCAAGCAGGCGCAGTGGCCGGTCGAGCCCGTCGAGCCGTCGCCGCAGGCGGCGCAAGCCGCGGCGACGGAGCAACTCGCGAGCCAGTTGAAGGGGATGGCGCCTGCGGCGACGACGGCTGCGATGGGGCTTGCGAGCGGAGGTGGAGCCGGTGCTGCGTTGGGCGGACTGGCGAGTTCCGCATTGCCGGCCGCGGCAAGTGCGCTGGGTGGGGCAGGCGCGGTTTCCGCGCTACAGACGGCATCGAGCCTGGGCAGTGCCGCGAAGCAGGTGGCCGGGATGGTGCAGGCAGCTCGCCAAGGTGGGCTCGCGGCGCTGGCCGCGCCGGCTGCGAATGCGGCATCCGGTGCGCTGCAGGGCGCGCTACCCGGTGTCGCCGGGATCGCCGGAAAGGGCGCTACGACGGTGGCGTCAGCCGCCGGTGCGACCGGCATGAAGCTTCCGACGAGCGGGTTCGGCGGACCGCTGAAATCCTGAGAGGGCGGCTCGTCAGCCGTCTTGAAAAAACGAATTGAACGAACAACGACATGGCACAACAACTTCCACCTGGCGCCGAGAAGGAACAGGCCGTTTCCTGGCTCAGCGATATTTCGCCGAAAGATGTAGCGGCGGGAGGCGACCGTTTCAACAAGTGGCTGCTCAAGATCAGCGGCAATCACATTTCGTTCGAGGATCTCAAGACCTTCGCAAGCGCGGTGCCGATCATCGGCAACCTGATGGCGTTTTACGATGCGGTGTGCGACATCGTGATGATCGTCGAGAAGCGCCACGCCAATCTGCTCGATTACCTTGGGCTTGCGATCAACCTGATCGGCGTCATTCCGGTTCCGCCGCCACTCGCGTCGTTCCGACTGTCGGCACGGCCGCTGCTGGCGCTCGTGCGCAATCAATTGCTGGTGTCTCGCGGCAATCTCGGCGCGGCGCTCATTTCGGTGCTCGTCACGCATGTCAACGCCGCGGCCGCGACCGAAATCGAGAACTTCCTGAAGACCCTGCAGGACGTTCTTGTCGAACTGCTGAACGACTGCGCGCATAAGGCGCAGGAGTTGATGCTCGGTATTGCTACCGGGCTGGAACTCGCCCTCAAAGGGCAAATTTTCGACAGCAGTGCCAACGTGCGGCGTACTGCACAGATCGCCCGGAAGATGGACAAGCGGTCCTGGTACAACCCGATGCTGGTGGTTGATGCGATCGAGTACGGTTACGAAGGTTCGATCGCGTTGGGGAAGCAAGCCGGGAACGCGACGGTCGGGACTGCGGCGAAGCTTGCTCCGGATTCGTGGCTGCAACCGTTCCGCGATATCGTCGCGTTCCTGAAGGACGAGGCGCCGAAAGTCGCGAAGGCGATCCGCGATCTGAACGGCAGCGAAGAAGGCAAGATGCTGTGGCTGATCGCGCAAGTGATCGAGGCCGTGGCAAGAGTGCGCGCACGCGGGAAGCTTGACGAAAAGACCGCCGACGTGCCGCCCGGCGGCAAGGGGCGCGCGCAGCACGATCGTCCTCAGGAGCCGGCGGGTGCGATCGGACAGCAGGCGCATGCGGAAGGCGCCGGCCAGAGTCCTTGTAAAAGTTGCGGGATTGGCGCATCGACCGGGTCGATCGATTTTGCTTTCGGCGATGAGACGTTCACTCACACGGACTTTGAACTGCCCGGCGCACTGCCGCTCGTCTGGGCGCGCACGTACCGGTCGCGCCTCTCTGCATACGACAACGGAGAACTTGGCGCGCGGTGGCTCACGCCATACACGACGCGCATCGATGTCGAAGGCGATACATGGTTCTTTCGCGATGCCAGCGGGCGCAGCATCGAATATCGAGCGCTTGCAGCCGGAGGTGTGCATGACGATCTCGCGGAAAACCTGACGCTGACGCGTCTGGACGAGACGTGGGTCGCGATCGCATACGGCCACGACGAGCTTCACGTGTATGAACGGCGCGGCAATGCGTTCCGGCTTGCGATGCAGAAGGACCGTGCAGGCAATGCGATCACGCTCGATTACGACGCGCTCGACCGCGTGGCACGCCTGATCGATGCGAGCGGCAACGTGCTGTCGTTCGAGCACGACAAGCAAGGCCGGATCGTGCTGATCGAGCAGGTGCTCGACGATGGAAAGCGCCGTACGCTTGCGAGCTACGCCTATGACGAAGCGGGCGATCTCGTGCGCGCAACCGACCGGTATGGCAACGCGTGGAGCTATCAGTACCACCGTCATCTCGTGACGCGCTATACCGATCGCACCGGCCGCGGGATGACGCTCGAATGGGACGGCGCGGACGCTGAAGACAACGCGAACGCGAAATGCGTGCGCGAGTACGCGGACGACGGCAGCCTCGATATCCGCCTTGCATGGCATCCGAACATTCGGCTGACCTACGTGACCGATGCGCTCGGTCAGATGTCACGCTACTACTTCAACATCAAGGGATACGTTTATCGAATCGCCTATCCGGACGGCAGCGAGGAATGGTTCCGGCGCGACGAGCATAACAATCTGACGCTGCACATTCTGCAAGACGGCAGCATTGAGCAGATGCGTTATGACGCACGTGGCAACCGGACCTGGCACGAGCGCGCGGACGGCAGCATCGTCGAGATGGCATACGACGGCAAGGATCGGATGATCCGGCTCGTCGATCCGAACGGCCATGTGTGGCAGCGCAAGTACGACGATGCGGGCAATCTCGTCGAAGAAATCGATCCGCTCGAGCATGCGACGAAGTACGCCTACAACGACAAGGGGTTGCCTACGCAGATCACCGATGCGAAGGGCGGCTCGAAGGCGCTTGGATACAACGACGCCGGGCAATTGACGAGCTACACGGACTGCTCCGGAAAGAAGACGGAGTGGCGGTACGACGATATCGGCCGCGTGATCGAGACAAAGGACGCGTCCGGTGGCGTGGTTGCCTATGGTTATGGCCCGAACGGCCAATTGACGGAGACGCGTTCGCCGGCTGGTGTCGAGCACGTGCAATACGACGCTGAAGGTCGGTTGTTGCGGCATACGGATCAACTCAATCGATCGACCCGATACGGCTACGATGCAGTGGGTCGTATTGCGAGCCGCGCGGACGCGCTCGGGCAGACGATTGCGTATCGCTACGACCGTCTCGGCCGCTTGACCGCGCTGACCGATGCGAACCTTGCGACGTACCAGTTCCACTACGATCCGGCGGGGCGGTTGATCGAGGAAATCGGTTTTGACGGCAAGTCGACGCGTTATCAATACGACCCGGACAGCGGCAGCCTTGTTTCGGTTGATGAAGCGGGTTGCGTGATATCGATCGACGTCGACGCAACCGGTCGCCTGATGAAGCGTGTGGCGGGGGAAAGCGAGGAGCGGTTTGCCTACGACCGGAGCGGCAGGCTGATCGACGCGGTGAACCGGTACAGCCGCGTGCAGTTCTTCTTCGATCCGGTCGGCAATCTGGTGCGCGAACATCACGCGTACGATCTGTTCGGCGAGCGGCGTAGCTACGTCTGGCACCACGAATACGACGAGCTCGGCAACCGACGACGTACCGTGCGGCCGGATGGGCATGCGGTTGACTGGCTGATGTATGGCTCGGGGCATGTGCACGGGATGCTGCTCGATGGCGAGGAGCGTGTGCAATTCGAGCGCGATGACCTGCATCGCGAGACGGTACGCATGTTGTCGAGCAAGGTCGGACAGCGCACGCATTACGACCCGGCAGGACGCGTACTGCAGCAGACGATCCAGCGGTCGACCTCGCCCGCGCCGCTCGCCGAGCGGCGGTATCGCTATGACGCGGTCGGGCAATTGTCGCGGATCGAGGATAGTCGCAAGGGCGGGACGGATTACCGATACGATCCGGTCGGGCGGCTGATCGAGGCGATCAGTCCGGTCGCGAAGGAGCAGTTTGCGTTCGACCCGGCGAGCAACATCATCGATCCGGTGCGGTCCACCGAAGCGCCGGCCGCCCGTTCGAGCCCGGTGCGGCCGGAAAGCACGTTGCCGGTCGAGGTGCCGAAGGTGCTGGGCAACCTGCTGAAGGCGTATGCGGGGATGCACTTCGAGTACGACGCGCGCGGGAATCTGGTGCGCAAGCGTACGCCTGCGGGGCAGCAGGAATACGAGTGGGACGAGTTCAATCGCTTGCTGTCGGCGCGGGTTGCGGAGGCGTCGCGGCAGAGTCAGTCACGGTATTTCTATGATGCGTTCGGTCGACGGATCGCTAAGGAGGTGAACGGCGAGCGGACGGTGTTCGGGTGGGATGGCGACGCGCTGGCGTACGAGAGCGATGGCGAGCGTGGCACGCACTATCTTTACGAGCCGGGAACGTTTGTGCCGCTGGCGCAGTATGTGGCGGAACCGGTTGAGGGAATCTCGACGCCGGAGTGGAAGAGTACCGACCGCTATGTGCCGGAGGAGGATCCGCTGCAGAAGATGCCGGAGCGGCGGGGTGACGCGGCGCTGTTCTATTACCACTGCGATCAGATCGGGACGCCGCAGTTGCTGACGGATGACGACGGAGACGTCGTGTGGGAAGCGTCGTATAAGGCGTGGGGCGAAGCGCGGGAGGTCGTTGCGCGAGTGTCGAAGGCGGCGGGGATCGTGGCGAGGAATTCACTGCGGTTCCAGGGGCAGCAAGTCGATGAAGAGACGGGGTTGCACTTTAACCGCAACCGCTACTACGATCCCCAATCGGGCCGCTTCGTTAGCAAGGACCCGATCGGGTTACAAGGCGGCATCAACGTCTTCCAGTACGCGCCCAATCCAGTGCAGTGGGTCGATCCGTTAGGTCTTTCGAAGCAATGTCGTAAATGTTTGCCTAGCTGCAATGATTACGCGTCTCAGGGGCCGAAAGATCCAACGGAGATGGCCCAAGAACTTTCCAATCAGATCAACCAAAACTCGGTAACGTTCTCTACGCCCACAACACAGGGCCACATTGACCTGCAAGGGGCATCGCATTTCGATAAGGCCACGGGAACCGATATTCCGACACCTCATGTTCAGACTCGTAAAATTAACATAGGACCAAACGGCCAGGTGACGACATCGAAAAAGACGGAGGTTACAAGGGCTGCGACTAAACAAGATGTTCGCGTTGCAAGGGAGTTGGCGAGACGAAAGGGATTGTGCAAATGAGTGATCTTATTAATGCTTTGCAAAACTGGTATACCTCCCAATGTAACGACATTTGGGAGCACTCTTATGGCGTCGAGATTGCCAATATCGACAACCCGGGCTGGAAGGTTAAGGTAAGCGGTGCATCAGGAAGGAAGCCCATCGATATGAACGCAGAGCGCGATGAAGACGATTGGATCACAGTGAAGGCGACCGAAACGGAATTCGTCGGGTACGGCGGTCCTGGTAATCTCGATGAACTGCTGGCACTCGTCGTAGATTGGTTGCCGTAAGTGCAAAGGGCCGCGTGAGCGGCCCTTGTTGTCTGTATGATGAGTTGAAGATCGGCGTTCGGGTAGTATGGGTATATGCTACCAATCCGGTTGACTGGATTGATCCAGTGGGACTCAAATACGTACCCCGTAGTCGTGCTTGTGATTTGCTTGGAAAGGATAAGTCGAATAAGTCGAATAAGTCGATAAAAATATTTCTGAATGGCGGCGTGTTGTTTTTAGAGGTACTCTGAAGGAGGAGCGAACGAAGTTCTTGTGCGACGATTTTGTGAAGATTGGGCCGGGAAAGCGTCAGGTTTGCGTGACGCCATCAGATTATAGTGGCGGTCATGGGGTGGGCGGCGCCACTGTGCCGGATACTCCGTATGTTCGTTTTGAGCTCTTGCGGCGACGGGTAACGGAAATCGTCTTGTTACAAAGAACGTGCAAGTTCCACTTGATGCTGGGAATAATGGATGTCAATGATGTTGGAGGTGTTGTGGGAATGCGGTGGAATTTCATTCATCTTTGATTTGAAAGAGGGGGGTGTTCCTTGGTGCGCTAAATGGCCTCAAGGAAGGTAAAAAATTCGAAAAAAATGGTGAATGATAAGTTGACCGGGGGGTGATTCGCTTCGCGTTTTTTGCGGGGAGTGATGACGGCTTTAAAAATGCCAAAGATGGTGCGGAAGTTATTTTGTCGATTGAGGTGTGTGAGTATGCAGGTCACAAACTAGAGGGGTTGAAGATAGGTAGAGGATTTTCGACGCCTGAGTTCGTGCAGCTAAGAAATTTGAAATCGAAGGGCAAGGTTTTAGATGCATTCTTTGTTATCGGAAAGTAGCGCTTGCAAGCGCGAGTAATGATGGATCTTGGGTTGAGATATAAATATGTCGACGTATGATTGGGTTGCCACGAATGGTGGCATCACTCTCGCGTGACGGACTCCCGCTTTGCCTTCGCGAAAGTTGAATTTGTGCTTCGGAACAGCAGTCAACCCTTGCAGCATCGTTCGGGACTCGGGCGCACTGTCATACGATAGTTGAGGGGTAAGTATGCAAGGGCTTCGGAAGATTATTTTTTCGGTTGAAGAAGGGTGGAGACGGATATCCTAAAATGGAATATGAATCTCTCCGGGGGATATTTTTCGGATGATTTGTCGTACGTCGTCGACAATGTTCCGTATTACGCCTATCGCGTGAATAAGGGGGTACGGTAGCGCATCCGTTCATTGACCGATAGCTCCCGCCGAGCCAACCCCGCGCATACGAACTTGGCATAATCACGCCTTGCTCGACACGAGCGCCGCTGCGCAGACACGCTTGTGCAACCGCCGCATCTTGGCTCGGGCGTATTGACTCCAGTCCCGTTACCACCGCAATACCCATGTCGACCATCACCGCGACCACCGCGTCGCTGAAACACATTCTCGAACATCCCGGCGATTTTTCCGGTTGGCTCTGTTTGCCGCCGATGCCGTGGACGCTCGATACAGAGGGCGCATTCACCGAAGCCGCCGACGACCCCGAAGCCGCCGCGCCGCCCGCTACCGCACCGCAACCCGGCTGGCGCGTAACGCTGAATAGCGCGACGATCGAGGACATCGTGATCAATGCGCATGACCAGGTCGACGAACCGAGCGTCGCGCAATTGTTCGACGCGTTCGTGTTCTACGTCGACAACGAGGAATTCATTCTGCTCTGACGACGCACGACGCACGACGCACGACGCACGACGCACGACGCACGACGACGCGCCCCACGCACCACAGTAAAAAAGGACCGCCGAGCGGTCCTTTCTTCACGAAGCGTCAACATCCGAACGAAGCCTGCCCCTCAAGGCAAGGAAATCGTCAAATTCGCCGACTCCGGCCCGACCTTGATCACCTGCGAATAAGGCGCCAACGCCTGCAGCGTCTTGTCCTTGAGATAGGTATTGAGCCCGAGATACCCGAGCAGGGCCACCAGCGCAAACACCGCCCCGATCGCCCAAACCGGGACCTCCCGCTTCAACCGATGCGCGATCTGATCCGGCAGCGGCCAATGCGGCGCAAACGCCGCCCGCTTGCCCTTCATATGCGCGATCTCATCCCCCAGCCGCGCGGTCAGATACGCGAGCTTCTCCGGCCCCTCGAGCAGATACTTGCCCTGGAACCCGAGCAGCAGGCACATATGAAACACCTCGAGCGACTGCAACCGCGCCGCGCCTTGCGCGCGACATTCCTCGAGATACTGAAAGAACTTCTCCCCCGCGAGTTGCTCGCCGAACAGCACGAGCTGCAGCGGCCGGCGTTCCCAGTCGGTGCGGATCTTGAACTGCGACGACAGCACCATTTCATCGACCGCCGCGCAATACGCGAACTTCGCGCCATACACGTCCTCGGCCGGGATGTTCAGCTTCTTCGCGCCACGCTCGAAATCCGCCAGAAACTCCTGGATCTTCGTGCTGAACTCGCTCGCGCTGTCCGGCTCGCGGCCGTTCTTGAGCAGGAACAGCATGAAGAACCCGTCGTACAGCAGGTCGAGCAGCGAACGGGCCTGGAACGCGGCGTCGGTCGACGCCGGGGTATGCAGCGGGGCCGGCGCGTTGTCGCCGAACAGGGAAGGCGCGTAGCTCATGATGTGACCGCGATCAGTTCGAATTTCAGGTCATTGATGCCAGTCGGCGCGTAGATCATCGCGGACTGGGCCTGCAGCATGCGCTCGTACAATGCGCCGCGCGAGTCGAGCTGGAAATAGCATGCACCGGGCCGCACCGGAATCGCGGGCGGCACCTGCGGCATGTACGACAGCCGCACGCCGGGCATTGCCGACAGCACGAGCTTGTCGACGTCGTCGGGCGCGCCGACCTTGAAGCGCGCCGGCACCGCATCGATGAGCTCGACGTTCGGCATGTCCGCGGACACGGCCAGATAGAACTCGGTCTTGTCGTCGATCTTGCCCGAATCGAGGCGGCCGAGGTGGAACGACGGACGCACCTCGTCGAGCGTGATCGCGAAGTAGCGCGTCGAGATCACGGTGTCGAGCAGCTCGCGCAGCATCAGGTCGAGACGCGCGAAGCTCGGGCCCGGATCGTCATGGCGATACACGGGCAGGTCGGCGAGCGTGTAGCCCTTCGAAAACGTCATCAGCTGGCCCGCGAGGCGCAGCAGTTCCTGGAACAGCCGCTCCGGATGCAGCGCCGCGTGCTGGTGCAGGTGCGCGAGCGTCGCGAACGCGGCGTTCGCCGTGTGCAGCAGCCAGAACGACGCGATGTCGCCCGAGCGGAACTCGATGATGTTCTTCGACGGTTCGCGGTGAAAACCGTACAGCGCGTTCACCTTCGCCTGCAGCGCGTCGACGAGCTGGCGCAGCCGCTGGTGCAGGATCGGCGACGCGTCGATCGCGAGGCACGGCGGCACGAAGCTGTCGTCCATCTCGAAGCCGGACGTCGCTGTGCGGCGCACGCGCACGAGCGGCACCGACAGAAGCTGGTCGCGCGGCTCGCTGTGCGCGATCAGCTTGACCTGCGTCTTCAGGAACGTGATGTCGGCTTCGGCGGCGTCGGTGAAGTTGTCGGCGACGCTCGTCTGCTCGCTGACGAAGCGCGTCATGAAGCCGGCGGCCGGATCGTCGCTGTAGTTGGTGCCGTTCTCGCGCAGCGGGTGCAGCGCGAGGTAGAACACGAATTCGTTGATGCCGTCGGGCAGCGTGTCGAGCGCGATCGGCGGCGGCAGGTCGTCGGCCTGCGGCGCGGCGTAAAGCGCGCCGTCCGGAAACACGAGCGCGAGCTCGGCCACGCGCAGCACGTTGCTGCCGAGCGCATCGCGGTCGATGCGCACCGAGCGCACGCCCCAGTTGTACGGCTGGATCGCCTGGATGGATTCGAACAGGCGCGCCTCGTGGTACGCGTCCTGCCGCTGAAAGTGTTGAGGCCGGAGGAACAGCCCTTCCCCCCACAGCACCTTGGCCGAATAACTCATGTCAAATCCGGTTAATGTCGCGTTGCGATGTAATCGATTTGTTCGTGCCCGAATTAATCGCCATTTTGTTAACTCTTGTTAAATGACATTCGTGCGTCATGTTTAACCGCAGGTCACCGACGAAAGCAAATTCAGCGGTTGCGAAGGCGCACCCTGTTGCGGTGCGATGACAGAGCCGTCGGTGACCGTCATCGCGCAATTATGCAGGCCGATGATTATGCCGGATTTCTCCGACTTTGCCGGGTCGAACGTCAGTTTCCATCGCTGGATTGCGGGATCGCGGAACAGCGCGACGATGCCGAATGCCTGCGCTTCGCGCGACAGCTTTTCGGTTGCCGTATAGCGCTGGCCCGGAATCAGCGTGATTTCACGCACGTTCAGCAGATCGGCGCCCAGCGCGGCCTTTTCCTTGGTCGGATCGGTGAATGCATCGAACGGCGCTTGCTGGAACGAAGTCGGATCCTTCAGCGCGTAGAGCCTGACCACCAACGCGAGCGGCTTGTGATCGTTCGCGGCATTGAGGTTCGGCGCGGCGGCGAGCGTGAGCCCGATGTTGCGCGGCGGTTTCTGGGCATCCGGCACGTCGGGCTTGCCGACGCCGGCGGCCTGCATGACGGCGCTCGCGGCGGAGCCGAGCAGCGGGGCGGCCGCGCATCCGGCCAGGAGCGCGCAGGCAATCAGCGGCAGCGCATAGCGAATCATGGACGATCTCATCGTGTTTACGGCGTGCCGCCTTTAACTCCCCTGTCAAAACTGCCGGGTATTTCCGCGTTCGCCGCGAATCCCCGGCGTATCGGCCGTTCAACTATTAAGCACACGCGCCCGGCAGCGTGCCTTCGGAAATTTTTTCCGTCGTTCGCGCAAAGCGTTGCAGGCCAAGTAAAACTTGCGCATTCCGGTCGATGCGAAAGCCGTCGGCGAGCCGCTGCCAGAGGCGTTTCGAGGGGGTGGCGCACGATTTTAAAAGGAATTACTCTGCACGCAGCGATTGAATTATGAAAAATTGATCGGTACTATACCCGCGCGCTTCTTGCAAAGCAAAAGAACCAGATTCTCAACGATTTTAATACTCACGCGCCGGTGGATATAACGATGAAAGACCGTCTCTTCGCAAAACTTTCTGGGGTAGTGCTGGCTTGCGGCGTGATCGCCGGTTGTGCGAGCCAGCCGCCGGCGCCGCCGTCTGCCGAGGTGTTCAACAAGTCGCTGGCCGATGCGGACGCCGTCGCGAAATCGGGTGACCAGGACAAGGCGCTCGGCCTGTACCAGCAGCTCGCGAAGTCGGATCCGACGCGCGAGGAGCCGTGGTCGCGCATCGCGCAGATCCAGTTTGCCCAGAACCACTACGGCCAGGCGATCGTCGCCGCGCAGGAAGCACTGCAGCGCGATGCGACCGACCGTCAGGCGAAGAGCGTGCTCGCGGTCGCGGGGCTGCGGATCGCGACGCAGTCGCTCGGCGAACTGCGCCAGGATTCGTCGCTCGCGGGCGATGCGAAGTCGGACGCGCAGGCGCTCGCGAAGCAGCTGCGCGACACGCTCGGCGAATCGGCGCTGTTCCCGCCGGAGCAGAAGGCGCAAACGCGCAAGGTCGTGCGTCGCCAGATTCACCGTCCGAAGGCCGGCGCCGGCGCTGCAACCGAGGTCGCCGCCGGTGCTGCCACCACGCCGACGGCGTCGGGCAACACCGCGCCGCAGAAGGGCGGCGCCGATCCGTTCAGCGCACTGCGCAACTGATCGCAACTGACCGCAACTGACGCGATAACCACAACTAACCTGGGAGCCGTCGAGATGGCCAAGAAAGAAAGCATTCAGAAAAGCTTGCAGAAAATACGGCCGCCGCGCGTCCAACTCACCTACGAGGTCGAGAAGGGCGACGCGATCGAGGTAAAGGAACTGCCGTTCGTCGTCGGGGTCGTCGGCGATCTGGCGGGCCAGTCGGAAGTCGAGCAGCCGAAGCTGCGCGACCGCAAGTTCGTCAACATCGACCGTGACAACTTCGACGACGTGATGAAGGCGATCGAGCCGCGTGCCGCATTCCAGGTGGAAAACCGCCTGAGCCCGGAAGGCGGCAAGTTCGCGGTCGACCTGAAGTTCCGTTCGCTGTCGGATTTCAACCCGGACGAAGTCGTCGAACAGGTCGAGCCGCTGCGCCGCCTGCTCGAGGCGCGCTCGAAGCTCGCCGACCTGCGCAACAAGCTCGCCGGCAACGACAAGCTCGAGGACCTGCTGTCCGAAGTGCTGAAGAACACGCAGCAGCTGCAGGAGCTCGCGAAGGGCACCGGCGGCGACAAAGACGGCGAATGACGACGGAGTGTTGAGATGAACCAGCAAACGGCTGCGGCCCAAGCGAGCGGCGCGGAATACGCCGCCGGGACTTCGCTGCTCGACGACATCGTCGAGAAGAGCAAGGTCGCGAAATCCGATTCCGAGCATGCACGTGCGAAGGACCTGATCGGCGAACTCGTGCACCAGGTGCTCGACGGCACGGTGATCGTGTCGGACAACCTGTCGGCGACGATCGACGCGCGCGTCGCGGAACTCGATCGCCTGATCTCCACGCAGCTGTCCGCGGTGATGCACGCGCCGGAATTCCAGCGCCTCGAAAGCACGTGGCGCGGGATGGATTACCTGGTCAAGGAAAGCAACACCGGCCAGACGATCAAGATCAAGGCGCTGCACGCACCGAAGCGCGACCTCGTGCGCGACTTCAAGGGCGCGAGCGAGTTCGACCAGAGCGCGCTGTTCAAGAAGGTCTACGAAGAAGAGTTCGGCACGTTCGGCGGCTCGCCGTTCGGTGCGCTGATCGGCGATTACGAGATCTCGCGCCAGCCGGAAGACATGTACTTCATCGAGCAGATGTCGCACGTCGCGGCGGCCGCGCACGCGCCGTTCATCGCGTCGGCGTCGCCCGAGCTGCTCGGCCTCGAGTCGTTCTCCGACCTCGGCAAGCCGCGCGATCTCGGCAAGGTGTTCGACACGGTCGAATACGCGAAGTGGAAGTCGTTCCGCGATTCGGAAGACTCGCGCTACGTCGGCCTCACGCTGCCGCGCTTCCTCGGCCGCCTGCCGTTCAATCCGAAGGACGGCCAGACGGCGGAGAACTTCAACTTCGTCGAGGACGTCGACGGCACCGAGCACGACAAGTACCTGTGGTGCAACGCGGCGTGGGCCTTCGCGGCACGCCTGACGGCCGCGTTCGACGACTTCGGCTGGTGCGCGGCGATCCGCGGTGTCGAGGGCGGCGGCCTCGTCGAGGACCTGCCGACCCACACGTTCAAGACCGACGACGGTGAAGTCGCGCTGAAGTGCCCGACCGAAATCGCGATCACCGATCGCCGCGAGAAGGAGCTGAGCGACCTCGGCTTCATCCCGCTCGTGCATTGCAAGAACTCGGATTACGCTGCGTTCTTCGCCGCGCAATCGGTGCAGAAACCGAAAAAATACAGCACCGACAGCGCGAATGCGAACGCCGTCCTGTCCGCCCAGCTTCAGTACATCTTCTCGGTATCGCGCGTCGCGCACTACCTGAAGGCGATGATGCGGGACAAGATCGGCAGCTTCGCATCGGCGCAGAACGTAGAGACTTTCCTCAACCGGTGGATTTCGCAGTACGTCCTGCTCGACGACAACGCGTCTCAGGAACAGAAGGCGCAATTTCCGCTGCGCGAGGCATCCATACAAGTGTCGGAGATTCCGGGCAAGCCGGGCTCGTATCGTTCGGTCGCGTTCCTGCGTCCGCACTTTCAGCTCGACGAACTCTCGATTTCTCTGCGACTTGTCGCTGATCTGCCCAAACCGGCAAATTCATAAGCGAGTAAATCGCCCGGGCGGGCCGCCTGGGTAGGACGTTAAAACCACCTCTTTGGGGAGTCGAAGGGCCATGTTACATATGCACTTGCAGTTTGGTAGTCCGGCGGTGAAGGGTGAATCCGCGGACAAGGACCATCAAGGCTGGATCGAGCTGAAATCGTGGGATCACTCGATCGTTCAGCCGCGTTCGGCAACGGCATCGACCGCAGGCGGTCACACGATGACGCGCTGCGAGCACGGCGACATGATTTTCACGAAGGAAATCGATTCGTCGAGCCCGCTGCTGTATCAGCACGCGTCGGGCGGCACCACGTTCGATGAAGTGACGGTCCATTTCTCGCGCGCGGACGGTGAAGGCAAGCGCGTGCAGTATCTGGAAGTGAAGCTCAAGTACGTGATCATCTCGAGCATCGCACCGAGCGTTCGCGAAGAAGGTCTGCCGCTCGAGACGTTCTCGCTGAAGTACGCGGCCGTGCAGTGGAAGCAGACCCAGCAGAAGATCGGCGGCAACCAGGGCGGCAACACGCAAGGCGCCTGGAGCCTGACGAAGAACGACAAGACCTACGCGGTCTAAGGTCGGTTGCGGCAACGGGGCGCTCGGCGTCCCGTTGCCGTTTTCGCTGTGCACGCCGGCCGATGAAAAGATTCGAACCCAGTTTTCTCGACAAGCTGTTCGACGACGAACCGCATCTGCCGGCCTCGGCCGCGATGCGGCAATTGTCGCTGGACGAGCTCAAGAACACGGTCGCCCGCGACGTCGAGGCGATCCTCAACACCCGTATCGCGCACACCGAAATCGAGCTGGCCGCGCTGCCGGAATGCCAGAAGTCGGTGCTGACCTACGGGCTGAACGATTTCGCGGGGCTGAGCCTCGCGAGTCACTACGACCGCGCGTTCATCTGCAAGTCGATCCAGCAGGCCATCGCGCGCCACGAGCCGCGGCTGCAGCAGGTGCAGGTGACGTTCGAGCTGAACGAGCAGTCGACCAACGCGCTTTACTTCGCGATCCAGGCGCTGCTCGTCGTGCACCCGGCCGAGGAGCCGGTGAGTTTCGATGCGATGCTGCAGCCGTCGACGCTGCAGTATTCGGTCACGCGCGCACGCGCGGCCAGAATGCTGTGAATCGAGCTGCCGAGCGGGCCGGACCGCCCGGTGGTGGATCAGGGTCCGGCAGGAAATATTGAGGTTCGGGGTCGTCGATGGAAGAATTGCTGCCGTATTACGAGCGCGAATTATCGTTTTTGCGGCGCTATTCGCGAGATTTCGCCGAGCGCTATCCGAAGATCGCCGCGCGGCTCGCGTTGTCGGGCGAGCACTGCGAGGATCCGCACGTCGAGCGGATGATCGAGTCGTTCGCGCTGCTCGGCGCGCGCATCAACAAGAAGCTCGACGACGACTACCCGGAATTCACCGAAGCGCTGCTGGAAGTGCTGTATCCGCACTACCTGCGGCCGTTCCCGTCGTGCTCGATCGCGCAGTTCACGCCGGCGTCGCCCGGCCAGCAGACCGAACCGGTCGTGATCGACCGCGGCACCGAGCTGAAGAGCCGCCCGATCCGCGGCGTGCAGTGCCGGTTCCGCACCGCGTACGACGTGACGCTCGCGCCGATCCGCATCTCGGAGGCGCGCTACACGCCGGTCGCGCTCGCGCCGAGCGCGACGGTGCTGCCGTCCAACGCGACGGGCGTGATCTCGATCACGTTCGAATCGCTCGCCGCGCAGCTCGATCTCGGCGCGCTGAAGCTGCCGACGCTGCGCGCCCACCTGCACGGCGAGCAGTCGTTCGTCGCTGCGCTGACCGACTGCCTGTTCGTCAACGTGCTCGGCGCGTACGTCGAGCCCGAGCGCAACGGCCGCTGGACCGCGCTGCGCAAGCTGCCGATCGCGCACGCCGGCTTCGACGAGGACGACGCGCTGATCGACTACCCGGCGAAGTCGCACCCCGCGTATCGCCTGCTCACCGAATACTTCGCGTTCCCCGACAAGTTCGATTTCGTCGATTTCGATCTTGCGGCCATCGCGCGCGCGTCGGGCCGCTGCCAGCGCGCGACGCTGCATCTGGTGCTGCAGGACGTGCGCAGCGATTCGCACGTCGCGCGGCTGCTCGAGCTGCTGACGGCCAGCCATTTCCGGCTGTTCTGCACGCCGATCGTCAACCTGTTCCGCCAGCACGGCGAGCCGATCCGCATCACGCACCGCGCGGTGTCGTATCCGGTGATCGCCGAAGCGCGCCGCGCGTTCGCGTACGAGGTGTACTCGATCGATTCGGTGAAGCTCGTCCGGCAGCAGGCGCATGAAGAATCGGTGATCGAGTTCCGGCCGTTCTATTCGCTGCATCACGGCGAATCGGCACGGATCGGTCACTACTGGTTCGCGCGCCGCAACGACTGGGTCGCGCAGAAAAGCCCCGGCTACGAAACCGAGATCTCGATCGTCGACATCGACTTCGAGCCGACCTCGCCGCAGACCGACACGCTGAGCCTCGACCTCACCTGCACGAACCGCGACCTGCCGGCGATGCTCGCATTCGGCCTCGAAGGCGGCGACCTGTTCCAGGAAGGCGGCGCGCAGACGAGCGGCATCTCGATGCTGCGCCGCCCGACGCAGAGCGTGCGCTTCGAGCGCGGCCGCGCCGCGCACTGGCGGCTCGTGTCGCATCTCGCGCTGAACCACGTGTCGCTGGTCGCGCACGGGCTCGCGCCGCTCAAGGAAATGCTGACGCTGTACGACCTGCGGCGCACCGCCGTGTCGATGCGCCAGATCGACGGCCTCGCCGGCGTCGAGCAGCGCGGCGCCGTGCAGTGGCTGCCCGGCAAGCCGTTCGCGACCTTCGTGCGCGGCATCGAGATCCGCCTGACGATCGACGAGGAGCACTTCGTCGGCGCGAGCCTCGCGTCGTTCGTACGCGTGCTCGACAGCTTCTTCGGGCTGTACGTCCATCTCAACAGTTTCGTTCAACTAGTCGTGGTGTCGAAGCGCACCGGCGAGGAGATCATTCGATGCAAGCCCCGCACCGGCGAATCGATCCTGGCGTAGTCGACGCGCTGCTCGACGAGCCGCACCGCTTCGAGTTCTTCCAGGCGGTGCGCGTGCTCGAAGGGCTATTCGCGCGGCAGGCGTCCGATGCCCCCGGCGCGTGGCGGCAGGGCGACGTCGTCGCGCAGCGCATCGAATTCCGCAACACGCTGTCGCTCGGCTTTCCGCCGAGCGAGATCGAAGGCGCCCGCTCGTTCGACGACGACGGCACGCTGCTCGACTCGGGCGAGGATCGCGGCGCCGCGCTCGCGGCCGGCGAGCTCGGTCACGTCGAACTGACACCCGCATTCTTCGGGCTGCTCGGCGGGCAGGGCGCGCTGCCGCTGCACTACACCGAGCAGATCGTCGCGCGCGAGCACCTGAAGCGCGACCACGCGGCGCGCGCCTTCTTCGACGTGTTCTCGAACCGCGCGACCGCGCTGTTCTACGCGGCGTGGAAGAAATACCGGCTGCCGTTCCATTACGAACTCGACCGCGACGAGCGCTACCTGCCGCTCCTGCTCGCGATCGCCGGCGTGCCGAGCGACGAGGTGCGCGACAGCCTCGCGGCCGGCGCGGGCGGCGTGCTCGACGAGGCCGTCGCCGGCTACGCGCTCGCCGCGCGGCACCGGCCGATGTCGGCTGCCTACCTGCAGCGCACGCTGTCCGATTACTTCCGCGTGCCGGTGAGGATCGACCAGTTCGTCGGCAAGTGGTACGACGTGCCGCCCGACCAGCTGAGCGTGCTCGGCGAGGTCAACGCGGTGCTCGGCGCGACGGCGCTCGTCGGCGAACGCGTATGGCAGCGCGACATGCGCGCGCGGATCGTCGTCGGCCCGCTGTCCAAGCGCGACTACGAGGCGTTCTTGCCCGGTGGCGCGCAGGCCGTCGCGCTCGAGCGGATGCTGACGCTGCTCGCCGGCGTCACGCTCGAATACGAGGTGAAGCTCGTGCTGAAACGCACCGAGGTCGGCGCGAGCGTGCTCGGCGCAGGCTCGCGGCTCGGCTGGGATGCGTTCCTCTGCACCCGCGACGCAGCCGAAGACCGCTCGGACGCCCGCTATGAACTGCACGTGATTCACTGATTCCGAACGACAACAAACAATCGAACCTGAGATCGACGCCATGAGCACGCCCCTGAAGACCCTGATCACGAAACTGAACCCGCTGTGCCGGCACGCGACCGAGCGCGCGGCGAGCGCGTGCCTGGCGCGCGGCCATTACGAGGTCGATCTGGAGCATCTGTTTCTCGCGCTGCTTGACCAGGCGACGGGCGACCTGCCGCTCGCGTTGCGTGCGAGCCGCGTCGATCCGCATGCGCTGCGCGCCGATCTCGAGCGCGAACTCACGCGCCTGAAGACGGGCAACACGCGCACGCCGGTGTTTTCCGTGCACCTGATCGCGCTGTTCGAACAGGCCTGGTTGATCGCATCGCTCGATTCGCAGCTCGGCCGCATCCGTTCGGGGCATCTGCTGCTCGCGCTGCTGACCGCGCCCGATCTCGCGCAGTTCGCGCAGCGCATGTCGTCGCAGTTCGCGGAAATGAACGTGACGGACCTGAAGCACAAGTTCGACGAGATCATGGCCGGTTCGAGCGAGGCCGAGCCGCGCCAGGCGGATGCGGAAGGCAGCGACGTCGCGCCGGCCGCCGACGGCGCCGCGCCCGCGGCCGGCCCGTCGAAGACGCCCGCGCTCGACACGTACACGACCAACCTCACGCAGCGCGCGCGTGACGGCAAGATCGACCCGGTGATCGGCCGCGAAGCCGAGATTCGCCAGGCGATCGACATCCTCATGCGCCGCCGCCAGAACAACCCGATCATGACCGGCGAGGCCGGCGTCGGCAAAACGGCGGTCGTCGAGGGTCTCGCGCTGCGGATCGCGGCCGACGACGTGCCGCCGCCGCTGCGCGGCGTCGCGCTGCACGTGCTGGACATGGGCCTGCTGCAGGCCGGCGCGAGCGTGAAGGGCGAGTTCGAGAACCGCCTGAAGAGCGTGATCGACGAGGTGAAGAAGAGCGCGCACCCGATCATCCTGTTCATCGACGAGGCACACACGATCATCGGCGCGGGCGGCCAGGCCGGCCAGAACGACGCGGCGAACCTGCTGAAACCGGCGCTCGCGCGCGGCGAACTGCGCACGATCGCCGCGACGACCTGGAGCGAATACAAGAAGTACTTCGAGAAGGATGCGGCGCTCGCGCGGCGCTTCCAGGTCGTGAAGGTCGAGGAGCCGAGCGAGCCGCTCGCGGCCGCGATGCTGCGCGGGATGTCCGGGTTGATGGAGAAGCACTTCAACGTGCGGATCCTCGACGACGCGATCACCGAGGCCGTGCGCCTGTCGCATCGCTACATCAGTGGCCGCCAGCTGCCGGACAAGGCGATCAGCGTGCTCGACACCGCGTGCGCGAAGGTCGCGCTCGCGCACAGCGCGACGCCCGCGGCGATCGACGACACGAAGAAGCGCATCGAGCGCATCGACGCGGAAATCGCGTCGCTGGAGCGCGAGGCGGCGGGCGGCGCCGCGCACGACGAGCGCCTGGGCGAACTGCGCGGCGCGCGCGACACGGCGCTCGCGCAATTGACCGAGGACGAGGCGCGCTATGAAGCCGAGCGCGCGATCGTCGTCGAGATCACCGAGCTGCGCGACACGCTCGACCGGGCGCGCGGTCCGTCGGAAGACGGCGAGCCGGTCGACGTGCCGGCCACGCGAGAGAAGCTGGCCGAACGCGTCGCGGCGCTGCACGCGCTGCAGGGCGGCGAGCCGATGGTGCCGCTGCAGGTCGACGGCCACGTCGTCGCCGAGATCGTCGCCGCGTGGACGGGCATTCCGCTCGGCCGGATGGTGAAGGACGAGATCGACACCGTGCTGAACCTGCAGCCGCTGCTGACCGCGCGCGTGATCGGCCAGGACCATGCGCTCGATGCGATCGCGCAACGCGTGCGCACGGCGACCGCGAACCTCGAGGATCCGAACAAGCCGCGCGGCGTGTTCATGTTCGTCGGGCCGTCGGGCGTCGGCAAGACCGAGACGGCGCTCGCGCTGGCCGACATCCTGTACGGCGGCGAGCGCAAGATGGTCACGATCAACATGAGCGAGTACCAGGAAGCGCACAGCGTGTCGGGCCTGAAGGGCTCGCCGCCGGGCTACGTCGGCTACGGCGAGGGCGGCGTGCTGACCGAGGCCGTGCGCCGCAACCCGTATTCCGTCGTGCTGCTCGACGAGGTCGAGAAGGCGCACCCGGACGTGCTCGAGATGTTCTTCCAGGTGTTCGACAAGGGCACGATGGACGACGCCGAAGGGCGCGAGATCGACTTCCGCAATACGCTGATCATCCTGACGTCGAACGTCGGATCGGCCGCGGTGATGCAGGCGTGCCTGAACAAGCCGGCCGAGGAACTGCCCGATCCGGACGCACTCGCCGAGGCGCTGCGCCCGCAGCTGTACAAGACGTTCAAGCCCGCGTTCCTCGGCCGGATGAAGGTCGTGCCGTACTACCCGATTTCCGACGACGTGCTGGCCGAGATCATCGAGCTGAAGCTCGAACGGATCCGTCGCCGCATCGAAGCGAACCACAAGGCCGCGTTCGAGTGGGACGAATCGCTCGTCGACGCGGTGCTCGCGCGCTGCACCGAGGTCGATTCGGGCGCTCGCAACGTCGACCATATTTTGAACGGCACGCTGCTGCCGGAGATCGCGGGCCACGTGCTCGGCCGGATCGCCGACGGCGCGGCCATCGCGCGCATCGCGGTGCGCGCGGACGAGGCCGGCGAATTCGCCTATACGGTCGAATGAACCCCCGCACGCGACATCTCATGCATCAACGGATTCACTGAACCATGCCGATCAATCTCCCCGAGCTGCTGACGCCGATCAGCGATGCGTCGCCCAGCGGCGACGACCTGCTGTTCTCGAATGAATTCGACGCGATCCAGGACGCGCGGCGCTACGACGATCCGACGCTCGACCAGGGCGAGTGGGTGACCGAGATCAAGGAGGCCGACTGGGGCTTCGTCGTCGATCACGCGGGCGCGCTGCTGCGCACGTGCACCAAGGACCTGCGGCTCGCCGTATGGCTGACCGAGGCGCTCGCGCTGGAGGACGGCATCACCGGCCTCACCGAAGGCTATGCGCTGCTGGAAGGCCTGTGCCGCGACTACTGGGACACCGTGCATCCGCTGCCGGAAGGCGACGACGTCGAATACCGGCTCGGCAACGTCGCGTGGCTGTCCGGCCGCACGGCCGAGCTGCTGCGCGGCATTCCGGTGACCGACGGCGCATCGAACGCGTTCACCACGCTCGACTGGGAAGTCGCGCAGCATGTGGCGCAGGCCGTGAAGCGCGATCCGGAACATGCGGACGACATCGCGCGCGGCAAGCCGTCGGTCGAGCAGGTCGATGCGTCGCGGCGCGTGACGTCGATCGCGTTCTACACGACGCTGCTCGCGAACCTGAAGGCGTTCGAAATCTCGCTCGACGCGTTCGAGGAGCGGCTCGTCGAACGCGCCGGCGATTCGGCGCCGAGCTTCCGGCAGACGCGCGACGCGTTCGAGACCGTGTACCGGCTCGTCGAGCGCTTCGCGCGCGAGCAGGGCTATACGGGCAGCGCGCCGCATGCGCCGTCGGCGCCGCAGGCGCAGCCCGAGCGCATCGAGCCGAGCTTCGGCGACGCGTTCCACACCGAGGAGACCCATGTGCAGTCGCAGACCGCTCCGCGTCCGCCGGTGACGCAAATGATCGCCGGCATCCAGAACCGTGCGCAGGCCGTCGACCAGCTTCGTGCGGTCGCGCGCTACTTCCGCCAGACCGAGCCGCACAGCCCGGTCGCGTATCTCGCGGACAAGGCCGCCGAATGGGCCGACATGCCGCTGCACAAGTGGCTCGAGAGCGTCGTGAAGGACGACGGGTCGCTGTCGCACATCCGCGAGCTGCTGGGGGTGAGGCCCGACGAGCAGTCGTGAGCCGCCGCTTGTTGACCTGAGAGCGCGGGCCCGGCGGGCTCGCGATGAACGAGAAGAAGGGTGACGCATGAACGTGACCGAACTGGCACAGGCGATTCGCGGTGGCCTGATCCAGCAGGATCGGCTGCTGAAGACGGACATCCCGTCGCTGCCGAACAATGCGCTCGTGCCGCGCCGCGCGGTGACCAGTTCGGCGCTCGGCCGCGATTTCAGCGTGGCGCTCGATCTGGTGTCCACCGCGAGCGACGTCGAGCTCAAGACGCTGATCGCGCAGCCGATCACGCTGTGGATCCAGCAGCCGGACAAGTCGTATCTGCCGATCAACGGCTATGTCCACACGGCGCGACGGCTCGGCGCCGACGGCAGCCTGTCGAGTTACCAGCTGCGCTTCGCGTCGTGGATGCATTTCCTCAAGTTCCGCAGCGACATGCGGTACTGGCAGGACCAGCCGGTCGACGCAATTCTCTCCGACGTGTTCGATACGCATCCGCAGGCCAGGGGCCAATACCAGTTCGCGTTGTCGAAACCGTTGCCGTCCCGGTCGTACTGTCGCCAGAGCGAAACCGACTGGAACTTCGTGCACCGGCTGATGGAGGACGAAGGGCTGTTCGGGTTCTGGCGGCACAGCGAAGACGGGAAGGCGCATACGCTCGTCATCACCGACGACGTGCATGCGGTCGATGCGCTGTCCCCGAATGTCGTTACGTTCGATCGTTCCGGCAGCGGCACCGAAACCGCCGGGTTTACGCAGTGGACCGCATCGCGGACGTTGCAAAGCACGCTGCACACGACGCGCACCTTCGACTACAAAGCGCCGTCGTCGGCGGCCAATCCGAACGGCACGTCGCTGCCGACCAAGGCCGGCCAGGGGGACCTGCCGGGCCAGGCGGAAATCTACGAATACACCGGCGCGTACACGTATCCGGGCCAGGACCGCGGCGAACACCTGTCGAAGATTCGTCTCGAGGAATGGGAGTCGCGCGCGAAGCGCTTCTTCGGCGTGGGCGGCGTGCGCGCGATCGATGCCGGCCGGCGCTTCACGCTGACAGGTCATCCCGAGCACGACCGCGATTCGGCGAGCGAGCGCGAGTTCGCGGCCATCGGCGTCACGCGGTACATCGAGAACAATCTGCCGGTTTCGGACCACGAAGCGAGCTTTCCGCATAGCCTGCAGGACCAGCTGGCGCAGGTGAAGGCCGGTCACGGGGAAGCGGCGGCATTCGAAGTTGGGCATGACGACGGCTCCGCCGGGTTCTATCTCGTCGAGGTCGAAGCGCAGCGCGCGAGCGTGCCGTACCGCAGCCCGTTCGAGCATCGCAAGCCCGCGATGCAGCTCGAGACGGCGATCGTCGTCGGGCCGAAGGGCGAAGAGGTTTATACGGACGAGCTGAACCGGATCAAGGTCATGTTCGTCTGGGACCGCCAGAGCGAAGGCCGCGAGAACGCGTCGTGCTGGATGCGTGTCGTGCAGTCCGATACCGGCGGCGGGTACGGCGGCGTGCATATTCCGCGGGTCGGCGAGGAAGTGCTGATCGGCTACATCGGCGGCGACTGCGACCGGCCGATCGTCATGCATCGCGTGTACAACGGTGCGACCAGGCCGCAGTGGCATAGCAACGGGATCCTGTCGGGCCTCCGGTCGAAGGAGTATGCAGGATCGGGGCACAACGAGATGGTGCTCGACGACGCGACCGGGCAGAACCGCGCGCGCCTGTTCAGCAGCAGTGCGAATTCGTTGCTTCATCTCGGCTATCTGATCGAGCAGAACGGGAACACGCGCGGTGCGTATCTCGGCTCAGGCTTCGACCTGCGCACGGACGCGTACGGCGCGATGCGAGCCGGGCAGGGCCTGTACGTGACGACGCATCCGAAGCAGGCGAACAGCCAGCCGCTCGACGTGAGTGAGGCGAAGCAGCAGCTTGGCAATGCGCAGGGGCTGATCGAATCGATGTCGCAGGTCAGCGAGATGCATCAGGCGGAGAGTCTCGGCACCGGTCGCGATGCGCTCAAGCAATTCGCCGAGGCGACGCAGAACAGCGTGGCGGGGGCGGCCTCGGGCGGTGGCAGGACCGCAGGCGGCGGGACGGGGAATGCGAATGCGTTCAAGGAGCCGGTGATGTTGTTCGCGAGCCCGGCGGGGATTGGGGTGGCGTCGCAGCAGTCGGTGCACCTGGCGAGCGACCGGCAGACCAATATCGTCAGTGGTCAAAGTACGTTCATTACCAGCGGGAAGTCGCTGATCGCCGGCATCCGGGATCGCATCAGCCTGTTCGCGCAGAACGCCGGGATGAAGCTGTTCGCCGCGAAGGGCAAGGTCGAGGTTCAGGCGCATGCGGACAGCATCGAACTCACAGCGCAGAAGACCGTGAAGATGATGGCGGCGACCGAGGCCGTCGACGTGGCCGCGAAGCAGGAGATCCTGCTCACGTCGGGTGGCGCCTATATCCGGATCAAGGGCGGCAACATCGAGATTCACGCGCCGGGGAAGGTAGATTTCAAGGGCGCTCAGCACCAGTTCAGCGGACCGACGAGCATGCAGTATCCGCTGCCCGCGATGCCGGGCGGCACGTGCAAGCAATGCGTGCTGAATGCGCATAGCGGTCGTGAATCGATGGTCGAGGCGGATTGATGGACGAAGTCAACGATACGGGTGACACCATCGAGATGGCGGCGGATGGGCCCAATCCGCGCGAGCGTGAATGGCCGGCGTTCGTGGAGACGCTGAAGGCATCGCTGGAGCACGAGGCCGGCGACGGCAGACCGATGCGTCTGTACGTGCTCGTCGACACGCGCGGTTATCAGGAGCTGGACACGCAGCTGGCAGCCGTGCGCGGCCTGCGTTACGCGTCCCTTTGGACCGATACCGGGCTGGATGCCTATACGGATATCGCACCGTACCTGATTGCGTTCGACGGTCGCGCACTCGACGGCGGGGATGCGGAGCAGCATCGCGTGCTGCGTCAGCTGTGGCTGGATGCCGTCGATCTGCATGCGGTGACGTGGTTGTGCTCGGCGTGGTCGTTCGACGCGCTGGATGCACATCTGCGCCAGTACGTGAAGTACGCGCTGCCGAACGGTCGCGCGTACTACCTGTTCTTCTTCGACAATCTTGTATTCGGGCGGCTCCGACAGGTGTGGAGCGACACGCAGGCGCAGCAGTTCGTCGCGCCGTTTAGCGAGATCCGATATCGCGATCGTCGGCTCGACGAAGTCGTGTGGCGCAACGACACGCCGGCGGTTGAAGGTGTGATGTCGGCAAGCGACGCACCGGACCTCAGCGAGCGGCAGCACGCGCTACTGATCGAGCTCGGGTACCCGGACAAGCTCGTGCTGAAGTTTCGCGAGACGATGGCGGCGGTGGTCGATCACCTGTCCGATGCGGAACTCCATGATCAGGTTGTCGAGCAACTCGAACGCGCAGCAGCGCACGGGATTGCCGAAGAAGCGGAATTGCAGTGCTACGTAATGACGGGCGTGCTGGTTGCGCCCCGGTTCGACGAGCATCCCGCGGTGCGGGTGTGCCTTGGAGCCGTGGCGCATGGAGAGACGACGCTCAATGACGCGTTGGCGACGATCGACGACGCGACATGGAATGCGATTCGCGATGCGCACGAGCGGGAATCGATGGAGGCGCTTCGTGGCGTGGCGTAGGTCCGCGCCGGCGATGTGCCTGGTTGCGGCGGCTTTGAGCGCGTGTGGCAAGTCGGAGCCGGTGTATAGCGGAGTTTCGGTAATGGGTCGGAATTATCTGCCGTACAACATGAGCGGCTTCACCGTGATGGACGCGTTTGGAAACAAGGCAAGCGGCGGCGGGGACGACCCGCCGGGTGCAGGTGGGGGGAGCGTGACGTGTTGCTACCAACTCAAGGGCGCCGAGTTCACGGTCGAATGGAAGTATTACGATGCAGACCGATGGACGATGGACGACTCGCACATGCAGGAGGTCGAGACAAAGGTCGTGATGCCACCGTCGGTCGTTCCTGAGCAGCTCGGCGCCCGCATTCTCGAAGTTCATTTCTATCCGGATCGTCACGTCGAGCTTCAATTTCCGGGCGAACTTCTCGACAAGTCGCGTATTCCGATCGTCGAGGTTTCCCGATGGATGGCGACTCGTTATCAGGCGCAACTGGATAGGAAATTTGCAGATACGGACGGGCAATCGCATCGTCGCATCGCGCGTGCAGTGGCTGCTGCGTGGCTGAAATATCGGCTGACCGACTGGCGTGATCTCGCGCAATACGTGTACTTCGACCTGCTGGTGAACAGTCGATTCGATTCGCACCCGACGGTCCAGCGCATCTTGCAGACTGATGCCAGTCAACCCGGTACGTTCGCGAAGTCGATGCAGACCTTGTCGAAGAACGTGCTGTCGGCTTTGGCGAGCGGCCGCTTCGAACCCGTGGCTGTCCCGGCGGTTCCTGACGGCTTGCTGCCGTCACCGCGTATGGACGAGGCGCGACATGGTTGATTTCGTGGGGAGAGGTTCTGGCTATGAGTGGAAGGGCCGCTTACGTGACGGGCGGAACGATACCGATGCGTGGGATATGCCTGCAACGCATGCTCGACAATATTCGGAAGGAAAACATCAGTGAATAGCACGACGGGATTTTCGGGGCTGGCGAGCCGTGTTCTGGCTGGGTGTCTGCTCGTGACGGCCATGGCGGCGTGCGGCAAGTCGGAGCCGACATATAGCGGCGTTTCGGTCATCGCTCACAACTATCTGCCGTACAACCTGGACGGGTTCACGATCACCGATGCCCACGGAAACAAGGCGGGTGGGGGGAACAGCTTGCCGGGTGGTGGGGGCGGGGTGACGTGTTGCTACAAGCTCCAGGGAACCGAGTTCACGGTCAAGTGGAATTACGTCGACGTCGACCAGTGGCATAAAGGCAATGAGGAAACGCTTCACGCCGAGGCAAAGGCGACGTTGCCCCCATCGCAGGTTCCGGAGAAGGTAGGCGATCGAATCCTCGAGGTTCACTTCTATCCGGATCGTCACGTCGAGCTTCAGTTTCCTGGCGCGTTGATGGACGAATCGCGTATTCCGATGATCGATGTGTCGCGCTGGATGGCGAGCAGGTATCAGGCGCAATTGAGCAAGCGGTACGACGAGCGTGAAGACCAGCAGTTTCGTCGTGTCGCTCGAGTTGTTGCGTTGGCATGGTTGAAGTACCGCCTCGTCGATCTCGACGATTTGAAGCAGTACGCTTACTACAACCTGCTCGTGAACAGTCGCTTCGACTCGCATCCGGAGATCCAGCGCATGTTGCAAGCGGATGCCGGCAAGCCAGGCGCTTTTGCGAAGTCCATGCAATCGTTGCCGAAGAATGTTCTGTCTGAATTGACGAGCGACAAGTTCGAACCGGTCGCAGTGCCACCCATATCCGACGGGCTGGTTCCGCCGCCGCGTGTCGAGGAGAAAAAGCATGGCTGAAAGAGTCAAACTCGATCCGGATGACGCGACGCCAACATCCGTATACGCCCAAATCGCAAACCAGAATGCGACGATGTACCCGAAGGGCGATTGCATGCCGTGCGGCGCGACGATTCGGATGGGCTTTTTCTTCGATGCATTCGGACGCCATCGCGATATCGACGATCCATCGAGTTCGCAATACTCCAATATCGCCCGGCTCTGGGAAGCGCATCGCGATATGGAGGATCCGAGACGGCCCGCGAATCAGTTCTGGTTTCGCTTCTATTATTCGGGATTGGGCACGCCCCTCAACGAGTCAGCCAAGGCCGAGGAATGGATCAATGCTGCCGTAGCCGCGAGCAAGATGGGGGGCAAGAAGGCGTTGAGCGGAGCGCAATCGGTCGCCAAGTCGTTCACGCGCGTCAATACGCCGCTCAAGCAGGCCAGCGTAAAAAAACGTGTCGACGACGTAAAGAAGCAGCTCATCGATGGGTTCCTCGAGGGGGATTTCTCGCTTCGACCAATCGACAAGGCATTCCAGGATCTTCGGAAGGATATCGAACGCATTCCCGCTCAGGCGCGGCGTGTCATGAACGTCTTGAATGCATCGCCGGAGCGATACTGGGAACGAACCAAGGCGACCGGAACGCTGCTGTGGCGCAACGCGAAGAACGACTTCAAGAACAACGTCAAAGGCGCTCCGATGAAGGCGGGCTGGGCGGTCGCTCGCAGCCTCTTTGTCGGTATAGCGATGGAGAACGTGCCGATCGTGCGTGACAATTCCGTCATGGCCAAAGCTTTCGGCACAGGTGTCGATACGCGGTTGATCGCCGCCAAGGACCAGTTCAAGACTGCGTACGAGGCCGTCAAGAGCCAGATGCCGAAAGTCCGGGCGATCGAGGTTTCGGTGTTCGGCGCGGATCGAGGGTGCGTGCTCGCACGTGCGTTCATCAACGATCTGGCGGAGAAATACAAGCGCAGGGACGACACGGATCTCGCTATTGACGGTGTGTCGATTCAGATCAAATTCGTCGGATTGCTCGATGCAGTTTCATCCATCATGTCGGAGGAGGCCGGCGAGCTGATCGGAATGGTGCCTTATCTGGGTATGCTCAAAACCAGCTTCAAGGATCGTCCTCTCGCCATCCCGGCCAGTGTGCAGCGCTGCGTTCATTTTGCCGCTGCGCATGAGATGCGCTTCTATCAGCGACTCGACAGTCTCGAGAAAACCCGTGGCGAACAGTTTCTCTATCCGGGCACGAGCTGTGATGTCGTCGGCGGCGCGCCGAGCGGGGCCATGGGGCTCAATGCCGAATTGATGAGAGTCCCGCTGCAAGACATGTTGCTGGAAGCGATCAAGGCGGGCGCGGTCATGGACACCATGGAGGATCTGTACCTGTACAACGCGCCGGTGTTCAAGCGTTTCAAGCTCTCGGATCCGATCAAGTACGGTGGTAAGGAGTATCGAATCAAGGCGCTGGTCAACGCCTACCGCACCCTCGTCCCGCGCAAGCCCGGCGCCGACTTCATGGAGCATTCGAAAGTCTTCATGCGCTGGATTGCAGCCCGCTACATGGATCCCGACTTCCGCCGCACGATTGCCGACCCGGTTGCCGACTGGAAACGCAACATGAGCGACGCTGACCTGCAGCGCAAGACGGCGAAGTCGCAACTCGACTGGGAACTGCAGCGACAAGGCATCAACATGAGCATGCTGGCCAGCCGCAGCCAGGAGGACCAGGCGAAGCTGCGGGGCATGAAGGCAGCGAGCGACGCGGCACAAAAGCGCTATGAGAAGCTGATCGCGGAAGCGCCGAAGGACTATTCGACGGTCTGGGAGCGTCTCGAGAAGGAAGCGGCAAAGAAGCTGCGCCGCGCGTCGTATCAGGACGGCCTGAAGCAATCCGCCGAGCGTATCCGTAACATGCCGGATTCGTGGGACTCCAATAACAAGGCGAGCGCGGACGCGATCGAGGCGGCTATGCTGCCGGAAGCCGAGATGGAGCTGGTGTCGGCCTGGAAGGAAGGGGTCGAAGGCAAGCATCCGCTTCCGCAGGAGGTCATGGCGCTGTTCGACATGCTTGTCCACGATACGTTGTTGACGAGCTGGCAAGACCACGTGCTGGCGCCGTCACTGTACTTCCGCACTCGCGACAAGGATACGTTCGGGTCGAGCGATCTCGCAAAGGAAGCGAAGCAGCGCAAGAAAGACGATCTTGCCGCGGCACGTATCGACCAGGCGGCCAAGCAGAGCCAGGAATGGGCGCGGGGCTACAAGGGCGGCACAACTCCCCCCATTCATTGAGCGGCGTTGCTGGATGACGGAGCGCCAGCCTCGCTGTCTATCAGGGAAGAGCGCTCCGCGAGATGACCGCCATATTCGAATGCTGAACCGCCGAACATCGACTCACGGCAGATTCAGCATGGCGCCTGGCCTACAAGCAACTCCGCGAAACCGGCCTGCACGTCCGCATCACGCACCGCTGGCGCGATTCCGCGCGCGCCGTGCTTTGCGCCGCACCGCATGCTTTTTGCGATCCTCGATCCACGGAAGCAGCGCAATGCTCACCGCACACAGCATCAAGCCGCCGACCAAGGCGAACAGACCGAATCCGATTTCTCGTACCCATTCCCCGCCCACAACCGCTTCGTTGCGCCGCGCAATACCCGGAAACATCGGCGAAACGCGCAGACCATCGTTCCCGGCCTCGCCGCAATACGTCTTCGTGAACGCGGCGAACTGTTCGCGACCGATGTTCGACGCGGCCGAACGCGAATAAACAGGCGACCCGGCAGGCCGCCACGTCGTGTCGTAGTGCTGCGTCTGCCCTGCACCATAGCGGAAGACGGCGCGCGCTTCCCATGTCACGTCGGACTTGCCATATCGCAGAGACAACTCGCATCGCTCGACGAAGGCGGGGACATGAGGCCATGCACCAGCGCGAACGAGGATGGCCGAATTGATGACGCCCGATGCGCCCACCAGCACGAAGACCGCACCGAAAACCAGAAGAATGGCCGATCGCAAGCAGCGCAGAGCGAATTTCATCGGAATTGCTGGATTCTCGCCATACCCCCGAATGCTCCGCCTACTGCCCCACCCGGAACTCGATCCGCCGATTCCTCGCCCGCCCTTCGGCCGTATCATTCGGCGCAATAGGCTGATCCGGCCCGACCCCCGTCGTCGTCATCTGCTGCGGCGGGATGCTCTTCGTGATCAGATACCCCTTCACCGCGTCCGCACGCGCCTGGCTCAGCGCGATGTTCGACGTCCGGTTCCCGGAGTTGTCGGTATGCCCGATGATGTCGACCGTGCGGTTCTGCATCTTCGCGAGCGCGGCCGCCATCTGATCGAGAATCTGCCTGCCTTGCGGCGTGAGCGTCGCACTGCCCGTTTCGAACTCGATCGTGCGATTCGCGAGCGTCTGGTCGAGCAGCCCCTGCTCGGACGCCGACACGCGCAGCCCGTTCTTGATCGTATAAGTCGGATTCAGCGTATTCGCCATGTCGCTCGCGAGCTGCTGGCGCTGCGCCTCGTTGTGCACCTCGCCCTTCATCTCGATCTGCGTGCCGTTGATCTTCAGCTGGCCTTTGCTGATCTGCTTCAACTGCGCACCGAGCAGCTTCTGCACGTTCGCGCTCCAGTTCGGCGGCGTCGCGACGTCGCCGACCTCGATCTGGTCGACCACGTTCGCCGCGCCGTAGGTGTCGCGCAGCTTCTGCAGCACGGCGGCCTTGGTCGCCTCGTCGGGCACCTTGCCGCCGACCACCACCTGGCCGGGCGACGCGTTCGCGGGCGGCGGTGCGATCGTGCCGGCCGTGCCGCGCACCACCGTGCCGGACGCCGTGGCCGACGCGGCGCCAGGGTTGGCGTTCCCGGGCAGGGCAGTGGCCGCGACCGTGCCGTTGCCGACCGGCGTGACGGTCGCGCCGCCCGTGTTCTGCGCATGGGCCGCGCCGCAGGCGACGAGGCCCGCGGCGGCGAGAGCGGATACGAAGGGCGACAAGCGCGTGCGCCGGACCTGAATCGTGCGTTGCATCCCGTCAGCCTCCGATGAACGCTTCGCGGAAGGCGTCGATGGCGACGCGCAGCGAGAGTTGCGGTTGGTCGAGGTAGCTGACGAGCTTGCTGATCTGGTGATCGTTTTGCGCATGGGCGTCGATCCACTCGGGATCGTCGATGTCGATGTTGTGGGCGGCGTAGGTCTGCGGATCGACGACGCTCAGCAGCGTCTTCGACGACGCGCCGTTGAAGCCGATGATCAGCCGTTCGCGTTCGGCGATCGTGCCGATGAAGATCGCGAGCTCGAAGTCGGCCTGCGCGACGAACGGTGCGATCAGTTCGAGCCAGAACGCGGCGACGAGGCTGCGATAGAACGGGTCGACCGGCAGCGGCAGCGTGAGGCCGCGCTCGATGTGCGACGAGCCACTCTGCATCACGGGCCGCAACAGCGAACCGAGCGCGAGCATCGCGCCGCGCAGCCGCACCGGATGACCGCTTTCGAGCAGCATCTGCTGCAGGCCGTACAGCGACTGGTGTTCGATGAAGTCGTTGAAGGTGCCGTCATGCGACGTGCCGGGGCCGCCGACGTCGATCGGCACCTGCGTATCGCCGAGCGCCTGCAGCGCGCCGGGCGGCTCCTCCTTCGCGAGCAGCGCCGGCATCTGCGCGGCGACGCGCGACCACAGCCGCGCGAACGCGAGCGGGCTGCGCGCGAGGAACGCGAGCGGCCGGTCGACCTCGAGCGCGGTCGCGCCGAGGAACGGGAAACGGCGCATCGACACGTCGTGGCTCGCGACCATGTGGCCCGCGATGGCGAGCTTGCTGCGCGAGCCGAGGAACGCGAAATGCATCGGCTTCGCATCCTCGTAGACGATCTTCCAGCGCGGATCCTCCGCGAGCAGTTCGAGTGCTTGCGCGATCCAGCGATCGAGCGTCTGCAGCAACTGCGGATTGTGCTGGCTCTTCACGAAGTCGCCGCGCGACGGAATCTTGCCGAAGTAGGCGATCTGCGCCTGAACGGTTTGCGTCATTGCGCCCCCTGTGCGTTCGTTGCGGTGGCGGCCGCGACGGCCGGTGCGGCCGCCGGCGCGCCCGAGCCGGCCTGCGTCGCGTTCTGCGCGGCACCCGCGCTCGCGTCGGCGACCGACGACGGCAGCTGCAGGCCGCGCAGGCTCTGCTGCTGCGGCTGGTCGCCGCCGCTGCTGGTCGGCTGCGACGTGCTGATGATGCGCATCGTCACCGACACGTTCACGCTGCCCTGGACCCACGTGAGGTCGAAGGTGCCGTCCGGACGGCGCTTGCGCTGCGCCGAGTTGATCAGCTTCTCGAGACCGTAGCGGCCCGGTTCGTTGACGAGCTGCACCGTGCGGCCGTCGAAGGTCGTCGCGGACAGCGTCGCGCCCGGCGAGCCCTGCGGGTTCGGCCACACGAAGTTGGTCCACTGCGGCGGCGTGTTGCGGTAGCGCAGCTGCTGGCCGTCGATCGCGATCGTGTATTCCGTCGTGCCCGTGCTCGGCTGCGGCAGGATCTGGAACACGGTCTGCGGTTCGGCCGCCGCGGCCGCGCCGCCCGCGGCGCCGCCGGCGAGCGGGGCGACCCAGCGCGCGAAGCCGTTCGTGAAGTCGGGCGTGAGGCCGATGCCCATGTCGCCCCACGTGCGGGCGGCGAGCGTGTCGCCGCGGCGCACCGCGAGCGGGCCCAGCGTCGTGCCGACGAACTTCGCGATCGCACCGTCCGGACCGAACACCTGCGCGATTTCACCGGCGCCGGCCTCGACCTTCGCGTTCGCCGCGAACGGGTACTTGGTCGCGAGCGAGCTCTGGAACGGCTGGTAGACCTGCGCGTTCCATACCTTGTTGACTTCCGCGCTGGCAGGCTGGATCACCACCGAGAACGCCTGCATCAGCGGCCGCACCAGCAGCGGACGCAGCGACTTGCGTTGCGAATCGGTGAGGCCTGTCAGCATCTGCTCGTCGACGAACTTCAGCGAATCGGCGAGTTCCGAGCCGTTGCCGTCGAGCGTCTGCTGCATCAGCTGGCGCGCGCCGGGGCCGGGGTCGCCCTGGTTCTTGATCACGTTGAAGCGCGTACGGACCTTCGACAGCGAATCCATGTAGCCCTTGAGCATCGACGTGCCGTCGTGCGTCGCGACGATCCGCGCGAGCCCGATGAACTCCTGGCCGATCGGACCCATCGGCACCTCGGCCGGATTGCCGTTGATGTCGATGTTCGCGGCCGCCACCTGGCCGGCCTGCGAGCGCGTGAACAGCTGCTTGACCCAGTTCACGACGCCGGTCTGCGCCTTCTTGATCGCGACGTTCGCCAGCGACGGGTTGTCCCACGACGTCTGGTCGTACGCGGTCTCGAGGATCTTGCGGATCGGCGAATCCTGCGGGTCGCCGAGGCGGTTCATCCCGTCGACGGCCTGGCCGAAGCTGCTGAAGCCCTGCACCGCGATGCCCTGCATGAACTTCTGCCAGTGCTGCGCGTACTCGGTCTTGTACATCCCGACGAGAGTCTTCTGGATCTGCTCGGGGCTGCCTTCCAGCGTCAGGTCGTCCTGCGTCGACGTGTTCAGGACCCAGTCCTTCGCCTGCAGTTCCTTGGTCGCCGCGTCGCGGATCGCCGGCTGCACGTAGTCGAACCACGCTTCGCGCGTGAACGTGCCCGGAATCGCATAGCTGCCGGCGACCAGCCCCTGGTTGCCGTCGCCGACGATGCGCGCGATGGTCATCGGCGCGAAGCGGGTCGACGCGCGCGCCTTGATTTCCTCGTAGACGCGCTGGCGGGCCGGCATGCCGCGCACGACGCGGCGCAGGTTCTCGCGGGTCTGGTCGACGAGCGCGAGGTTCGCGTCGATCATCGGCCAGTCGTTGTCGTTCACGCGGGCGAGATAGAACGAGATCATGCGCTCGGCGCTCTTGATCATCTCGTCGCGCGGCATGTTGCCGCGATTCGTCTCGAGCCAGCCGCGCCAGAAGCGGGCGAGCTGGTCGGTCAGGTGCGCCTGTTCGACGTGACGCTTGTCGGACAGCATCAGGTAGGTCTTCAGCGCGTTGTACGCGTCCTGCACGTTGGTCGGCGACGCGTCGCTGTAGAGGCCGCCTTGCGGCGCGGCCGGCTGTTGCGGCGCGGCGGCGGCCGCCGCCGCCGCGGATGCGCCTTGCGCGGCGCCGGCGAGCGGCGTGGCGCCCTGCACGGCCCCCGATTCCGGCGGGCGCGTCATCGGCACGAGCTGTTCGGGATGCGCGTTCACGTCCTTCATGAACGACGCGAGGTTCTGCGAGACCGGCGCGAGCAGGATCTGGCGCACGCCGTTGTAGTACTCGGTCAGCAGGTGCTGCTCGAGACGGTCGCCCTGGTACAGGCCGAGCGACACCGACACCGGCTTGTCGCGGCGGAACTGTTCGAGCTGTTCGATGCGGTCTTCCAGGATGTCCATTGCCTGCAGGCGCGACTGCAGGTCGTTGCGGCCCTGCTGCAGGCGCGTGACGTTGTCGAGGTCGGCCTGCACGTTCGCGACGAGCTGCTGGTTGCCGATCGTCGACCAGGTCCAGCCGCCGAGCGCGAGTGCGAGCGCCGCGACGAAGCCGAAGAAGGTCGCGTAGCGCAGCCGGGTCTTGGTCGGGCTCGCGAACTGGCGCACGGTCTGGCGGTCCGCGAAGATCACCTTCGAGAACAGGTCGCGCAGGAAGAAGCCGTTCTTCGAGAACGCGCTGTGCGGCTTGGGCAGCGCGCTCGCGTCGAGGCCGAAGCGGTGCGCGATGCGCTGCGCGGCGGCGCTGTTGGTTTCGCCTTCCTGCAGCGCGCTGGTGAAGTAGAAGCCGCGGAAAATAGGCTTGTACTGGAACGGGTTGTTCTCGAACAGCGTCGCGAGGAACGCGCGCAGCGACGGCTTGATCGTCGAGAATTCGAGCGGGAAGCTCAGCTGGCCCGGCGACAGCTGGTTGCCGCGCGACAGCGACAGCTGCGCGACGCTGATTTCCTTCAGCCCTTCGTAGAGTTCCTCGAAGTGCGTGTCGAACTGCGCGACCACGTCGCGCTTGTCATCGGGCTCGTAGGGCAGGGTGGCGCCCCACACGCGGTCGTATTCGTGCTTGTCGCTGCTGCTGAAGAATTCGGTGAAGCCGGTGATCAGGTCGGCCTTGGTGAACATCACGTAGACCGGCGCGAACACCTCGAGCTTTTCCGTCAGTTCCTGAACGCGCTGACGGAGATTCTTCGCGAGGTTGATCGCGAACTCGGGGCGGTTGCCGGTGAGTTCGGCGATGCTCGCGGTGACGATGATGCCGTTGATCGGCGCCTTCGGACGATAGCGCTTCAGCAGGCCGAGAAAGCCGAGCCATTCGCTGCGGTCTTCCTCGTGCACCGAGTAGCGGCCGGCCGTGTCGAGCAGGATTCCTTCGGTCGTGAAGAACCAGTCGCAGTTACGCGTGCCGCCGATGCCGTGGATCACCGCGCTGTTCTTGTCCGCGAACGGAAACTGCAGGCCGGAGTTCAGCACGGCGCTGCTCTTGCCGGCGGCCGGGTTGCCGATCACGATGTACCACGGCAGTTCGTACAGCGCGGAGCCGCCCGACACCTGGCCGATCTTCGACGTCTTGATCGTCTTCACGGCGTCGGACAGGCGCGTGCGCAGCACGTCGAGGTCGGCGGTCTTCGTGTCGGGTGCGAGCGCGGCCGCGGCCGGCGCGGCGATCTTGCCGGTTTCCGCCTGCTCTTCCAGCACCTGCCCGAGCTGCCGGTTCGCGCGCTTCACGCGCCAGCGGCGCACCAGTGCGACGCCGAGCCACAGCACGAGGATCGCCGCGAAGGCGACCGCCGCCCACAGGAGCGGCAGCTGCAGCATGTCGGCAGCGATGAAGAGAATCGCCGCTAGCGCGACGATCCCGACAATCGAGAGCGTACGCGGATGAGTCAGCACGTTGAGGATGCGTTGCATAGGACGTTCAGGTTCCGGTGCGATTCGGTGAGGCGACGCAGGCGCGCCGAGCGGCAAGCGTGGCGCCGCGATGTGTCGCCATGCTGTCAAACGGGATGAAGGGGGCTGGCATCAATGCGCCCGCGGCATCGGAGAAGGCGCGCGCAATAATGAAAGGACGCTGTGAGAATTAAAACGGAAGCGGCTGCCTGAAAAAATCGCGCAACGGAATGCCCGATTGTTTGCGCCGCCCAAATCGTTTCCTGCCGGGTGATTAAAAAGCCCCATGCCGCCCTCATTATTTCTTGTCCGGCAGCCCTGACTAGCTGCCGCGTCCCAGTTTAAAACCGGGTTTATGGTATTCCACGTGCCCGAGATCCATCATTTTCCAACGGCCTCCCCAGGTCAGGCCGACTTGCTCGGCGACCTGTCCGTACAACTGGTAGCCGCGCATCGCCCAGGGATCTTTCTCGGAAATGACCAGCTTGCCGTCGCGCAGAAACGCGTTGTCGGCCGCGAGCCCGAACTGGTGATAACTCTGGAAGGCCGCCGCATTGGTCACGTTGGTGCCCATCTGCGCGAGCCGGTTCTGTCGTTCCGGACTCCGATAACCTTCCAGCAGCGCCATCTCGTAACCATATTGTTCGTGCATGATCTTGTAGACCAGCAGCAAACGCGTACGGAAATCGGGATCCAGCAGGTTCCAGTCGCGGCTTGCATCTCTCAGCGCAGGCCGTACCTGTTCGACTTCCTTCGTGGCAAAGACTTCCGGCGGCAACGGCGGCGGCGGCACGAGCTGTTCGCCCTGCAGCAGCGCGGCGATCTTCTCGTCAGGCACGCGCGCCGTGTCGTCGTACTGAAATAATTGCCGACCGCGTAACGCAATGGCCACCAATGGCGGCGTCGCAAGAATACCTGCCGACACCATAATCATCAAGCGCCGCCGGATCAGTAAATTTTGCACGTCACTTAATGCGCCGCGCGTAACGGTTGCCGATTTAACAATTTGACTTCGCGTACGTGCGGCGTGATCGTTCGCGCGGCGCGTCAGGCGGCCGCGAAACTGGGCGACGGATTCGAAAACGGTCGCGCGGATACCCGGTAAAAGCAACAGTGCCGCAACCGCGACGGCAAGGGCGAAATAGGCGACGAGTGCGACGGCAATCAACGAAATCCCCGGAAATTGGAATTGATTGTGTTTTGCAATGCTTGCTCTTAGAATCAGGCTGCTTTGAGAGGCCGGGCTATATTATCGCGGTGAATTAAACCAGGATTCAATGAGACGCTGAATGAGTGCGCCGGAAAATTCAAATTCGAAAACCCCGCCCAGCCTGCTATCCGATACCAAACCGGCAGGCGGGGGCGAACCGCAGCAGTCGCGCATTCTCGCGAATCTGGAAGGACGTGTCACGCCGCCGGCCGAACCGCCGCGCCGTTCGCTGAAGGGGCCGATCGCGGCTGTCGTCGCGCTCGTGGTCGCCGTCGGCGGCTGGGGCGCATGGCGCTGGCAGCAGCAATCCGGCGAGGCGGCCGTCGTGGCCGCCGCGCCCGTGCAGGCACCGGCAAAGGCCGAGCCGGCCAGCGCCGCCGCCGTGCAGGTCGCGCAGAATGCCGCGTCGGCTGCGCCCGTCGTGCAAACGGCGACGATCGTCAACGACGATGCCGCGTCCCAGGTCGTTGCGTCCGCATCGGGCGCGTCGGGCGCGGACAACAGCCGCTTGTCGCGCGCGCTCGCGAACGGTGCCGACGATGCATCGGGCGCGGCCACGGCGGGCGCCGTCGCCGCGACGGCTGCCGCAGCAGCGGCGACGACGAAATCCGCGAAGGCCGACGCCACGAAGAGCGACAAGGTCGCCGCCCGCAGCAAGGCCGATGCGAAGGCCGACGCGAAGGCGGAGGCTCGCAAGCATCACAAGGAACAGCAGGCGGAGCTCGCGCAGGCGAAGAAGCGTCGCGAAGCGACGACCCGTTCCGCGAGCGCGAAGGCATCCGGGAAGGACGACCCGGATGCGGACCTGCTCGCCGCGCTCGTCGCCCGTACGAAGCCGGCCGACAAGAAGGTCGCCGCGCAGAAGGGGCAGGTCGTGCCGACCAAGACGGCCGCCGCGACGGGCGGGTCGCTCGCATCGCGCGTGAAGGATTGCGCGGAGCGCGGCTTCTTCGAGGATCAGCTGTGCCGCTGGCGCGTCTGCGACGGCCACTGGGGCAAGGATCCGGCCTGCCCGACCGCCGCGCAGTCGGAGACGCGGCAGTAACCGGCATCACACCAGCCTGCACATCGCACCTGCGCCGCCCACCGGGCGGCGCGTTGTTTTTGGGGACGTCTTACGCCGGACGGCAGGATGTGACAATGTCACGAAAATGCCGCATGCATCGGGCATACGTTTCCTTCCATTTCCCGGCGTGGCGCCGCAATGCGCGATGCGCGGCGCGGCGAGCGCCGCACGACCTTCGACACGATGGACCTGATCGTACAGACTTACGGCGCCGATACGTCCGGCATGGTGTGCGGATTCCGCTTCGTCCCGGGCGGATCGGGCGCGATGCTCGATGCCGATGCGGCCGCCGCATGGCTGCGCGCGTGCCGCGAGCGCGATGCGGCCGCATCGGACGATTTCGTCTGGCTGCACTTCAATCTCGCGCACGGCGCGAGCGAGCGCTGGATGCGCACGCACCTCGGATTGCCCGACAGCTTCTTCGAATTCCTCCACGAAGGATCGCGCTCGACGCGCATCGAGCAGGAGGACGGCGCGCTGCGCGCGATCGTCAACGACGTGATGTTCAACCTCGAGCTGACGCCGTCGGAAATCGCGACGCTGTTCGTCCACGTCGAGCGGCGCATCATGGTCACCGCGCGGCTCAAGCCGCTGCGTTCAGTCGATACGCTGCGAGCCTGCGTGCGCGACGGCGAGCGGTTCCGGTCGCCGGCCGAACTGCTCGTGCACCTGCTGCGCGACCAGGCCGACCTGCTGATCCAGATCATGCGGCGCACGAGCATCGACGTCGATCGCATCGAGGATCGCTTCCTGTCGCAACGGCTCACGTCGAACCGCATCGAGCTCGGCGCGATGCGCCGCACGCTGACGCGGCTGCAGCGCATGCTGGCGCCCGAGCCCGGCTCGATTTTCCGGCTGCTCGCGAAACCGCCCGCGTGGCTCCACGCCGAAGACGTGCAGGAACTGCGCGAATCGACCGAAGAGTTCTCGCTGGTGCTCGCGGATCTGTCTGGGCTCAACGAGCGGATCAAGCTGTTGCAGGAAGAGATCGGTTCGCGGCTCGACGAGCAGAACAACCGGACGCTGTTCACGCTGACGCTCGTGACCGTGATCGCGCTGCCGATCAACATCGTCGCGGGTTTCTTCGGGATGAACGTCGGCGGCGTGCCGTTCTCGGAGAACAAGCACGGGTTCTGGCTGATGGTGCTGCTGGTCGCGGGCTTTACCGCACTCGCCGCGTGGTGGGCGTTTCGCCGGCGCGACGATCGCTAGGGCCCGTTATTGGCGTGAACAGGCGCCAGGTCGGCATTGGCGCGGCGCCGCACGCGGCGGCAACAAAAAACAGGCCCCGCATCCGGGGCCTGCGATAGGCGGTGAAGGGACGTGAAGGGACATGAAGCGTCGAACGCCGGCCGGCGCCGCGTATCGCGCGGCACCGGCCGGCCGGATCACGTTACTGAACCAGCGTCTTGCGCGGCTTGAACATGCCCTGGTAGCGCAGCGACGGACGTTCCTTCACCGTCGGCGCGATGCCGCCGAAGCTCGGCGTCTGGCGCAGCTTCATCGCGGCCGGCGAAGCGACCGAGCCGATCGACGTCGAACGCGAAGCCGGCGCGAGGTTGTTCGCGACGAGCAGCGCGGCCTCGCTCTTCAGGTTCGCGAGCAGCACCGGATCGACCGAGCTGTTGACCTGCGTGAGCAGGCCGCTCCACGCGGCGTCGCTGTAGTTCACGACGTAGTAGTCGAGACCGCTCGGATCCGCGACCACGCCCGTGCAGCCGTCGATCCGCGTCTGCGTCTGCGTATCCTTCAGCGCGAGCGTCGTGCGTTTCGCGAGACCCTGGCCGTACGCGAGCGTGATCGGTACCGTCCACTGCAGGCCCGGATACGCGTTCTTGTTCGGGAACGGCTGCTGTTTCAGCGTGACGACCGTCTGGTTCTTCGTCATGTCGCACTGCGTGTCGAGCGAGATCAGCGGCACGCCCGTCTGGCGCACGTAGCTGTCGCCGATCGGGCCGACCGCCTGGCCGCTTTCCTTCGACAGCGCATCCCACAGGCGCTTCGGCGTGCCGTTGCCGAACGAGTAGTCGACCAGGTACTGCTGCAGGCCGCGGCGCAATGTCTGCTCGCCGAGATAGTTCTCGAGCGTCTTCAGCACATGGCCGCCCTTGTCGTACGTGAACGCGCTCGCGCTCAGCACGAAGTCGTTCGATGCCCAGTCGTTGAAGTTCGGCGCGACCGGGAACGCGTTCGGGCCGATGTCGCGATTGATCACGCGATACTTGTTCTTCACCTGGTCGAGCCAGCTGAACTCGTCGGGGAAGAACTGGATCGTCGTCTTCGTCTCGAAGAACGTCGCGAACGACTCGTTGAGCCAGACGTTGTCCCACCAGTCGGCCGTGACGAGATCGCCGAACCACTGGTGCGCGACTTCGTGCGTCAGCACCTCGTTACCGTAGCGCGACATCGGCTGGCCCGGTTGCGGCAGGATGTCGTCGGCGAACTCGAGGATCGACCCCCAGTTCTCCATCCCGCCGAAGTTCAGGTCCTTCTGCTCCTTGAACGCGTCGTTCGCGGCGACCGTATCGAACTTCGTCAGCGGCAGCGGGATACCCGTGTAGCGGTAATAGAAATCGAGCGCCTGCTTGGTGCGGTCCATCGCCGGCTTGGCCCAGTCGCTCATGCCCGGCGGCGTGAACACGCGCAGGTGCAGGCCGCCCTTGCCGCCCGGCAGCGGGCTCGAGAAGTCGTCCTCGTAGGTATCGAACAGGCCACCGCCGAAGAACAGCAGGTACGACGGCATCGGCGGCGTCTTCTCGAACTGCACGAGCTTGTAGCCGCCGCCGACGTTGGTCGACGGCTTCTCGGCCGCGTTCGACACGACGCGCCAGTTCTGCGGCACTTCGGCCGTCACTTCATAGGTCGGCCGGAAGGCCGGCTCGTCCCAACCCGGGAACCACTGGCGCGACAGGTTGGTTTCGCCCTGCGTGAGGATCGCGCCGCTCGTCTTGCCGTCGGTGCCCTTCAGGTCGACGCGGAACACGCCTTCGGCGGCCGAGCAGCCCGGATACGGGTCGTCGCCGCAGCTGCCGCCCGTCTGCGTGGCCGGATCGTCGTACGACTTGAAGTTGATGATGCCGGACCATTCCATGTGCAGCGAATAGTTGCCCGGCGCGATCGTGCCGGCAACGGGGCGCAGCTGGTAGAAGTCGCCCTTGTCCTGCGGCGTCGCGATCAGCTGGATGTTGCCCGGCTGCAGCGTGATGCGGCCGTTCGTGAACTTGATCCGGTGGCCGGCGATCACGATGTTGTTGACCGGCTTCAGCACCTTGATCTCGACGTCGGCGCGCCCGTCGAACGCGTTCAGCGCATCGTTCGGGCGGAACCACAGCCGGTAGTTGACCGGTACCACGGTGTCCGGCAGCTCGACGGGCGACACGCTCTTGTCGACGTTGGAGGCTGACGGCGGCGTGTTGGCGGCGGGCGACGAGCTCGAGTGCGGCGCGCCGGCGGAGCTGAGTGCGGAAGCCGAGCCGACGCCGCTGTCGTCGCCGCCGCACCCGGCGAGCGCGAGTGCGGCAACCAGCGGCAGGTAACGCATCTTGTGAATGTTGATCGACATGACTGAAACCTCGATTGTTGAAAGAATCGTTCAGTGCTGCGAAAACGCCGGCAAAAGAAATCCCTCGCCGTTAATCAACAGCGACGAGAAATGCCAATGACGGATTATTCGAAAAGACGGCCGGCCGACTACGTGAAGGTAATCATGGTTTACTGCCCCCTCTGTGTTTCCGGATGTCGGTTAACTGGCCGGTTCAAAATGGCCGGGCGCGGGTTGTACTGAATTGATTTCGCGCGCACGACACGGGGCCGCCCGCCCTTATGCGGGCGTGCATTCCCTTTGAACCGACGACCCACGGGGCTGGCCGTACCAGGCCGCAGGACGGAAGGACGGCGTGTCGCCGTTCCGTAAAATCGCCGTCATACGGCTTGAAGGTTTGTCGGCCTGCTCGAAGGATGCGTAAATATACTTGATGGTTTTGGGTAAAGGAAACGAAAAAATTAGAAAGTGCTTCTCTTGAATTTTTCGCGCGCCATTGAATGCTGGGAGGCATTAATTCGCTTTCTGTTTAGCCGTTCGTTTCCGTAGTTTTAATCTATTAACGATCTCGCCGATGCGCGAAAACTACGAATCAGGGCGTGGCGCGGCGCGCTCGGTACAATGCGGCGACGACCCGCCGATCGATTGCCGCAAGGAGGCCAGCCCATGCCACGAGCCCTGTTCCGTATCGCGCCGCTGCGCGCCATGCTGCTGCTGTTCGCCGCCGTCTTCGCGCTCGGCGGGTGCGCGGGCCTGACGCGCGAGCCCGTGAGCGTGACCGTCGCCGGGCTCGACCCGCTGGCCGGACAGGGCCTCGAGATGCGCTTCAGCCTGAAGCTGCGCGTGCAGAACCCGAATGACACGCCGATCGAATACGACGGCATTTCGGTCGCGCTCGACCTGAACGGCACGCCGTTCGCGAGCGGGGTCAGCGATCGCTCGGGCGTCGTGCCGCGCTTCGGCGAAGCCGTGATCGACGTGCCCGTTTCGGTGTCGGCGTTCGCCGCCGCGCGGCAGGCGTGGAACCTGCCGGGCGCGGCGGCCAGCGGCGAGTTGCCGTACGCGCTGCGCGGCCGGCTCGCCGGCGGCGTGCTCGGCACCGTGCGTTTCAGCGATGCGGGCACGTTGCGCATGCCGGCGACGCCGGGTTGGGGCGGCTAGAGCGATGCCTGCGCGACGCCCGGGATGCCCGGCCGGACGAAGCGGCGCGATTGCAGCGCCGTCTGACGATTCCTGACGATCGTGTTTCGTGCGCCTTACGTTTTGCGCTGCAATCGCGTTTAGACTGCCTCGGTCCGGAGGGCCGGACGACTTTTTCGAGAGGGCACCATGGCAGCGAAATTCGTCATCAAGAAAGCGAACGACGGGCAGTTCCTGTTCCACCTGAAGGCCGCCAACGGCGAGATCATTCTGCGCAGCGAGCTGTACAAGACGAAGGCGTCGGCGGAAAACGGCGTCGCGTCCGTGCGCAAGAACGCACCGGACGACGCGCGCTACGAGCGCAAGACCGCGAGCAACGGCCAGTTCATGTTCAACCTGAAGGCCGGCAATCACGAGATCATCGGCACGAGCGAGCTGTACAAGGCTGAAGCCGGCCGCGAGAACGGCATCGCGTCGGTGAAGCAGAACGCGCCGGACGCGGCGCTGGACGACCAGAGCTGACGCGCCGCGAGCATCGCGCGGGTGGCGGCCAGGGCGGTCGCCCGCGCTTTGCCGCGCGGGCAAAGCGCGGTATGGTGTGGTCCGCGCGGCGCACTCCGGTAGTCCGGTAGCGCCGCCTGTCTGAAGCCAACCGTAGCCGAGCTCGCGTGACCGATTTCCCCGTTTTCCACTGGACCGACGCCGACGGCGCCGAACATGCCGTGCGCTGGCGCTCCGAAGCCGGCGTGCAGCCGCCGAAGCGCGCCGTGCCCGCCGACGACCGCGTCACCGCCGACGCGGCGTACCGCCTCGCGTGCGAGGGCACCGCACTCGTCTGGCAGGGCGATTTCCAGAATGCACGCCAGCTCGTGCAGGCGATGGCGCGCCGCGTCGAACGCAAGCCGAAGAAGGCGAAGGCCGCGGTCGGCGTCGACGCGTTCAACCTGCACCGGCTCGCGCAATCGCAGCGCGCCCGCACGCTCGGGATGCTGCTGATCCCGCTCGACGCCGACTACACGATCCCGCTGCGCCGCGCGCCCGACGTGCGCGCCGCATGCGAGGAAGCATACGGCCCGGGCGGCGCGCCGTCGGTCGTGTCGCTGCGCGAACTGCTCGGCCTCGTCGGCGCGCACGAATGGCGCAAGAAGGGCGTGCCGATCCCGGCGCTCGGCGGCGCGCCGATCCATCCGCATTACGGCGTGTTCTCGCCGGTGCGCGGCGAATACGTCGAACTCGTCGCGCGCACGCCGCTGCCCGCGACCTCGCTCGCGTTCGATATCGGCACGGGCACCGGCGTGCTCGCGGCCGTGCTCGCGTCGCGCGGCGTCGAGCGCATCGTCGCGACCGACCAGGATCCGCGCGCGCTCGCATGCGCCCGCGAGAACGTCGCGCGGCTCGGTCATGCCGGGCGCGTCGACGTCGTCGAAGCCGACCTGTTTCCGGCCGGCCGCGCGCCGCTCGTCGTCTGCAACCCGCCGTGGGTGCCGGCCCGTCCGAGCGCGCCGATCGAATACGCGGTCTACGATCCCGACAGCCGCATGCTGCGCGGTTTCCTCGCGGGGCTTGCCGACCATCTCGAACCGGGCGGCGAGGGCTGGCTGATCCTGTCCGATTTTGCCGAGCATCTCGGCCTGCGCCCGCGCGACACGCTGCTGCAATGGATCGACGAAGCCGGCCTCGTCGTGCTCGGCCGCGAAGACATCCGCCCCGCACACCCGAAGTCGGCCGACGCGGACGATCCCCTGCACGCCGCGCGCCGCGCCGAGGTCACGTCGCTCTGGCGGCTCGGCGCGCGAGCCTGATCGCGTATTTTCGGTAAACTGTCGCCATTCCTCACGAATTCCCGCCGCCGGGCCGTGGTCGACCGACCGTGGCCCGGCGCCGTTTCACGATGTCGAACAAGACCTACGAAATCCGTCCGGAGCAGTCCGTCGAGCTGCTGAAGGAACTGCACATCCTGACCCGCGACGGCAAGCTGAACCAGGACAGCCGCCGCAAGCTGAAGCAGGTCTATCACCTGTTCCAGTTCATCGAGCCGCTGCTCGCGAGCGTGCAGGCCGACAAGGGCGGCGTGACGCTCGTCGATCACGGCGCCGGCAAGTCGTATCTCGGCTTCATCCTGTACGACCTGTTCTTCAAGCAGCAGCCGGGGCACGGCACGCCGGCATTCGCGTCGCACGTGTACGGGATCGAGACGCGCGAGGAACTCGTCACGCGCTCCACCGAACTCGCCGCGCGGCTCGGATTCGGCGGGATGTCGTTCCTGAACCTGTCGGTCGCCGATTCGATCACGTCGCCGAAGCTGCCCGAAACGGTCGACGTCGTCACCGCGCTGCATGCATGCGACACGGCGACCGACGACGCGATCCGGTTCGCGCTCGCGAAGCGCGCGCAGCACATCGTGCTGGTGCCGTGCTGCCAGGCGGAGGTCGCGGGCGTGCTGCGCAAGAACAAGGGCAAGTCGCTCGCGAACGCGCTGACGGAAGTGTGGCGGCATCCGCTGCATACGCGCGAATTCGGCAGCCAGATCACCAACGTGCTGCGCTGCCTGCAGGTCGAGGCGCACGGCTACCAGGTGAGCGTGACCGAGCTGGTCGGCTGGGAGCATTCGATGAAGAACGAGCTGATCATCGCGCAGTACAAGAACTTGCCGCGCCGCAAGCCCGGCGAGCGGCTGAACGAGATCCTCGGCATGTTCGGGCTCGCCGAACTGAACGAGCGCTTCTTCGCGCCGGCACCCGCGGCGGCGGCCGGCGAGGCCGTCGAGCAGTCCGCGGACTGAGGCGGATCGAGGCGACCGAGGCGGACCAAGGCGGACCAAGGCGGACCAAGGCGGACCGACGCCCGGCCCCCGTCCGCCGCGCGCCAGCCACCCGCCGCGCGACGCGTCAGACGTCGTCGCCCGGCCGGCGCATCCATTCACGCCAGCCGTCGTGGCCGAGGCGGCGCAGCGTTTCCTGGTTTTTCTCGTAGATCGCGGATGCGTCCGGGAACGCATCGACCGCGCGCGCGATGCTGTCCTCGCGCAGCAGGTGCAGGATCGGATACGGCGCGCGGTTCGTGTAGTTCTCGATGTCGTCGGCTTCGCTGCCTTCGAACCGGTACTCGGGATGGAAGCTCGCGATCTGCAGCACGCCGTCGAGTCGCAGTTGCCGCACGAGCCGCTCGGCGAAGAACAGCGCATCGTTGTAGTCGACGAAATCCGCGAACGCGCGCGGATAGATCACGAGCGTCGTGTCGACCTGCTGCGGATCCGCCGCTTCGAGCGCGCGCAGCTCGGTTTCGAGATCGGCGAGCGCATCCTCGAGCGTCGTCGCTTCGCTGATCGCATAGCGTACCTGTTCCTTCACATAGACACTCTTCGCGAACGGGCACAGATTGAGCCCGATCACCGCGCGCGCGAGCCAGTGCCGCGTGGCGGCGAGAATGTCGTCGTGGGAGTCGGGGCGGGTATCGGTCATGGCGGAGGCGGTCGGGCGAAGCGGCAGCGAGGGCCGCATTGTAGCCGGAGCGGGCACGCCGGGTCGGCGCGTGCGCCGCCCGTCACGCGCAGGCGGCGTCGATCAGCTGCGTGGCCAGCGCGGGCGCGGTGCCGATCGGCGTTTCGCCGTGCCGGTAGGTCTGGCTGGCCGCGTAGATGCCTTCGACGATGAGCGCGAGCGCGTCGGCGAGCGCTTTCGGCTGCCGGGCGCCCGCGCCTTCGCACAACTCGAGGAGCCGCTTCATCAGCTGTTCCTTGTTCTGCGCGACGCGCTCGCGCGCCGGATGCGACGTATCCGGGAATTCGGCCGCGACGTTGACGAACGGACAGCCGCGATAGTCCTTCTGCGTCGCGCGTTCGGCCAGATCGACGAAATACTGGATCAATTGCGCCTTCGGCTGGCCCGGATGCTTCGCGACGCTCGAATCGAGACGCTCGAAGAAGCACGCATCCATCCGTTCCAGATACGCGAGGATCAGCTCGTCCTTCGACGAGAACTGGCGGTACAGGCTCATCTTGTTGACGCCCGCGCGCTCCACGACCGCCTCGACGCCGACCGCGCGCACCCCTTCCTTGTAAAACAGCTCCTCCGCGGCGCGCAGCAGGTGTTCCTGCGCGGCGGCCGCGGCGATCGGCCGGCGCGTGCGGCGTGCCGGCGGCTTGTTGGCGGCCTCGATGCCCGACATGATGACCCTCGACTGCGTGGTGAATTGCTTGACATGTTACCGACTGGTAACTACGATCGCAACACACTTGTGACCGATCGGTAACAATGCCGACCGGATCGACAGACAAATGCCACGTATCGGCCCGGGTCAGCCGATGCAGCGTGCGGCGGAGGTGGCCCGGAGGTGAGGCGGGGCTGGCGCGCGAGCGCGGGCCAGCCAACTGGAGAGCGACAACATGAACTGGGCAGTGACACGAATCGGCGGGCGCTTCCACTACGGATGGCTCGCGGCGGCGGTGGTTTTCCTGATCCTGCTGGCGGCGGCCGGCACGCGCGCGACGCCGAGCGTGCTGATGGTGCCGCTCGAGCGCGAACTCGGCTGGAGCCGCGCGGCGATTTCGCTGGCGATTTCGGTGAACATCGCGCTGTACGGCCTGACGGGCCCGTTCGCGGCCGCGGCGATGCAGCGTTTCGGGCTGCGGCCGACGATCCTGACCGCGCTGGTGACGATGGGCGCGGGCGTCGCGCTGTCGTCGATGATGACGCAGAGCTGGCAGATGGTCGTGATCTGGGGGCTGATGGTCGGCTGCTCGACCGGCGTCGTCGCGCTGACGCTGTCCGCGACTTTCGTCACACGCTGGTTCCATGCGCGGCGCGGGCTCGTGATGGGCATCCTGACCGCGAGCACGGCCACCGGCCAGCTCGTGTTCCTGCCGATGCTCGCGGCGATCGCGCAGCGCCACGGCTGGCGGCCGGTCGTGCTGGTCGTCGCGGTGGCGGCCGCGATCGTGATTCCGCTGGTCGCGTTCCTGCTGCCCGAGCGACCGGCCGACGTGCAGCTGCGCCCGTACGGAGAGCCGGCCGACGCGCCGGCGGCGCCCGACGCGACGAAGGAGAACCCGCTCGCGGTCGCGTTCCGCACGCTGCTGACCGCGAGCCGCTCGCGCGACTTCTGGCTGCTGTTCTTCAGCTTCTTCATCTGCGGCGCGAGCACCAACGGCTACGTCGGCACGCACCTGATCGCGATGTGCAGCGACTACGGGATGTCCGAAGTGCAGGGCGCCTCGCTGCTCGCCGCGATGGGCGTGTTCGACCTGTTCGGCACGACGCTGTCGGGCTGGCTGTCCGACCGCTACGACAACCGCGTGCTGCTGTTCTGGTACTACGGGCTGCGCGGGCTGTCGTTGATCTACCTGCCGCATGCGTTCGGCATCGACTTCTTCGGTCTGCCGCTGTTCGCGATGTTCTACGGGCTCGACTGGATCGCGACCGTGCCGCCGACCGTGCGGCTGGCCACCGACGTGTTCGGCAAGGCCGCGGCGCCGGTCGTGTTCGGCTGGATCGTCGCCGGCCACCAACTGGGCGCGGCGTTCGCGGCGCTCGGCGCGGGGCTGCTGCGCGCGAGCCTCGGCACCTATACGATCGCGTCGATGATCTCGGGCGCGCTCTGCATCGTCGGTGCGCTGATCGTGCTGCGGATCAATCGCGGCCCGTCCCGCGCGGCCGCGCAGGCCGCCTGAGCTCGGTGCGCCGGCCGACCCGTGCGCGGGTGCGGCCGGTCAATGCAGGATCGGTGATTTGCATTGCGCGGGATGACCGGGCGCGCGACGGCTCAAGCGGTTATGCTTGCGGTTCGCCGGGCGTTCGCGCCCTTCATCGATGTCAGCGAGGAACCGCATGTCCGTCAAACCTGCTCCCACCACTGTTTCGATTCACGACCTGATCGCCGGCCGCTGGAGCCCGCGCGCGTATTCGGACGAGCCGATCAGCGCCGCCGATCTGCACGCGGTGCTCGAAGCGGCGCGCTGGGCGCCGTCCGCCTACAACGCGCAACCGTGGCGCTTCATCGTGTTCGATCGCACGCAGGACGAAGCGGCGTTCAAGCACGCATTCGCGACGCTGGTGCCGTTCAACCAGGGCTGGAACGCGCCGGCGCCGGTGCTGATCGCCGTGACCGCGCATACGCTCACGCCGAAGGGCGAGCCGGCGCCGACCGCGCTGTACGATGCGGGCGCGGCCGCGATGTCGCTGGTGCTGCAGGCGCACGCGCTGGGTCTCGCCGCGCACCAGATGAGCGGCTTCGATGCGAAGGCGTTCCGCGATGCGTTCGAGATTCCGGCCGACGTCGCGATTCCGGCGATCATCTCGCTCGGCCACTACGGCAACGTCGACAAGCTCGACCCGGTATTGCGCGAACGCGAAAAGGCGCCGCGCACGCGCCATGCGATCGGCGAGGTCGTGTATGCGGGCGCATGGAAGAAGGGTTTCGACGCCGCGGCCTGATGGTGCAAGCGGCCAGGCGTGCGTCGAGCACCTTGTCCGCACCGGTTGCCGGTGCGCTGCAGGCGGGCAGCGGGGCGCGTCGGGCACCCCGTCTGCACCTGTCGCCGGTGTGCCGCAAGCGGGTGTCGGGGCGCGTCGAGCACTCTGTCCGAACCTGTCGCCGGTGCGCTGCAAGCGGGCGGCGGGGCGCCTCGGGCACCCCGTCCGCCCCTGTCGCCGGCATGCCGCAGGCGCGCCTGATCTCCGCCCCGGGCCGGTTGCACCGCGCCGGCGGCCGCCCCCGGTTGTGATCCGGCGGGCTTCATGTTAAAAAGCCCGTCCTTTCCGTTTTCGCGCCGGCCATGCTGCGGCACCTTCCCATGACTTACTGCGCGATCGATTTCGGCACGTCCAATTCCGCCGTGGCCCTGCCCGACGGCGATGCCATGCGCCTCGCGCCCGTCGAGGGCGACCACCTGACGCTGCCCACCGCGATCTTCTTCAACAACGACGAGCAGACGGTCGAATACGGCCGGGCGGCGCTCGCGTCCTATATCGACGGTTTCGACGGCCGCCTGATGCGCTCGATGAAGAGCATCCTCGGCTCGCCGCTCGCGGAAACCACGACCGATCTCGGCGACGGCAGCGCGATGGCGTACACGGAGATCATCGCGCGCTTCCTGACGCACCTGAAACGCAAGGCCGAAGCGCGCGCCGGCGCGCCGATCGGCCGCGCGGTGCTCGGCCGGCCGGTGTTCTTCGTCGACGACGATCCGCGCGCCGACCGTCTCGCGCAGGACCAGCTCGAAGCGGCCGCGCAGTCGGTCGGGTTCGCGGACGTGCATTTCCAGTACGAACCGATCGCGGCCGCGTTCGACTACGAGTCGCGCCAGCAGGCCGAGCGGCTCGTGCTGGTCGCCGACATCGGCGGCGGTACGTCGGACTTCTCGCTGGTGCGCGTCGGGCCGGAGCGGATGGCGCGCCTCGAGCGCAAGGACGACGTGCTCGCGCACCACGGCGTGCACGTCGCGGGCACCGATTACGACCGGCGCGTCGAGCTGGCGGCGATCCTGCCGGCGTTCGGCTACCGCGCGCTCGATCCCGAGGGACGCGAGCTGCCGAACCGGATCTACTTCGACCTCGCGACCTGGCACCTCATCAACACGGTCTACACGCCGAAGCGGCTGGGCGAGCTGAAGCTGATGAAGCACCTGTACCAGGACGTGCGGCAGTACGACCGGCTCACGCGCGTGGTCGAGCAGCGGCTCGGGCATGCACTGATGGCGCGCGCGGAAGAAGCGAAGATCGGTGTGGCGGCGGGCGGGGAGACGATGATCGACCTGAACGACGTGGAAGAGGATCTGCAGATCGCGTTCGACGCCGAACGCCTGGTCGACGCGAGCGTCGACGACACGGCGCGCATCGTCGATGCCGCGCGCGAAACGGTGCGGCTGGCGGGCGTCGCGCCGCGCGACGTCGGCGCGCTGTATTTCACCGGCGGCTCGACCGGGCTCGCGTTCCTGTCGGGTGCGCTCGCCGGCGCATTCCCGGACGCGCAGCCGGTGTTCGGCGATCGCCTCGCGAGCGTCGCGACCGGGCTCGGCATTCACGCGCAGCGGCTGTTCGGCTGACCGGAGGCCATTCTCGATCGTGGCGGCCGCATGGCCGCCCGCGCCGGAAAACAAAAAGCCCCGCCGAAGCGGGGCTTTTTTACACGAATTATCGCGCCGAACTTAGACCGGACGGATGTTCGCAGCTTGCAGACCCTTCGGGCCCGTCTTCACTTCGAATTCAACCTTCTGGTTTTCTTGCAGCGTCTTGAAGCCTTCGACGCGGATTTCCGAGAAGTGCGCGAACAGATCGTCGCCGCCGCCTTCCGGGGTGATGAAGCCGAAGCCCTTTGCGTCATTGAACCACTTGACGGTACCGGTTGCCATGTTACTTGTTCCTAAAAAGATAAAACGGGGCCGAGGCCCATGGGGTGCGGAAAATCAAGGAAGGGGGTAATGGGACCAACCGGAGTACCGTTGATGGGCGAACTACGAAAGAACCAATTCACTCGCCGCTTGAAATCCTGCAACGTTGTTTATACGGGTAATCGGTCGCGCGGTCAACCGGATTTCCATGCACTCAGGGTTATTGCGGAGTTAAGGTTTACAAACCTTGCAAACGATGCGACTTTTTTGTAGGGGCCGAACGATTTTGGCGCCAACTTGGAGGTGCAACCGTTAAACTACGCGCCGCGTGGACGGGTTGCCCCGATCGGGTGATCCTTCCCCCCAAAATTGCATGCGCGCTGCTGTCCGAGCCGATCCCGGACCGCGGGCCGACCATGCTTTTTGAGACATAGGAGAGGATGTGAAGAGTTCTATTCAACGGAACATCGGCCCGTTTGCACTGATGCTGACGGGGCTGGGTTCGATTATCGGTTCGGGCTGGCTGTTCGGCGCCTGGAAGGCTGCGAAGATTGCCGGTCCGGCGGCGATTTGCGCATGGATCATCGGCGCGGTCGTAATTCTCGCGATTGCGCTGACGTACGCTGAACTCGGTGCGATGTTCCCCGAGTCGGGCGGCATGGTGCGCTACGCGCGCTACTCGCACGGTTCGCTGGTGGGCTTCATCAGCGCGTGGGCGAACTGGATCGCGATCGTATCGGTGATCCCGATCGAGGCGGAAGCGTCGATCCAGTACATGAGCACGTGGCAGTATCCGTGGGCGCATGCGCTGTTCGTGAACGGCGAGCTGACGACACCCGGCCTGCTGCTGTCGGCCGTGCTGGTCGTCATCTACTTCATGCTGAACTACTGGGGCGTCAAGGCCTTCGCACGTGCGAACACCGCGATCACGATCTTCAAGTTCCTGATCCCCGGCCTCACGATCCTCGGCCTGATGCTGTCGAGCTTCCACTCGGAAAACCTCGGCACTGCATCGAATGCAAGCTTCGCGCCGTACGGCTGGTCGGCCGTGCTGACCGCGGTCGCGACGAGCGGTATCGTGTTCGCGTTCAACGGCTTCCAGAGCCCGGTGAACCTGGCCGGCGAAGCGCGCAATCCGTCGCGCAGCGTGCCGTTCGCGGTGATCACGTCGATCCTGATCGCACTCGTGATCTACGTGCTGCTGCAGATGGCGTACATCGGTTCGGTGAATCCGGCCGACGTCGCGAAGGGCTGGTCGCAGTTCAACTTCTCGTCGCCGTTCGCCGAACTCGCGATCGCGCTGAACCTGAACTGGCTCGCGATCCTGCTGTACGTCGACGCGTTCATCAGCCCGAGCGGCACCGGTACGACCTACATGGCGACGACCACCCGCATGATCTACGCGATGGAGCGCAACAACACGATGCCGAAGATGTTCGGCAACGTGCACCCGATCTACGGTGTGCCGCGCCAGGCGATGTGGTTCAACCTGCTCGTGTCGTTCATCTTCCTGTTCTTCTTCCGCGGCTGGAGCTCGCTCGCGGCAGTGATCTCGGTCGCAACGGTGATCTCGTACCTGACCGGCCCGATCAGCCTGATGGCGCTGCGCCGCGCGGCGACCGACATCGAGCGTCCGCTGTCGATCCCGCTGATGAAGCTGATCGCACCGTTCGCGTTCGTCTGCGCGTCGCTGATCCTGTACTGGGCGAAGTGGCCGCTGACGGGCGAAATCATCCTGCTGATGATCGTCGCGCTGCCGGTGTATTTCTACTTCCAGGCGAAGTCGGGCTGGACCGGCTGGGGCGCCGACCTGAAGGCCGCATGGTGGCTGGTCGCGTACCTGCCGACGATGGCCGTGCTGTCGCTGGTCGGCAGCAAGGAGTTCGGCGGTTACGGCGTGCTGCCGTACGGCTGGGACATGCTGATCGTCGCGGCAATCTCGCTGGTGTTCTACTTCTGGGGCGTGAACACCGGTTACCGGACCCAGTATCTCGACGAGCGCGAGTCGCACGACGAGATCCTTGAAGGGGTCGGTGCCTGACGCCTGACCTGCCACCGGAATCGGCGGTGGCGGAAAGCGCAAAAAAGCCCGTCCGAGCGATGCTCGGGCGGGCTTTTTATTTGTGCTCGGCGCTTGTGTCGCCGTGTCGCGCGATTCAGGCGGCCGCGCTTGCGAACACGTAGTTCGTCATCGCGAGCACGCGTTGATACGTGCCGAGCGACTGGATGCCGAGCTGGTAGTCGTCGTCGGCTGCGCCGAGCGCGGTGAACACCGGCAGCAGGTGCTCGTCGGTCGGATGCATCAGCGCTGCGTGCGGCGCCTGCCGGCGATAGTCGAGCAGCGCGTCGACGTCGCGCGCGGCCAGCTTCGCCTCGAACCAGTCGGTGAATTCCGCGACGCGCGGGTCCGCATCCTCGGGCGCCGCGCTGAAATCGGCCGCGCGCAGGTTGTGCGTGATCTGGCCCGAGCCGATCACCATCACGCCTTCGTCGCGCAGCGGCCGCAGCGCGCGGCCGAGCGCGAAGTGATGGGCCGCGTCCGCACGCGGCTGGATCGACAGCTGCGCGACGGGTACGTCGGCCTCCGGGAACATCAGCAGCATCGGCACCCACGCGCCGTGGTCGAGACCGTGCTCGGTCGTCGCTGTCGCGATGCCGGCCGCGTTCAGCAGCGCGGCCGCCCGCTCGGCGACCTCGGGCGCGCCCGGTGCCGGGTAGCGGATCTCGTACAGTGCGCGCGGGAAGCCGTAGAAGTCATGGATCGTTTCCGGGTGCGCGGCCACGCTCGCGACCGGCTGCTGCGTGCCCCAGTGCGCGGACAGCATCAGCACCGCGCGGGGGCGCGGCAATTCGGCGCCGAGGTGCGTGAATGCGCCGGACGGCAGCGTCGGGTCGATCGGCAGCGTCGGGGCACCGTGTGACAGGTAAAGCGAAGGCAAGCGGTTCATGGTGGGGAGCCTGCAATAGTGGGTTGCCTGTGACTATAGGCGCGCACCGGACATTGATAAATCGGCTTGCCGGAATTTGATTGAATCGCAATGGTTGATAATTCGGCCGATTCAGGTGCGCGGGAGCCGGCGCGGGGAGGCGGGGCGTGGCTGGATCGAACCGGAAGGCGGCCGAATCGACGAAGATGCGTGGAGAACGGCGCCGAAGCGCCGCGTCGAGCGGCTTACCGTGCGGGCCGGATGCCGGCCCACGGCGTCGTCATCGGTGCGCTGAGCGCGAACAGGTCGAGCACGCGCGTGACGGTCTGGTCGACGAGTTCCTCGATCGTCTTCGGCATCGCGTAGAACGCGGGCAGCGGCGGAAACACGATGCCGCCCATTTCGGTCACGGCGGTCATGTTGCGCAGATGCGCGAGGTTGAACGGCGTTTCGCGCACCATCAGCACGAGACGGCGGCGTTCCTTCAGCGTGACGTCGGCCGCGCGCGTGATCAGGTTGTCCGACAGGCCGTGCGCGACGCTCGCGAGCGTCTTCATCGAGCAGGGGGCGATCACCATCCCGTCGGTTGCGAACGAACCGGACGCGATCGTCGCGCCGACATCGCGTACCGAATGCACGACATCCGCCCGGCCTTCGACTTCGGCCTTCGACAGCTGCAATTCATGCTGGATATTGAGCCAGCCGGCGTTCGAAACCAGCAGATGCGTTTCGACGCCGCCGGCGGCGCGCAGCAATTCGAGCAGCCGCACGCCGTAGACCGCGCCGGTGGCGCCGGTGATCGCGACGATCAGCCGGCGTGGCGGCGCGCTGGGAGATGCCATCGGGAACGGGGCGTTACGCGGCGGCGAACAGTTGCTGCAGTTCGCCCGACTGGTACATCTCCATCATGATGTCCGAGCCGCCGATGAATTCGCCCTTCACGTACAGCTGCGGGATGGTCGGCCAGTTCGAGAATTCCTTGATGCCCTGGCGGATCTCGTCGTCCTCGAGCACGTTGACCGTCTTGAACTGGTCGACGCCGCAGGCTTTCAGCACCTGCACGGCGCGGCCCGAAAAGCCGCACATCGGGAATTGCGCGTTGCCTTTCATGAAGAGCACGACCTGGTTTTCGTCGACGATTTGCTTGATACGTTGTTGGGTGTCCATGACTGACCTTGCGTTGGCGGGGCGTTAGAACGAAATGATAGCGGATTTCAACCGGGCGGGCCGGCCGTCAGACGGGCCGGCGGCCGCCCGTGGTGCGTTCGATCGCGGCGACATCGGCGAGCGATTCGACCGCGACGAAGCCGCGTGACACGAGCAAGGCACGCACGGCTTCGGCCTGGTCGTAGCCGTGCTCGATCCAGAGCGTGCCGCCCGGTTTCAGGTACGCGCCGGCGCCTGCGACGATCGTGCGGATCGCGCTGAGGCCGTCGGCATCGTCGGTGAGCGCGCCGCGCGGCTCGAACCGCAGGTCGCCCTGCGCGAGGTGCGGATCGTGCTGCGCGATGTACGGCGGATTGCTGACGATCGTGTCGAACGCGAGCGTCGGCTCGAGCGCGGCGTACCAGTCGCTCTGCAGCCAGTGCAGCGGGCCGCCGGGGCGGCGCGCGTCGAGCAGCTTGTGCGCGTTGCGCCGGGCGACGTCGAGCGCGGCCGATGAGCGGTCGAGCGCCCACACGCGTGCGTCGGGCCGTTCGGCGGCGATCGACACGGCGATCGCGCCGCTGCCGGTGCCGAGATCGAGCACGGCCGGATGCGGGCGACCGTCGATCGCGTCGAGCGCGGCTTCGACGAGGAGTTCGGTTTCGGGGCGCGGGATCAGCACGTCGGGCGTCACATCGAACGGCCGGCCGAAGAATTCGCGCATCCCGACGAGCTGCGCGACCGGCTCGCCCGCGACGCGGCGCACTTCGAGCGCCCGGTAGCGCGCGATCGCGGCGGGCTCGAGCGGGGCGTCGCCGCGCGTGATCAGCTGCGTGCGGGTCCAGCCGAGCGCGTACGCGAGGAGCACGCGCGCATCGACCGGGTCGAGCGGCGACGCGCGCAGCAGATCGTCGGCGGTGGTGTCGGGCATCGCGACCTCAGTCGGTGTCGCCGAGCGACGCGAGCAGTTCGGCCTGGTGTTCGGTGACGAGCGCGCCGATCAGTTCGTCGAGATCGCCGTCCATCAGCGCCTCGAGCCGGTACAGCGTGAGGTTGATCCGGTGATCGGTCATCCGGCCCTGCGGGAAGTTGTACGTGCGGATCCGCTCCGAGCGGTCGCCCGAGCCGATCAGGCTCTTGCGCGTCGCCGCTTCCTTCGCGTGCTGCTCGTGATACTGCTTGTCCTTGATGCGCGCGGCGAGCACCTTCAGCGCACGATCCTTGTTCTTGTGCTGCGAGCGGTCGTCCTGGCACTCGACGACGATCCCGGTCGGGATGTGCGTGACGCGCACCGCCGAATCGGTCTTGTTGATGTGCTGGCCGCCCGCACCCGACGCGCGGAACGTGTCGATCCGCAGGTCGGCCGGATTGATCTCGACCTCGCCGATTTCGTCGGCTTCCGGCATCACCGCGACCGTGCAGGCGGACGTGTGGATGCGCCCCTGCGTCTCGGTCGCCGGCACGCGCTGCACGCGATGGCCGCCCGATTCGAACTTCAGCCGCGAGTAGGCACCCTGGCCGGCGATCCGCACGATCACTTCCTTGTAGCCGCCGAGATCCGACGGGCTCTCCGACATCATCTCGACCTGCCAGCGCTGGCGTTCCGCGAAGCGCAGGTACATGCGCAGCAGGTCGCCCGCGAACAGCGCCGACTCGTCGCCGCCGGTGCCCGCGCGGATTTCGAGGAAGATGTTGCGGTCGTCGTTGGGGTCCTTCGGCAGCAGCATCTTCTGCAACTCGCCTTCGAGGCGAACCATGCGTTCCCGCGCGCTGCGAATCTCGTCTTCGGCGAAATCGCGCATCGATGCATCGGCGACCAGCTCCTGCGCGGCCGTCTCGTCGCTGCGCGACTGGCGCCACAGCGCGTACTGCTCGACGACCGGGCCGAGTTCCGCGTGTTCGCGCGTCAGCTTGCGGTACTGGTCGAGGTCGGCCGTGACGTTTTCGCGGCTCAGCAGGTCGTTCAGTTCGGCCAGCCGGATAGACAGCTGGTCGAGCTTGCGTTGCATGCTCGTCTTCATGGTGTGGAGCGACGCTCCCGGACAAAAGGGGTATTCGAAAAGGATAGGCCGGCGCGCGGCCGGCGGCAGGGGCAACCGGCCGGCGCTAGTGGCCGGACTGGTCGTTCGAGCGCGGCGCGTGCTGGTAGAAGCCGCGCATCAGGTCGATCAGCGAATCGCGGTCGGTGCCGTTCACGCGGTTGAGCGCGCTCGTCGGGCCGTGGATCAGCTTGTTGGTGAGCGCCTGCGACAGCGCTTCGAGGACGGCGGCCGGATCGTCGCCGCGCGCGAGCAGCTTCTGCGCTTTCTCGACTTCCGCGCGGCGCAGCGCGTCGGCCTGCGTATGCATGTGACGGATCACCGGCACGACGCTGCGCGTGTCGAGCCACTGCATGAAGTTCTGCACGCGGGTTTCGATGATCGTCTCGGCTTGTGCAACCGCGGCCTGGCGTGATGCGTTGCCTTCGCGCACGATCGCACCGAGATCGTCGACGGTGTAGAGGAACACGTCCTTCAGCTTGCCGACTTCCGGCTCGATGTCGCGCGGCACCGCGAGGTCGACCATGAAGATCGGCCGGTGGCGGCGCGCCTTCACCGCACGTTCGACCGCGCCGAGGCCGATGATCGGCAGCGTCGACGCGGTGCACGACACGATGATGTCGAATTCGTGCATGCGGGCCGGCAGGTCCGACAACGGCATCGCGCGGCCGTTGAAACGTTCGGCGAGCCGCTGGCCGCGTTCGGCCGTGCGGTTCGCGACGACGAGCTCGCGCGGGCTCTGCGCGGCGAAGTGCGTCGCGCACAGCTCGATCATCTCGCCGGCGCCGATGAACAGCACGCGCTGATCCGACACTTTTTCGAAGATGCGCTGCGCGAGGCGGACCGCGGCGGCGGCCATCGACACCGACTGCGCGCCGATCTCGGTCGTGCCGCGCACTTCCTTCGCGACGGCGAACGTGCGCTGGAACAGCTGGTTCAGATAGGTGCCGAGCGCGCCGGCTTCCGTCGCGGTGCGCACCGCATCCTTCATCTGGCCCAGGATCTGCGTTTCGCCGAGCACCATCGAATCGAGACCCGACGCGACGCGGAATGCGTGCCGGACCGCTTCCGATTGCGGCAGCGCATAGACGTGCGGGGCGAGTTCGTCGACCGGAATCTGGTGGTACTCCGACAGCCAGCGAATCGCACCCTCGCGGGCGGCCCGATCGTCGGTCGCGCAATAGAGTTCGGTGCGGTTGCAGGTGGAGAGGATTGCCGCTTCGGGCGCATTCGGCGCCTGGGGGCCGAGGAACACGTTCTTGAACGTGACGAGAGCCGGCTTGATTTGCTCGAGCGGAAACGCCACGCGTTCGCGCAGGGCGACAGGCGCAGTGTGGTGGTTGATTCCGATCGTGAGGAGTTGCATATCGAGGGCTATCGTTTAGCCCCATATTATAGCGTTTCAGCGATTTCCTCACTTGCGGCATACCGGGCATCGGCGTGGCGCGGCCTCGAATTTGGGGGCTCGATCGGCACGCGGTCGAGCTGGTAGCCGTAGCCGTAGAGCGGCAGAAGCCGGTAGCCGTGCTCCGGAAGCAGCCGCAGCTTGCTGCGCAGCCGGGACGCATGGGTGTCGAGCGTGCGCGACTTCATGTCGCGGCGGCGGCCCCACACCGTTTCGAGGATATGGGCGCGCGACACGGGCCGCGACAGGTTCGCGAACAGCAGCTGTGCGAAGCGGAACTCCTTCGGCGTGAGCGCGACGATCGCATCGCCGAAGCGCACGAGGCTGTGGGTCGCATCGAACGCGTATTCTCCATACATTTCGCGCGAGCGATTCGGCGGCCGCCGGACACCTGCGCGCCGGCTCAGCGCGTTGACGCGTGCGAGCAGCTCGGGGCCGCTCACCGGGCGCACGAGGCAGTCGTCGGCCCCAGCGTGCAGGCACGACACGACTTCGCTTTCGCGCGGCAGCTGCATCACGGCGATGGCCGGCAGCCCGGGCAGGATCGCCTGCGCCCGCGGAATGACTTCCTCGGCTGGCTGGTCGCCGGCCCAGTTGCCGATGATCAGCATGTCGCAGGTATCGGTGGCGAGCCACTCGAAGAATGCCGCGCTGGACGGAAACGCGTGGCACACATGGCCGCCGGCGAACAGCAGGCGGTTCAGGAGCGCAGCATGATGCGCCTCCGGATCGATGAGAGCGATTCGCATGAGGATTTCTTCAATACGCCTGCGGGTGCGCGCTTGCCATAACGTCGGGTCGGCCCCTACACTCGAATGTTCGCGGCGCCCGGCTGGTCTCGGGTTCGATGGATGAATCGATGCTAGCCGCTGGCAACGTTCACGCCTATGGGACGAATCTGAATTTATAGAAGGCGTCGAATGAACTGGTTTGGAATCCTTGTCCTGGGAGCGGCCGTCGGGCTGTTCGGCCGGTGGCTGCATCCGATGCGGCGCACGGGCCGGCCGGCATGGTGGATCGTGGTGCTGGTCGGCATCGCAGGCGCCGCCGCCGCGCGCATGGCCGGCAATCTCTCTGGACTGTTTTACGACGGCGAAACGCTCGAATGGCCGGTCTGCACCGGTGTCGCGTTCCTCGCCGTAGCCGTGACGGTCGCCGTGTCGGCCCGTCGCTGAACGCTCTCAGGTGAAATCATGAATGCCCGTCTCCCCGAAGTCTCGTCGGTGCCGGCCCGCCTCGCGCTGCTGCGCGGCGCGATGGTCCGCGAGGACCTGGCCGCCTATCTCGTGCCGTCCGCCGATCCTCACCTGTCCGAGTACCTGCCCGAGCGCTGGCAGGCGCGACGCTGGCTGTCCGGTTTCACGGGCTCGGTCGGCACGCTGGTCGTGACCGCGGATTTCGCGGGCTTGTGGGTCGACAGCCGCTACTGGGTGCAGGCCGAGGCCGAACTCGCCGGCACGGGCGTCCAGCTGATGAAGATGACGGGCGGGCAGCAGAGCGCGCCGCACGTCGACTGGCTCGCGCAGAACGTGCCGGCCGGGACGACGGTCGGCGTCGACGGCGCCGTGCTCGGCGTCGCGGCGGCACGCGCGCTGACGGCCGCGCTGAGCGCGCGCGGCATCGCGCTGCGCACCGATCTCGACCTGCTCGACGCGATCTGGCCGGAGCGCCCGGGGCTGCCGGGAGACGCGGTGTTCGAGCACGTGGCGCCGCAGGCCGACACGACGCGCGCGAGCAAGCTCGCCGAAGTGCGCCGCGCGATGCACGCGCAGGGCGCGCAATGGCATTTCGTGTCGACGCTCGACGATCTCGCGTGGCTGTTCAACCTGCGCGGCGCCGACGTCAACTTCAACCCCGTGTTCGTCGCGCACGCGATGATCGGGGCCGATCGCGCGACGCTGTTCGTCGCCGACGGCAAGGTGTCGCCGGCGCTGGCCGCGTCGCTCGCGCAGGACGGCGTCGAGGTCCGCGCGTACGACGCCGCGCGCGCGGCGCTCGCGGCGCTGCCCGACGGCGCGACGCTGCTGATCGATCCGCGCCGCGTGACGTTCGGCACGCTCGAGGCCGTGCCGGCCGGCGTGAAGCTGATCGAGGCCGTGAACCCGTCGACGTTCGCGAAGTCGCGCAAGACGTCCGCCGAGATCGAGCACGTGCGCGTGACGATGGAGCACGACGGCGCCGCGCTCGCCGAGTTCTTCGCGTGGTTCGAGCAGGCGGTGAACCGCGAGACGATCACCGAGCTGACGATCGACGAGCAACTCACGGCCGCGCGCGCACGGCGCCCTGGCTACGTGTCACCGAGCTTCGCGACGATCGCCGGCTTCAACGCGAACGGTGCGATGCCGCACTATCGCGCGACGCCCGAGTCGCACGCGACGATCGCCGGCGACGGCCTGCTGCTCGTCGATTCGGGCGGCCAGTACACGACCGGCACCACCGACATCACGCGCGTCGTGCCGGTCGGCACGGTCAGCGACCTGCAGCGCCGCGATTTCACGATCGTGCTGAAGTCGATGATGGCGCTGTCGCGCGCACGCTTCCCGCGCGGCATCCGCTCGCCGATGCTCGACGCGATCGCGCGCGCGCCGATGTGGGCGGCCGGGCTCGACTACGGCCACGGCACCGGTCACGGCGTCGGCTACTTCCTGAACGTGCACGAGGGCCCGCAGGTCATCTCGCACTACGCGCCGGCCGAGCCATACACGGCGATGGAAGAGGGGATGATCACGTCGATCGAGCCGGGCGTGTACCGGCCCGGCAAATGGGGCATCCGGATCGAAAACCTGGTCGTGAATCGCGCGGGCGGGCAGACCGAATTCGGCGATTTCCTCGCGTTCGAGACGCTGACGCTGTGCCCGATCGACACGCGCTGCGTGCTGATCGAGATGCTGCATGAAGAAGAACGCGCGTGGCTGAACGCGTATCACGCGACCGTGCGCGAGCGCGTCGGCCGGCACGTGAGCGGCGACGCGAAGGCGTGGCTCGACGCGCGCACGCAGCCGATCTGACGCGACGCGCAATACACGACAGATACTGGCCGCGCGACGGCCGGACCACGACGGAGAGGGCAATCGATGGCAGACACCGCAGTGATCGTGATCGACATGCAACGGGGGCTGGTGCAGCGGGCGCGGCCCGCGTACCGGCTCGACGACGTCGTGTCGGGCATCAACCGGCTGACGGCGGCGGCACGTGCGGCAAACGCGCCCGTGTGCTTCGTGCAGCACGACGGCGATGCGGACGACGACATCGTGCCCGGCACGCCCGGCTGGGAACTGCATGAGGAACTGATCGTCGGTCGCACCGACTGGCGCATCCGCAAGCAGGTGAGCGATTCGTTCCACGACACGCCGCTCGCCGCGCAGCTCGACGGCCACGGCATTCGTTCGGTGCTGATCTGCGGTTATGCGACCGAGTTCTGCGTCGATTCGGCCGCGCGCCGCGCGGCACTGCTCGGCTATCGGACGACCGTCGTGTCCGACCTGCACACGACGAACGAGCGCGCGCACCTGTCGGCCGCGCAGATCGTCGCGCATCATCACTTCGTGTGGGAAAACAATACGCTGTCGGGCAATGCGGTGACGCCGCGTCCGCTCGCCGACGTGCTTGCCACGGAGTTCGCATGACGATCAAGGCGGTGGTGTTCGATTTCGGCGGCGTGCTGATCGACTGGAGCCCCGAGTACCTGTACCGGCAACTGATTCCAGACGAAGCCGAGCGCCGCTGGTTCCTCACGCACGTGTGCGCGATGGACTGGGTGATCCGGCAGGACGGCGGGCAGACGATCGACGACGGCACGAGCGAGCTGGTCGCGAAGTTTCCGGCGCACGAGACGCTGATCCGCGCGTTCTACGCGCGCTGGCACGAGATGATCGGCGGCGTGCTCGACGAAGGCGCCGCGCTCGTCGACCGGCTCGATGCGCAGGGGATGCCGCTCTTCGGGCTGACCAACTGGTCCGCGCAGACCTTTCCGTATGCGTGGGACAACTTCCCGGTGCTGCGGCGTTTCAAGGACATCGTCGTGTCGGGCCGCGTGAAGCTCGTGAAACCCGATCCGGCGATCTACCGCGAGATGCATGCGCGGATCGATCCGCACCTGCCGGGCATTGCGCCGCATGAGCTCGTGTTCATCGACGACAACGCGAAGAATGCCGCGGCCGCGACGGCACTCGGCTGGCATGGCATTCATCACACGAGCGCGGCCGCGACCGAGACGCGTTTGCGCGAACTGGGCGCGCTCGCGTAGGCGTCGCGCCGGACCGCCGGATGAAAAAAGCGGGCCATGAGCCCGCTTTTTCGTTCTGCCGATCTGGAAGCGGCCGCATTCGGCACCCGGCGTCGTGTCGCCGCGTCGCCGGATGCACGGGCCGCGCCACTTAGCGGCTGATCGGCTTGTAGCGCAGGCGCTTCGGCTTCGCGGCTTCCTCGCCGAGGCGCGCACGCTTGTCGGCTTCGTATTCCTGGTAGTTGCCGTCGAAGAACGTGACCTGCGAATCGCCTTCGAACGCGAGGATGTGCGTCGCGATCCGGTCGAGGAACCAGCGATCGTGCGAGATCACCATCACCGAGCCGGCGAATTCGAGCAGCGCGTCTTCCAGCGCGCGCAGCGTTTCGACGTCGAGGTCGTTCGACGGTTCGTCGAGCAGCAGCACGTTGCCGCCGGAGATCAGCGTCTTCGCGAGGTGCAGGCGGCCGCGTTCGCCGCCCGACAGGTTGCCGACGATCTTCTGCTGGTCGCCGCCCTTGAAGTTGAAGCGGCCGATGTACGCCCGCGACGGCGTTTCGTACTTGCCGACCGTCAGCACGTCGGCGCCGCCCGAGATTTCCTCGAACACCGTCTTCGAGCCGTCGAGCGCATCGCGGCTCTGGTCGACGTACGCGAGCTTCACGGTCGGGCCCATCACGACTTCGCCCGAATCCGGCTGTTCCTTGCCGGTCAGCATCTTGAACAGCGTCGACTTGCCGGCGCCGTTCGGGCCGATGATGCCGACGATCGCGCCGGCCGGAATCTTGAAGTTCAGGTTGTCGATCAGCAGGCGGTCGCCGAACGACTTGCTGACGTTCTTGAACTCGATCACTTCATTGCCGAGGCGGTCGCCGACCGGAATGAAGATTTCCTGCGTTTCGTTGCGCTTCTGGTATTCCTGGCTGTTCAGCTCCTCGAAGCGCGCGATACGCGCCTTCGACTTCGCCTGGCGGCCCTTCGGGTTCTGGCGCACCCACTCCAGTTCCTTCTTGATCGCCTTCTGGCGCGCCGATTCCGACGCTTCTTCCTGCTTCAGGCGCTCTTCCTTCTGGTCGAGCCAGCTGCTGTAGTTGCCCTTCCACGGAATGCCGTGGCCGCGGTCGAGTTCGAGAATCCACTCGGCCGCGTTGTCGAGGAAATAGCGATCGTGCGTGACGGCGACGACGGTGCCCGGGAAGCGCACCAGGAACTGCTCGAGCCAGTCGACCGATTCCGCGTCGAGGTGGTTGGTCGGTTCGTCGAGCAGCAGCATGTCCGGCTTCTCGAGCAGCAGCTTGCACAGCGCGACGCGGCGTTTTTCACCGCCCGACAGGTGCTCGATCTTCGCGTCCCACGCCGGCAGGCGCAGCGCGTCGGCGGCCACTTCGAGCTGCTGCTCGGGGCTGCCGCCGTCGCTCGACGCGAGGATCGCTTCGTATTTCGCCTGCTCGGCCGCGAGCGCGTCGAAGTCGGCGTCCGGTTCCGCATAGGCCGCGTAGATTTCCTCGAGCTTCTTGTTCGCCTGGAACAGGTCGCCGAGGCCTTCCTCGACGGCTTCGCGCACCGTCTTCGTCGGATCGAGCTGCGGTTCCTGCGGCAGGTAGCCGATGTTCAGGTTCGGCATCGGCGTCGCTTCGCCTTCGATGTCCTTGTCGACGCCCGCCATGATGCGGATCAGCGTCGACTTGCCCGAGCCGTTCAGGCCGAGCACGCCGATCTTCGCGCCGGGAAAGAACGACAGCGAGATGTCCTTCAGGATCTGGCGCTTGGGCGGCACGATCTTGCCGACCCGGTTCATCGTGAAAACGTATTGGGCCATTTGGGTGTGAAACTCAGAAAGGGTTGAGACTGCCGCGCAGCGCATCGGCGTGCGTGGCGTCGGGTGATTCGGTACGGAGCGTGCCGCGCGGGGCGCGGCGGTGTCGCCGCGGGTTGGCGGCGCGAGCGCGTATTGTACTTCGGCGCCGGCTGCCGCTGGCACCGCGCTGGCCATTCGGCCGACCCGCGTTCACAGCCATCCGGCGACGCCGCCGTGCCCGGAGCAGGTGCCGCGCCGATGGCGGCTGAAGCTGTACGTGCCGTCGCGGCAGCGCGCGCTCGCGCCCTCGGGCACGCGGCCCGATTTCGAATGCGCCGGTGCATGGACGGTGTCGCCGTCGCGATTGCGGTACGTGTCGTGCCGGTCGAGGTCGGCTTCGCTGCCGTAGCCGGGCGACGCGCGATAGGCGTGCGCCGCGGGCGGCAGGGCGGCGCACGCGACGAACAGCGCGGCCGACAGGGTTGCGATGCGTGTCGCGCGGCGGAGCAGGGCGGGCATGGTCTCTCTGCGGATGTCGTTGTCCGTTGCCGGTGGCTGGCGGGCCGACGGCCCGGGCCGCATGTTAGCCGATCGGCTCGAGATCGTTGCCGCCGCCCCGCGCTGCAGCGACGCTACGCCGTGCCCGTCATCGATGCCGCGCCGTCGGCCTGGGCTGCCTCGAGAATCCACCGACGGAACGCGGCGACTTTCGCGCGCTCCGCATGATGCGGCGGATAGACGAGGTAGTACGCGAAGTCGTCGAGCCACGCGACGTCGGCAAGCTGCACGAGCCGGCCGCTCGCGAGCTCGCCGCGCACCATCGCCGCCGGCAGCAGGCCGGCGCCCTGGCCGGCGAGGATCGCCTGCAGCAACAGACTGGAATCGTCGAACGCGGGGCCGCGCGGCGGGCCGAAATCGGCGATTCGCTGCGCGTCGAACCAGATGTGCCAGCCCTTGCGTTCGGCGTCGTGCAGATGCGGCCATCCGGCCAGGTCGGCGGGCGTGGCCGGCATGCCCAGCCGCGCGACGAGTTCCGGCGCCGCAAGCGCGACGATCTCCACGGTCAGCAGCCGTTCGCTGCACAGCCCGATGTAGCGGCCGAGACCGTGGCGGATCGCGACGTCGACGCCGTCGCGCGAGAAATCGGCGAGCGCATGGCTCGCGACGATCTGCAGGTCGACGTCCGGGCATGCGTCGCGGAACTGCGCGAGGCGCGGCACGAGCCATGCGGATGCGAAAAACGGCGTGACGCTCACCGTCAGCACGCCGCTGTCGGCGGCGCCCGACACGCGCTGCGACGCGTCGGCGATTTGCCGGAACGCGTTGCGCACGGGCGGCAGATAGTCGCGGCCCGCGGCGGTCAGCAGGATGCCGCGGTTCACGCGCTCGAACAGTTGCACGCCGAGATGGGTCTCGAGCGTGCGGATCAGCTGGCTCACCGCGCCGGGCGTGACCGACAGCTCTTCCGCTGCCGATTTCACCGACAGGTGGCGGGCCGCTGCCTCGAACGCGCGCAACGCGTTGAGCGGTGGCAGACGGGAACGGTTCATTGAGTTTTTCTAAAGCGAAAGGCCGACGAAATATCGTTTGAGGCAAGGCATGCGCGCGAGTACCGTTGTCGCATCGGATCGGATTCGTCACGGCTGCTTCGCGGCGGTCGATGCGATCAACATAGTTCAACTATATCCATGAGGCAATCCGGACGCCGCGCGGCGTCCGGCGGAACCTGAGAGGACCATCGTCATGAGCGGCCCGCGCGCGTCGCGCGTCTTCTACGGCTGGTATGTGGTGGCGGCCGCGTTCGCCGTCACGTTCGTCGGCTTCGGCAGTGCGTACACGTTCAGCGCGTTCGTCGAAGCGCTGCAGCGGGATTTCGCCGCATCGCGCGGGCAGATCTCGCTCGTGTTCTCGCTGGCCGGCTTCCTGTATTTCGGCTTCGGCATCGTCAGCGGCCCGCTTGCCGATCGTTTCGGCTCACGGCGGCTCGCCGTCACCGGCATGTTGCTGACGGCGGCGGGTCTCGCGGCGGCCGGCGCCGCGCATACGCTGCTGCAGGTCTATGTCGCGTACGGGCTCGGTGTCGGCCTCGGCGTCGGCTGCGCGTATGTGCCGGCCGTCGGCGCCGTGCAGCGCTGGTTCGTGCGGCGGCGCGGCTTCGCGTCGGGGCTCGCGGTCGCGGGGATCGGCGTCGGCACGCTCGTGATGCCGCCGCTCGCCGCCGCGCTGATCGCGCACGTCGGCTGGCGCGGCGCCTATTTCACGCTTGCGGCGCTCGCCGTCGCGATCGGCGCCGGGATGTCGCTGCTGATCGAGAACGACCCGCGCGGGCGCGGGCTGTTGCCGGACGGGGAGGCCGTGCATCCGGCCGCCGGCGGAGGCTTGCCGGAAGCGGGCGGGCACACGGCAGGGGCCCCGGACTCCGTGAACGCTGCTGATCGCGCGCGGGCTGCCGCAGCGGCGCCCACCGGCGCGACGCTGCGCGAGGCCGTCACGTCGCGACCGTTCGCGAGCCTCTACGCGGCGTGCCTCGTGTGCTCGTTCGGCGTCTTCGTGCCGTTCGTGCACCTCGTGCCGTATGCGCTCGATCATGGCGTCGCATCGTCGACGGCCGTGCTGCTGCTCGGCGCGATCGGCGTCGGCAGCACGGCTGGGCGCTTCTTTCTCGGTGGCCTCGCCGACCGCTTCGGCCGCCGCGCATCGCTGCTCGCGATGTTCGCGGGCATGGCCGTCGCGCTCGTCGCGTGGGCCGGCGCCGGCAGCGTCGCGACGCTGGCCACGTTCGCACTCGTGTTCGGCGTGTTCTACGGCGGCTGGGTCGCCGTCCTGCCCGCCGTCGTGATGGACTACTTCGGCGGCCGCAACGTGAGCGCGATCATCGGCGTGCTGTACACGAGCATCGCGTTCGGCACGCTGATCGGGCCGGCTGCGGCCGGTTTCATCTACGACGCGGGTGGCGGTTATCTCGTGCCGATCCTGGCCAGCGCGGCCGCCAATGCGATCGCGTTCGCGATCGTCGCCACCACCGGCCGCGCGCAGATGGCCGTGCGCGCGGCCGGCCGCTAGACGCGCGTCGCCCGCTGCGAGGCACGGCGCCTTCCAGCTAGGCGCGATCTACGATTTCCGCTACGGTGGCCGGATCTCGATCATCGACGGCTGGAGGCGCATCGTGACATTCGACGAAGTGCGGCAGATCGCGCTCGCATGGCGCGGCGTCGAGGAGGGGGCGTCGTACGGCACGCCCGCACTCAAGGTGAAGGGCAAGATGCTCGCTCGCCTGCGCGAGGACGGCGATACGCTCGTCGTGAAGGGCGTCGGCCCCGACGAGCGCGCGTGGCTGATCGAAGCGGAACCCGACGTGTATTACCTGACCGACCACTATGCGGGCTGGCCGATCGTGCTGGTGCGCCTGTCGGCCGCGCATCCCGACGCCGTGAGAAACCTGCTTCTGCGCGAATGGCGCGCGATCGTGCCGGCCAAATGGCGCGACGCAGGGCCGGACGACGCCAACTGAGCCGCGCCGGCGCCGCACGCGATCCGCTTCGACGGAACGTGTTCACCATGATGCCGAGCGGGCACGCGCCGTCATCACTTGCCCGATCCGGTTGCCCGCAGGCGGACGCCGAACCGGATCATGCGTTGCATCGGTTCGCATCGATGCAACAAGTGGATCCATCGAAATTCTTCAATTGGTTCTTAGTGAAGAACCGTTTGATGCTTACACTCCTTCGCTTCGAAGGCGGCTGACCGACAGCCGACGGAAAGGGCGCACGCGATGCGCCGGCACCTCGTGCGCCGCATCGCACCCGCGGCTTCGCAGACTGCGTCGCGCACCGACCGGAACAGGCTCGACCCGGCTTCCTGCCCGTATGCGCGCATGCGCGGCGGGCTGCCGGGTTCAACAACGACAACTCCCCGCCGCCTTCACGCGACACCCGGTCATACCAGAACCGTTTTTTGGAGAGAGACACATGAGTGGAAGCAAGACAGGCCTCGGCACGGGTCTGAAGCAGCGGCACGTGACGATGATGTCGATTGCCGGCGTCATCGGCGCGGGCTTGTTCGTCGGCTCCGGCCACGCAATCGCGGAAGCCGGCCCGGCTTCGATCCTCGCGTATGCGATCGCGGGCGTCCTGGTCGTGCTGGTGATGCGCATGCTCGGCGAGATGGCCGTCGCGCATCCGGACAGCGGTTCGTTCTCGACCTATGCCGATCGCGCGATCGGTCACTGGGCGGGCTTCTCCATCGGCTGGCTGTACTGGTGGTTCTGGGTGCTCGTGATCCCGATCGAGGCAACCGCTGCGGCTACCATCCTCAATGCGTGGTTCCCCGGCGTCGCGACCTGGATCTTCGCGCTCGGCATCACGCTGCTGCTGACGATCACCAACCTCTTCTCGGTCAAGAACTACGGCGAATTCGAATTCTGGTTCGCGCTGATCAAGGTTGTCGCGATCGTCGTGTTCCTGTGCATCGGCGGTGCGGCAATCGTCGGCATCGTGCCCGCGCCGGCCGTATCGGGCGTGTCGAACCTCTTCGCGCACCAGGGCTTCATGCCGAACGGCGCCGGCGCGGTGCTCGCGGCGATGCTGACGACGATGTTCTCGTTCCTCGGTACCGAGATCGTGACGATCGCGGCCGCCGAGTCGGACAACCCGCAACGCCAGATCGTGCGTGCGACCAATTCCGTCATCTGGCGTATCACGCTGTTCTATCTCGGCTCGATCCTCGTCGTCGCGGCGATCGTGCCGTGGAACGATCCGCTGCTGCCGAAGCACGGCTCGTATCAGCGTGCGATGGAGCTGATCGGCATTCCGAACGCGAAGGCAATCATCGACGTGATCGTGCTCGTGTCGGTCGCGAGCTGCCTGAATTCCGCGCTGTACACCGCATCGCGGATGCTGTTCTCGCTGTCCAAGCGCAAGGACGCACCTGCGTTCCTGCACAGCACCGATTCGACCGGTACGCCGCGTGCGGCCGTGCTGGCATCGACCGCATTCGGTTTCCTGACCGTGATCGCGAACTACCTGATGCCGGAGCAGGTGTTCGGCTTCCTGTTGGCGACGTCGGGTGCGATCGCGCTGCTCGTGTATCTCGTGATCGCGATCTCGCAGCTGCGGATGCGCAAGACGCTCGAATCGGGCGGCGCCGACCTGACGCTGCGGATGTGGCTGTTCCCGTGGCTCACGTGGGCGGTGATCCTGTTCATCTGCGGCACGCTGACCGTGATGTTCGTCAGCGAGGAACACCGGATGGAAGTCGGTGCGACGGCCGTGCTCGCGCTGCTCGTGCTGTTTGCGTCTTGGCTGAACAAGCGCGGTCGCGATGCGCGAGCGGGGGCGGGGCGGCGGGTGTCGGCGATGTGATGAAGTGACGATGCGGCAGCGGGCCTGAGCGTTCGCTGTCGGTTGGCGGAGAGGTTCCCGTCGTAACAAATGGCCTGATCGGCAAAAGCCGGTCCGGCCATTTGTCTTTCAGAACAAGCGGATGCCGTTTCCCGTGTCGACATGGATTTTTCGGCGACAGCGGCGGTATCGACATTTGTGGTCAAAAATCGAACTTGTCTGATTTCATTGGCGGCAGTGACTTAATACATTGATCACTTCGATAACCGGGGTGAATCGATGGGCGAATCGATTTGGAATCCTTTGTTATACGGCTGGATTCAGAAACCAGGCCGTAGGTTCGTTACCGAATACGGGGCGCATCTTCCCGTGTTCACCCTATCGAGCCCAGAGCGATGAGCGGGCGGCCGATACCCCATGTACGCGCTGCATTTCATGCACGCGACGGTTTTCCCTTGGGGGGCACGTATTTTCCTGCGGCCGGTGCCACTTGTTTACCGGTACTCATTTGCCCTGCAACGGGCCTTCGCCAGTCCTTTTATTTTCCATTCGCGGATTGGCTGCGCGCAACGGGATATTCGGTATTCGTATTCGATTATCGGGGGATGGGGGCGTCGCTCGACGTGCGTCACGTTCGCCAGTCGCGTGCCCGCAAACAAGACTGGGGGCAGCTTGACATGCCCGCAGCGCTTGACTGGCTTCTTCGAGAAACCGGCGCGAGCGAAGCGCATCTGATCGGTCATAGTGCCGGCGCACAACTGGTCGGACTGATGCCGAATCACGCGTCGGTACGCTCGCTGTGTGCGATATCCGCTTCATCCGGATACGTCGGCAACATCCGGTGGCCGAATCGAATTGCCGCATTGTCGCTGGCAAATGTCTACGTCCCGGTTACCGCACGTCTGCTCGGCTATGTGCCTGCCCGGGTGCTCGGCTGGGGCGACGATCTGCCTGCACGCGTCGGGCTTCAGTGGGCCCGATGGTGTCGCCGCCCCGGATACGTAGCGAACGAGTTCGGGGTCGGCATTGCGCGTCATTACTACAACGAATTCTCCGCTCCCGTCACCGTAGTCGCAGCGACTGACGATCCGCTCGCGACGCCGGCCAATATCGAAGACTGGCTGCGATGGTTGCCGCGAGCCAGATGTCACGTCCATTTCATCAGCCCGGAAAAATGCGATGGCCGCGCAATCGGTCACGTCGGCATGTTCCGCCGCCAGCATGCGTCGCTGTGGCCGGAACTCACCAGAGGATTGCTGAGTTGACGCTCAGGCCCGCTTGCGTCCTCAAATCAGGAGACCACGATGGACGATTCAATCGACATGAAGATGCGCTTCAAAGCAGTCAGAAACGAAGCGAGGGAGACGCGCGCGTCGCTTTACCATCTCACCAATCGATGCAATTTGCGCTGCAAGGGGTGCTGGTTCGTCGAAAACGAATTCGACGTCGCGTCGGATGAGTTGAACGATACGTTGCATCTCGAGGCACGCGTGAAGGATGAGGCGGCGCGCGGGATCAACGCGCCATTGCTGATAGGCGGCGAGCCCGCGCTTTATCTGGACCGGATAAGCGTGTTCAGGAAATACATGCCGAAGGTGTCCGTTTCGACAAACGGGCTTCGACGAATTCCTTACGAGGGTTTCGAAGATGTCACCATTGCGGTCTCGGTGTTCGGTGGCGGCCCGCTCGATGACGAACTACGCGCGATCGGCCCGAACGGAAAGCGTTTCACTGGCTTGTTCGACAAGGCGTTGGCTAATTATCGCGACGACGAACGGGCAGGTTTCGTCTTTGCCGTGTCGATCGATGGAATGGCTTATATCGAAGAAACGGTGCGCAGGATCCGGGATAACGGAAATCGACTGCTGTTCAATTACTACAGTCCATACGATGTTGCCGGGCCGCTTCGCCGACGTGGTGAGGAGCAACTCCTGAACGTATTGCTCGAATTGAAGGCCAAATACCCTGAAACCGTGGCGAGCCATCCGTACTACCTGGCAGCACTCATGCGTGGGGAAACCGCCTGGGGAACATTCGGCTATGCCAGTTGCCCGAGTGTCAGCGAAGGTCATCCGCAGAATGCGGAACGGTTTGCCTCGGGGTGGCCCGCGTTGCCGAAATTCAACGCGTATCGCGCAGACCTGCATACGCTGGCGCGCTGCTGTACTTCAGGAGAATGCGCGAAGTGTCGCGACAGCCAGGCCGTGATGTCGTGGTTGCTCGTTAACGCCAAGCATGTGCTGCAGGAAGCCGATGGACTTAGGACATGGACGGAGGTCGCGGAGAGCTATTTCAGTCAGTTCGTCTGGTCAAGTTACCATCCGCGCAACCGCGTTGGGCGCACGTCGGATTGCACGGTGCAGTAATGCGATGCAGTTGCCGGAATCGAAAATCAAAAAGCCCGCAAAATGCGGGCTTTGTGCATGGGTATCGGAGCGAGGTTCAGACGTTGAACAGAAAGTTCATCACATCCCCGTCGTGCACGACGTATTCCTTCCCTTCCGCACGCATCTTCCCGGCTTCCTTCGCACCTTGTTCGCCCTTGTACGCGACGAAGTCGTCGAATGCGATCGTCTGCGCGCGAATGAAGCCGCGCTCGAAGTCCGTATGAATCACGCCGGCCGCTTGCGGCGCCGTGTCGCCGATGTGGATCGTCCACGCGCGCACTTCCTTCACGCCCGCGGTGAAGTAGGTCTGCAGGCCGAGCAGCTTGAAGCCCGCGCGGATCACGCGGTCGAGGCCCGGCTCTTCCATGCCCATGTCGGCGAGGAACGCTTCCTTGTCCGCATCGTCGAGATCGGCGATTTCCGCCTCGATCGCCGCGCACACCGCGACCACCGGCGAGTTCTCGCTTTCCGCGTACTTGCGCACCGCTTCGAGGTGCGGGTTGTTCTCGAAGCCGTCGTCCTTCACGTTCGCGACGTACATCGCCGGCTTCGCGGTGATCAGGCAGAACGGCTTGAGCAGCGCCTGCTCGTCGTCCGACAGATCGAGGCCGCGCACGGCCTTGCCCTGGTCGAGGTGCGCGCGCACCTTCTCGAGCACCGCGGCGAGCTTCACCGCTTCCTTGTCGTTGCCGGACTTCGCGGCCTTCGAGTAGCGCGTGAGCGCCTTCTCGACGGTGCCGAGGTCGGCGAGCGCGAGTTCGGTGTTGATCACTTCGATGTCGTCGATCGGGCTGACCTTGCCGGCGACGTGGATGACGTTGTCGTCCTCGAAGCAGCGCACGACGTGCGTGATCGCATCGGTTTCGCGGATGTTCGCGAGGAACTGGTTGCCGAGGCCTTCACCCTTGCTCGCGCCCGCGACGAGGCCCGCGATGTCGACGAATTCGACGACGGCCGGCACGATGCGCTCGGGGTTGATGATCTCGGCGAGCGCCTTCAGGCGCGTGTCAGGCACTTCGACGATGCCGACGTTCGGCTCGATCGTGCAGAACGGGTAGTTCTCGGCGGCGATGCCGGCCTTGGTCAGCGCATTGAACAGGGTGGACTTGCCGACGTTGGGCAAGCCGACGATGCCGCATTTGAGACTCATGGAATCCTTCGGACGGGTGGCGCGGCGCGGCCGGACAAGGCACGGCGGCGCGGGAAAATAGGGACGGCCGGCGCGCGGGGCGCGGCGGGCCGACGTTCAAAGGCGCTATTGTACCGTGCCGACGCCCCGGTTTCCGGCCTTCACCCGAACGCCCGATGCGACGGGCCGCCGCGCTGCCGGACCCGCCTGCGATTCTGCTGATTTCCCGCAAAGTCCGGCCGCGTAAGGGATTGGCCCCACGGCTATAATGCCCGCCATGACTGCCCACCACACCTTCGACGTCGCCGTGGTCGGCGGCGGGCTCGTCGGCAAGACGGCCGCGCTCGCACTGACCCAGTCCGGCTACAAGACCGCCTTGCTCGCCCAGCCGGCCACGCCGCGCCCCGCCGATCTCGCGTTCGACACCCGCATCTACGCGCTGTCGTCCAGCTCGCAGGCATTGCTGGAGCGGCTGCGGGTCTGGCAGGCGCTGGACCATGGCCGGCTCGCGCCGGTGTACGACATGCGCGTGTACGGCGACGCGCACGCGGAGCTGCATTTCTCCGCGTACCAGGCCTCCGTGCCGCAACTGGCCTGGATCGCCGAATCGTCGCTGATCGAGACGTCGCTGGACGCGGCGCTGCGGTTCCAGCCGAACCTCACGTGGTTCGACGCGCGTGCACAGGGCTTCGACGTGCGCGACGACGCGGCCGTGCTGACGCTGTCGTCGGGCAAGGTGCTCGAAGCGGACCTCGTGGTCGGCGCGGACGGCGCGCATTCGTGGGTGCGTTCTCAAATGGGGGCCAGGGTCGAGCGGCGCGATTACCGGCAGACGGGCGTCGTCGCGAACTTCAAGGCGTCGCTGCCGCACCGCGAGACGGCCTGTCAGTGGTTTCACGAAGGCGAGATCATTGCGTTGCTGCCGCTGCCGGACGGTCACGTGTCGCTCGTATGGTCCGCGCACACCGCGCATGCGGACGAACTGCTCGCGCTCGATCCCGCGCAGCTCGCGGCGGAAGTCGAGCGCGTGTCGCACGGCCAGGTCGGCACGCTGGAATGCGTGACGCCGGCGGCCGGCTTCCCGCTCGCGCTGCAGACCGTCGACAAGCTGATCGCCCCGCGCGTCGCGCTCGTCGGCGATGCCGCGCACCTGATCCATCCGCTCGCGGGGCAGGGGATGAACCTCGGGCTGCGCGACGTCGCGGCACTCGCCGATGCGATCGCGAACAAGGAGAGCTTCCGCAACCTCGGCGATACGGTGCTGCTGCGCCGCTACGAGCGCTCGCGCCGCGAGGACATCCGCGCACTGATGGTCGCGACCGACGGGCTGCAGCGGCTGTTCGCGGTTCCGGGCTCGTTCGCGAAGGCGGTCCGCAACGCGGGCATGGCGTTCGTCGGCGCGCAACCGCTCGTGAAGCGCTGGCTCGTGTCGGCCGCGCTTGGCTGAGCGAACCTTCGCGCCCTCGGCCTGTCGGACTGGGCTCCGTTACGGCGTACACTGTGACGTGCACTCCGATTGAGCTGAAGGAACGACAGGATGAAAAAAACGATCCGCATCGCATCGCTGGCGCTGGCCGTCACGATGGCGACGCTCGGCTGTACCGCGCAGGCCGACCAGACCACCGACAAGCTGAAAGCCACGCTGCAAGCGCGTCTCGGCAACGACGCGCCGATCAAGAGCGTGTCGAAGTCGCCCGTCGCGGGCCTGTACGAAGTGAACCTCGGCACGCAGATCATCTATAGCGATGCAGCCGGCGACTACGTGCTGCTCGGCGATCTCGTCGACACCAAGACGCACAAGAACCTGACCGACGCGCGCCTGTCCGACCTCAACAAGATCGACTTCGCGAGCCTGCCGCTCGCCAACGCGATCAAGGTCGTCAAAGGTAACGGCGCCCGCAAGATCGCGGTGTTCTCCGATCCGAACTGTCCGTACTGCAAGCGCCTCGAGACGACGCTGCAGTCGGTCGACAACGTGACCGTCTACACGTTCCTGTACCCGGTGCTGTCGCCCGATTCGACCACGAAGTCGAAGGCGATCTGGTGCGCGACCGACCGCGCGAAATCCTGGGAGGGCTGGATGCTCGACCATCGCGTGCCGACCGGCGCCGGCGCCTGCGATACGACCGCGCTCGACAAGAACCTCGCGCTGGGCCGCGGGATGAACGTCACCGGCACGCCGACGATCTTCCTGCCCGACGGCCGCCGCCTGCCGGGCGCGGTGTCGGCCGACCAGCTGAACCAGGCGCTCGCGTCGAGCAAGTAACCGGCGACACGCCGGGCCGCACGGCCCGGCCAGCGAGGGGCGCCCGCGATCTCTGCCGGCGCCTCTCTTCGTTTCCGCCGCCGTATTCCGTCTGATTCCCCGTCCGATTTTCGACCGATTGCCACGATGACCCAGCCGATCCGCTATTCGATTGCCCCGAAAGATCTTGCCGCGCACCTGTTCGAAGTGACGGTGACGGTCACCGATCCCGATCCCGAAGGCCAGCGCTTCTCGCTGCCGGTATGGATTCCGGGCAGCTACCTCGTGCGCGAGTTCGCGCGCAACATCGTGACGCTCGCCGCGTTCAACGACGCGGGCCGCAAGGTACGGATCGCGAAAACCGACAAGAACACGTGGCAGGCCGCGCCGGTGAACGGCGCGCTGACGTTGCGCTATGACGTGTACGCATGGGACCTGTCGGTCCGCTCCGCGTATCTCGACGACTCGGGCGGCTTCTTCAACGCCACGGCCGTGTTCCTGAGCGCCGCCGGCCGCGAGGATGCGCCATGCGAGGTCGACATCGCGAAACCGGCGGGCCCGGCGTTTCGCACGTGGCGGGTCGGCACGTCGTTGCCCGAGGCACGCGGGACCAGGCGCTACGGGTTCGGCGCGTATCGCGCAGCGAACTACGACGAGCTCGCCGACCATCCGGTGACGATCGGCGAATTCGCGCTGGCGACGTTCGACGCGCACGGTGTGCCGCACGACATCGTGATCGCCGGGCGTGTGACGCAGCTCGACATGGAGCGGCTGCGCACCGACCTGAAGCGCGTGTGCGAAGCGCAGATCGCGCTGTTCGAACCGAAATCGAAACAGGCGCCGATGGACCGCTACGTGTTCATGACGCTCGCGGTCAGCGACGGCTACGGCGGCCTCGAGCACCGTGCGTCGACCGCGCTGATCTGCAACCGCACCGACCTGCCGGTGAAGGGCCGGCCGGAAACGACGGAAGGCTATCGCACGTACCTCGGCCTTTGCAGCCACGAGTATTTCCATACGTGGAACGTGAAGCGCATCAAGCCGGCGGCGTTCGTGCCGTACGACCTCGCGCGCGAAAACTACACGTCGCTGCTGTGGCTGTTCGAAGGCTTCACGTCGTATTACGACGACCTGATGCTGGTGCGCAGCGGGCTGATGTCGCAGGACGAATATTTCGCGGCGCTCGGCCGTACCGTCGGCGGCGTGCTGCGCGGTACGGGGCGCCTGAAGCAGAGCGTCGCGGACAGCTCGTTCGACGCGTGGATCAAGTACTACCGTCAGGACGAGAACGCGACCAACGCGATCGTCAGCTATTACACGAAGGGTTCGCTCGTCGCGCTTGCGTTCGATCTCGCGATCCGCGCGCAGACGCGCAACCGCAAGTCGCTCGACGACGTGATGCGTCTGCTGTGGCAACGCTACGGCCGCGAGTTCTATCGAGGCAAGCAGGCGGGTGTCGAAGAAAACGAGGTCGAGACGCTGATCGAGGAAGCGACGGGCGTCGCGCTCGGCCGGCTGTTCGCGGACGCCGTGCACGGCACGCGCGACCTGCCGCTCGCCGACCTGCTGGCGCCGTTCGGCGTGACGCTCACGCCGGAGGTTGCAGCGGGTGCGACCGCGAAGCCGACCATCGGCGCGCGGCTGCGCGGCGGCGTGGACTGCACGCTGGCGGCGGTCTACGAAGGCGGCGGCGCGCATCGCGCGGGGCTGTCGGCGGGCGACACGCTGATCGCGCTCGACGGGCTGCGCGTCACCGGCACGAACCTCGACATGCTGCTCGCGCGTTACCGGCCGGGCGACAAGGTCGAGGTGCACGTATTCCGCCGCGACGAGCTGCGGACCGCGAAACTGAAACTGGACGGGCCGGAAATCGCGCGCTACCGGCTCGCGGCCGCCGCGAAACCGGCTGCCGCGCAGAAGGCCCGCGAAGCCTGGCTGAAGGGCTGAGCATGCACGGGCGGGTTTCGGGGCGCGATCATGGATTGTTCTGTTGCTGCAACAATCCGTCGCCCTGAACCCGCTTTTTCGCGGCCATGCGGCCACGCACAATGGCGTCACTCGCGCTACCGAAGCGCAACCAAACCGGAGCCTGACATGACGACCATTCTGCAAATCAATTCCGCGGCGCGCTCGCAAGGTGCGCAATCCACGCTGCTGGCCAACGAACTGACGGCAAAGCTGCAACAATCGAACCCCGGTTCGAAGGTCGTGGTTCGCGACCTGCTGGCCGACGCGCTGCCGCACCTCGACGAATCGGTGCTCGGCGCATTCTTCACGCCGGCCGACCAGCGCAGCGCGGAACAGAATGCGATCGTCGCGAAGAGCGATGCGCTGATCGCCGAACTGCAAGCCGCCGACATCGTCGTGATCGGCGCACCGATGTACAACTTCGGCGTGTCGTCGCAACTGAAGACGTATTTCGACTGGATCGCCCGCGCAGGCGTCACGTTCCGCTACACCGAGAACGGTCCGGAAGGCCTGATCAAGGGCAAGAAGGTTCACGTGGTGACGGCGCGCGGCGGCAAGTACCTGGGTACGCCGAACGACAGCCAGACGCCGTACCTGCGCTCGTTCCTCGGCTTCATCGGCCTGACCGACGTGAACTTCATCCACGCTGAAGGCCTGAACCTCGGGCCGGATGCGCAGAGCGCCGCGCTCGCCAGCGCACGCGAAGCGATCGCTGCCGTCTGAGGCCGACGCGGGTGCGCCGCACCCGCTGCGTCCGACGGATGAAAAAAACGCCGCGTCCCGAAAGGGGCGCGGCGTTTTTGCTTGATGCGGACGAAGGCGAAACGTGAAGCGCTAACCGCGCAACGCGGTTACGCAAGCGTTTCGGCCACCTCCGGCAGGCGCCAGTCGATCGGCTCGCGCCCAGCGTCGACCAGATAGTCGTTCGCGAGCGCGAAGTGGCGGCAACCGAGGAAACCGCGGTGAGCGGACAGCGGCGACGGATGCGGCGCCTCGAGCACGCAGTGCGCGCTCGCATCGAACAGCGCGCGCTTGGCCTGCGCATGCGCGCCCCACAGCATGAACACGAGGCCGCGATGGCGGTTGGCGAGTTCGCGGATCAGCGTGTCCGTGCATTGCTCCCAGCCGCGCTTCGCGTGGCTCGCGGCCGCACCGCGCTCGACCGTCAGCACGGTGTTGAGCAGCAGCACGCCCTGGCGCGCCCAGGTATCGAGGCAGCCGTGACGCGGCGTGTCGTGGCCGAAATTCGCGGCGATCTCCTTGAAGATGTTGCGCAGCGACGGCGGCGTGCGCACGGCCGGCGGCACCGAGAACGCGAGGCCGTGCGCCTGCGGCGTGCCGCGGTCGTCGCCGTGGTACGGGTCCTGGCCGAGGATCACGATCTTCACGTCGTCCGGGCTCGTCAGGCGCAGCGCGCGGAACACGTCGGTCGGGTAGACCGTCTTGCCGGCCGCGCGTTCGTCGTCGACGAAGCGGCACAGCGGCGCATACGCGTCGCTGTCGGTGAAGGGTTTCAGCACGTCGCGCCAGACGGCCGGCAGCGCGTCGAATTGCGCGGCGAGGTGCGGGACATCCGCGACAACAGGGGCGGCGGGAGTGCCGGGAGCGTCGGCGGCAGCGGGCTGCGGCGCGGCGGAAACCGGCGCGGCGGCCGCGGCCTTCTTTGCGGGCTTGCGCCCGGCTGCGGCCGGCGCAGGCGCCGGGGCGGGAACATCGTCCTGCGCCGTTTCCGGCACGGGATCATCGAACAGCGACGCCTGCTGCGGCGTGCGGAAAGTCTTGCGGGTTGCCATGCGTGATGCGGGTTTATTGCGCGCGCAGCCGGTAGCCGCGTTGCGCCTTGCTGATGTTTTCGGGGGCGAGGCCCGGCAGCGCCTGCTGCAGTTCGGCGGCGAGTGTCGCGAGCGCCGCTTCCGGGCCGTCGATCAGTTCGAGTTCGATTTCGCTGATCGGTTCGCGGCGCGTATCGTGTTCCGCCTGGACGACGATCTCGCCGACGTCCACCGCGGCCTCGACGGTTGCGCCGCCGATTGCGATGCGCCACAGCGTACGCGAAAAATCCGTCCGGAACAGCGCGTGCAGCGCGGGCGCCGCATCGCGCAGCGCGCCGGCAGCCTCCGGCACGTCGCACGCGGTGACCAGCGCGTCGATTTCGAGCGCATCGCCGGCGACCGGCAATTCCCATTCATGGCGGCGATGCAGGCCGGCTTCGGCGCTGCCGACGGTCTTGAAGGTCTGCAGCCAGCCGTGCGGCGTGCGGCGCACGCGCACCGCGCTCTTCGAACGAGCCAGCGCGAGGTCGGGCGTGTCGTAGTAGACGTTCGCCAGCGCGATCACGTTACCGGTTTCGCCGGTCAGCGTCTCGAAAAAGCGCCGCGCCGCATCGGCCTGGCCGGCCGGCAGTGCGAGCTTGATTTCCTTTTCGATCGCCATCAGAAGAACATCCGCGCCAGTTCCTCGCCCGGCTGGTCGGCGCGCATGAACGCTTCGCCGACGAGGAACGCGTTCACGTTCGCCGCGCGCATCGTGTCGACGTCGGTGCGCGACAGGATGCCCGACTCGGTCACGACCATGCGATCCGGCGGAATCATGTCGAGCATGTCGAGCGTGGTCTGGATCGTCGTCTCGAACGTGCGCAGGTTGCGGTTGTTGATGCCGAGCAGCGGCGTCTTCAGCGTCAGCGCCTGTTCCATCTCGTCGCGGTCGTGAACTTCGACCAGCACCGCGAGGCCGAGCGAGTGCGCGTATGCCTCGAGGTCCTGCATCAGCGGCGTGTCGAGCGCGGCCGCGATCAGCAGGATCGCGTCGGCGCCCATCGCGCGCGCCTCGAGGATCTGGTACGCGTCGACGATGAAGTCCTTGCGCAGCACCGGCAGCGTGCACGCCGCACGCGCTTCCTCGAGATAGCGGACGCTGCCCTGGAAGAATTGCTCGTCGGTCAGCACCGACAGGCACGCCGCGCCGTGGGCCGCATACGAGCGCGCGATGTCGGCCGGCACGAAATGCTCGCGCAGCACGCCCTTCGACGGGCTCGCCTTCTTCACTTCGGCGATTACCGCCGCCTGGCCCGCTGCCTGCTTCGCGCGCAGTGCGCCGACGAAGTCGCGCAGGTCGCGCGCCGATGCGTCCAGTTTCAGTGCCTCGAGCGGCGTGCTGCGCATGGCCGCCGCGACTTCTTCGCGCTTGACGGCGATGATTCGGTCGAGAATGTCGCTCATGTGGGTTCCTGCTTGATTCGTAAAGGGAGTCAGCGCTTGAACTGCTGCGTGAAGCGCACGAGTTCGTCGACCTTCGCGCGTGCCTTGCCGCTCGCGATCGCTTCGCGGGCGAGCTGGATGCCGTCGGCGATCGATTCGGCGATATTGGCTGCATAGAGCGCGGTGCCCGCGTTCAGCGTGACGATCTCGCGTGCGACACCCGGCTGGTTGTCCAGCGCGCCGAGCAGCATCGTGCGCGATTCCTCGGCATTTTCCACCTTCAGCGTGCGGTTCGATACCATCTGCAGGCCGAAGTCCTCCGGATGGATCTCGTATTCGTGCACCTTGCCGTCGCGCAATTCGCCGACGAGCGTCGCGGCGCCCAGCGATACTTCATCCATCCCGTCCTTGCCGTACACGACCAGCACGTGCTGCGCGCCGAGGCGCTGCATCACGCGCACCTGGATGCCGACGAGGTCGGGGTGGAACACGCCCATCAGCTGGTTCGGCGCGCCGGCCGGATTGGTCAGCGGGCCGAGAATGTTGAAGATCGTCCGCACGCCGAGCTCGCGGCGCACGGCCGCGATGTTCTTCATCGCCGGATGATGGTTCGGCGCGAACATGAAGCCCATGCCGGTTTCGGCGATCGATGCGGCAACCTGGTCGGGCTGCAGGTCGATGTTCACGCCGAGCGCCTCGAGCACGTCGGCGCTGCCGGACTTGCTCGACACGCCGCGGTTGCCGTGCTTCGCGACCTTCGCGCCGGCCGCCGCCGTGATGAACATCGACGCGGTCGAGATGTTGAACGTGTGTGCACCGTCGCCGCCCGTGCCGACGATGTCGACGAAGTTCGAGTTGTCCTGCACTTCGACGTGGTTCGCGAATTCGCGCATCACGGTCGCGGCGGCGGCGATCTCGCCGATCGTCTCCTTCTTCACGCGCAGCCCGGTGATGATCGCGGCCGCCATCACGGGCGACATGTCGCCGCGCATGATGAGCCGCATCAGGTGCAGCATTTCGTCGTGGAAGATCTCGCGGTGCTCGATCGTGCGTTGCAGCGCTTCCTGCGGGGTAATCGTCATCGTGCGTCTCCCGTCAGGCTGCCGGCGCGGCCGCGCGGGCCGTTGCGCGGTTCTGCTTCAGGAAATTCTCGAGCAGCGCGTGGCCGTGCTCGGAGAGGATCGATTCCGGGTGGAACTGCACGCCTTCGACCGGCAGCGTCTTGTGACGCACGCCCATGATCTCGCCGTCGTCGGTCCACGCGGACACCTCGAGGCAGTCGGGCAGCGATTCGCGTTCGATCGCGAGCGAATGGTAGCGCGTGACGTCGAAATGCTTCGGCAGGTCGGCGAACACGCCGCGGCAGTCGGTTTCGATCCGGCTCACCTTGCCGTGCATGATGGTCTTCGCGCGCACGACGCGGCCGCCGAACGCTTCGCCGATCGCCTGATGGCCGAGGCAGACGCCGAGGATCGGCTTCTTGCCCGCGAATTCGCGCAGCACGTCGAGCGTGATGCCCGCGTGCTGCGGGTTGCTCGGGCCGGGCGACAGGCAGATGGCGTCGGGGTTCAGGCGCGCGATGTCGTCGAGCGTGATTTCGTCGTTGCGATAGGTGTGCACGTCCTCGCCCAGTTCGCCGAAGTACTGGACCAGGTTGTAGGTGAACGAGTCGTAGTTGTCGATCATGAGCAGCATGGTCAGTCTCCGGTCAGAAGTCGCTATCGAGGCCGTCCTGGACCTGTTCGGCCGCACGCAGCACCGCGCGCGCCTTGTTCTCGGTCTCTTGCCATTCGGATTCGGGCACCGAGTCCGCGACGACGCCGGCTGCCGCTTGCACATACAGGTTGCCGTTGTGGATCAGGCCCGTGCGGATCGCGATCGCGAGATCCATCTCGCCCGAGAACGACAGGTAGCCGACGGCGCCGCCGTACAGCCCGCGCTTGATCGGCTCGAGCTCGTCGATCAGTTCCATCGCGCGCACCTTCGGCGCGCCGGACAGCGTGCCGGCCGGGAACGTCGCGCGCAGCACGTCGTAGTTCGTCATGCCGGGCTTCAGCTTGCCTTCGACCGAGCTGACGATGTGCTGCACGTGCGAGTACTTCTCGATCACCATCTTGTCGGTCACCTGCACCGAGCCGATTTCCGCGATGCGGCCGACGTCGTTGCGCGCGAGGTCGATCAGCATCACGTGCTCGGCGATTTCCTTCGGATCGTTCAGCAGTTCGGTCGCGAGTTCCGCATCGCGCTCGGGCGTATTGCCGCGCGGACGCGTGCCGGCGAGCGGACGGATCGTGACGATCTGGTCTTCGCCGCGCTTTTCCTGGCGCACCAGGATTTCCGGCGATGCGCCGACCACGTGGAAATCGCCGAAGTTGTAGTAGTACATGTACGGCGACGGATTCAGCGAACGCAGCGCGCGATACAGCGACAGCGGATTGTCGCGATACGGCTTCGTCAGACGCTGGCCGACCTGGATCTGCATCAGTTCGCCGGCCGCGATGTATTCCTTCGCCTGGCGCACGGCGGCCAGATAGTCTTCCTTCTTGAACTCGCGGAACGTCTCGGTGCGCACACTCGCCGACGTGACGGGCGGCTGCACGGTCGTGCGCAGGCGCTGCTTCAGCTCGCGCAGGCGCTGCTTGGCCTTCGTATAGGCTTCCGGCTGGGCCGGGTCCGCATAGATGATCAGATAGAGCTTGCCGGCGAGGTTGTCGATCACCGCGACTTCTTCGGTGAGCAGCAGCTGGATGTCGGGCAGGCCGAGATCGTCGCGCGGCGCGGTGTTCGCGAGTTTCTTCTCGATGTAGCGCACCGCGTCGTAACCGAAATAGCCGGCGAGGCCGCCGCAGAAGCGCGGCAGGCCCGGGCGCTGCGCCACCTTGAAGCGCGCCTGGAACGACTCGATGAATTCGAACGGGTCGCCGTCGTGCGTCTCGACGACCTGGCCGTCGCGCACCACTTCGGACACGCCGTTGCGGGTGCGCACCAGCGTGCGGGCGGGCAGGCCGATGAACGAATAGCGGCCGAAGCGTTCGCCGCCGACCACCGACTCGAGCAGGAACGAGTTGGCGCCCGCGCGTTCAGGCTGGGCCAGCTTCAGGTAGAGGGACAGCGGCGTTTCGAGGTCGGCGAGCGCTTCCGCGATCAGCGGGATGCGGTTGTAGCCTTCGTTCGCAAGCGATTGGAATTCGAGTTCGGTCATGTTCCGGTCCTGTTCGGGACGAGCGGCGGAGTGCGCCAGGGATCACTTGACGCTACGCGGGCTGCCGTCGGCGAAAGGGCGGTCGATCGAGAAGTGCCTGTTGCCGGCCGGCACGCCGGGCGTGAACGTCGCGAGCCTGCGGCCGGTCCTGAACGCAAGCGTTCGGACGCGGTAGAACTCGAGGTGGTGCGACGATCGGCGCGCGGCTGCGCAGCGAGATAAAAAACGGCGCTGAAGACGTGCCTCAGCGTACCTCATCGAAGAGGTTAGCGCGACCAGCGACGCCAGGGCCAGGCTCCCCGGTCGATGCTGCTCAGACTCCGTTTTTTATTCAGAAACATGCGGATGGAAGAAATAATCAGAGGGTTGGCCGGCCGGCGTTGTGCGCGGTGATCGCGCGGGCCGCGACCAGCAACGAATCGACTATACCATCCGAATTTATCGTTTGTATAGCTTTGCCGTGGTTGTAGCCGTATGGCACCGTCAGCGTCGCCATCCCGGCCGCGCGGCCCGCCAGCGCGTCGTTTTCCGAGTCGCCGATCGCGACCGCCGCGTCCGGCGCGACGCCGAGCGCTTCGCACGCCGTCAGCATCGGCAGCGGATCGGGCTTCTTGCGCGCGACGCTGTCGCCGCCGAGCACGATGCCGAAGCGATCGATCAGCCCGTATTGCTCGAGCAGCTCGACCGCGAAGCGGTGCGGCTTGTTCGTCACGCATGCGAGCCGGATGCCGGCCGTGCGCAACGCATCGAGGCCGGTTGCGACGTCCGGATAGAGACGCGTGTGGCGGCCGTTGATCTTCGCGTACTCGGTCTGGTAGATCGCGAGCGCGTCGTCGAAGCGCGCGTGCGCTTCGTCGCGCGTGAAGCGCGGCTTCAGCACGCTCTGGATCAGATGCTCGGAGCCCTTGCCGACGTAGCCGATCACCTCGTCGCGCGACGTGGCCGGCGCGCCGAGCTGCGCGAGCATTCCGTTCAGCCCGGCCGTGAAATCGTCGGCCGTGTCGACCATCGTGCCGTCGAGGTCGATCAGCGCCGCGTCGATGCGCGGCGTCGCGAAACGGACCGTGCCGTCGGCTGCGGCCCCGGCCAGCGAGGAATCGGCCACGGCGTCAGCTCCGCGCGACGGTGGCGAGCGCGGCACGCATCTCGTCGATCACCGTGCGGTAATCGGGCTTGCCGAAGATCGCCGAACCCGCGACGAAGGTGTCCGCGCCGGCCGCCGCGATTTCCGCGATGTTGTCGGCCTTCACGCCGCCGTCGACCTCGAGCAGGATCTCGCGGCCGGTGCGCTCGGTGTACGCGTCGATGCGGGCGCGCGCTTCGCGCAGCTTGTTCAGCGTTTCCGGAATGAACGACTGGCCGCCGAAGCCCGGGTTCACCGACATCAGCAGCACGAAGTCGAGGCGATCCATCACGTGATCGAGATAGTTCAGCGGCGTCGCCGGGTTGAACACGAGGCCGGCCTTGCAGCCGTGATCGCGGATCAGCGACAGCGTACGGTCGATGTGGTCCGAGCCTTCCGGGTGGAAGCTGATCAGGTTCGCGCCGGCTTTCGCGAAATCGGGCACGATCCGGTCGACCGGGCGCACCATCAGGTGCACGTCGATCGGCACCTGCACGTGCGGGCGGATCGCCTCGCAGACGAGCGGGCCGATCGTGAGGTTCGGCACATAATGGTTGTCCATCACGTCGAAGTGAATCCAGTCGGCGCCGGCGGCGACCACGTTGCGGACTTCTTCGCCGAGCCGTGCAAAGTCGGCCGACAGGATGCTGGGAGCGATGCGGAATTGAGTCATGACAGGGGAGCGGGGACGCTGCGGCGCAAAACCGCCATTCTACCGTCCGGCGACCCGGTGCGCGGCGACGGGCCGTGCGGTTGCGGCCCGATTCCGCATAGAATGCCGAACCAGTGCGGCGCGCCCGCGGCCCTGCCGCTCGAGTGGGCGCGGGCGGTTACCTACAGCGGAAACATCATGAGTCAGTATCAGTTCACCGTTTCGGTGAAAACCAGCTACTTGCCGGAACAATCCGACCCCGATCGGCGTCAATACGCATTCGCGTACACGCTGACCATCCGCAATACCGGGCAGGTCGCGGCCCAGCTGATCGCGCGTCACTGGATCATCACGGACAGCGAAAACCACGTGCAGGAAGTGAAGGGGCTCGGCGTCGTCGGGCACCAGCCGCTGCTGCAGCCGGGCGAACAGTTCGAATACACGAGCTGGGCCGTGATCGCGACGCCGGTCGGCACGATGCGCGGCGCGTACTTTTGCGTGGCGGAGGACGGCGAGCGGTTCGACGCGCCGGTCGACGAGTTTGCGCTGCACATGCCGCGCACGCTGCATTGAGCGTGCGGGGCTGGTCAGCGCGGCTGGCGGTCGTTGCCGCGGGCGTGCTTCTTCCTGCCCGACGACGTCCACACGACGATGAAGACCAGCAGGGCAAGCGCTACGAAGGCTTCGAGCGCGAAGATGAGCATCGGATATTGGTCGAGAAAATCTGACATGGCGGTTTCCATCAAGAACGGACATTGTATGTGGTTTGGGCCGCGGGCGGCCGGCTGGGTTGCGGCGGTCGCAGCGGCAGCGCTGCTTGCCGCGTGCGGCGGCGCGCCGACGCGCACGTCGACGCTCAAGCCGCCGACCGGTGCGGCGATCGTGCCGGGGCAGGTCGCCGCGAAGCGGCTGACGCCGGTCGCATGGCAACAGGTGCCGGGGTGGCAGGACGATTCGCTGATCGGCGCGACGGCCGCGCTGCGGCAGAACTGCGCGCGGCTTGCGCGGCAGCCGGCGTGGCAGCGCGCCTGCGCGGCCGCCGATCGCCTCGACGAACTCGACGTCAGCAGCGCGCGTACCTTCTTCGAAACGTATTTCACGCCGTTTCAGCTGGCGAACACCGACGGCACGCTCGACGGGCTCGTGACCGGCTATTACGAGCCGCTGCTGCATGGCTCCCGCGTGCGTCGCGGTCCTTACCAGTACGCGCTGTACCGCTGGCCGGCCGGCTATCGTGCCGGTGCCGCGCTGCCCGCTCGCGCGCAGCTCGAGCGCGCCGGCATCCTGAACGGCAACGAACTCGTGTGGGTCGACGATCCGATCGAGGCGTTCTTCCTGCAGGTGCAGGGCTCGGGACGCGTGCTGCTCGACGACGGTTCGGTGATGCGGGTGGGTTTCGGCGGCACCAACAACCAGCCGTATCGCTCGATCGGCAAGTGGCTGCTCGATCGCGGCGAGCTGACGCCCGCCCAGGCGACGATGCAGGGCATCAAGGCGTGGGCGAAGGCGAACCCGACGCGCGTGGATGCGTTGCTCGACACGAATCCGCGATTCGTGTTTTTCCGCGACATGCCGACGAAGGAAGATGCACCGCACGGCGGCGCGGACGGCCCGATCGGTGCGCTCGGCGTGCCGCTCACGGCGGAGCGTTCGATCGCGGTCGATCCGTCGTCGATCCCGCTCGGCACGCCGGTGTTCCTGCAGACCACGCGTCCGCTGACCAATACGCCGATGAACCGGCTCGTGTTCGCGCAGGACACGGGTTCCGCGATCAAGGGCGGCGTGCGGGCCGACTATTTCTGGGGGCTCGGCGACGACGCCGGCGACCAGGCCGGACGGATGAAGCAGATCGGCCGGATGTGGCTGCTGTTCCCGAATTCGTGATCCGCGGTGACGCCGGCACGCACGTGTAGCCGGCGCATCGAGACGAGGCAGCCCGACCGGTTTTGGCCGGTCGGGCTGTTTTTTCGAGGGCCGCGCATGATCGCTGTTCCGGAGCGCCCTCGTGCCGTAGCCGGTATCAGCCCTTGCGCTTGTCGATGACGCGTCGCGCCTTGCCGACCGAGCGCTCGATTCCGTTCACGGGCAATACGTTGATGACAGCCGTCACGCCGATCAGCGACTTGATGTCGTGTGCGAGCGCCTGTCTGGCCGCGTGGATCGCGGCCGTGTCCGGCGCCGTTTCGGGACACGGCTCGACATTGAGCGTCAGCACGTCGAGCGGACCTTCCTTCGTCAGCACGATCTGATAGTGCGGTGCCAGCGCGCGCTGCTTCAGCAGCTGTTCCTCGATCTGCGTCGGGAAGACGTTGACACCCCGCACGATCATCATGTCGTCCGAGCGCCCGGTGATCTTTTCCATCCGGCGCATCGTGCGCGCGGTGCCGGGCAGCAGGCGCGTGAGGTCGCGGGTGCGATAGCGGATGATCGGCAGCGCTTCCTTGGTCAGCGACGTGAAGACCAGCTCGCCGAGTTCACCGTCCGGCAGCACTTCGCCGGTTTCGGGGTCGATGATTTCCGGGTAGAAGTAGTCTTCCCAGATGGTCGGGCCGTCTTTGGTCTCGACGCATTCCGACGCGACGCCCGGGCCCATCACTTCGGACAGCCCATAGATGTCGACCGCGTCGATGCCCATCCGCTGCTCGATGGCCACGCGCATGTCGTTCGTCCACGGTTCCGCGCCGAAGATGCCGATGCGCAGCGAACTCTGCGCGGGATCGAGACCCTGGCGCTCGATCTCGTCGGCGATCGACAGCATGTAGCTTGGCGTCACCATGATGATGTCGGGCCGGAAATCCTGGATCAGCTGCACCTGCTTCTCGGTCTGGCCGCCGCCGAACGGGATTACGGTGAGCCCTGCGCGTTCGGCGCCGTAGTGTGCGCCGAGCCCGCCGGTGAACAAACCGTAGCCGTAGCTGACGTGAACCTTGTCGCCGCGCCGCGCGCCGGCCGCGCGGATCGAGCGTGCGACGAGATTCGCCCACGTATCGATGTCGCGCGCCGTATAGCCGACGACGGTCGGCTTGCCGGTCGTGCCCGACGACGCGTGAATGCGCGAGATCTGGTCCTGCGGCACCGCGAACATGCCGAACGGGTAGCTGTCGCGCAGGTCGCTCTTGGTCGTGAACGGGAAGCGCGACAGATCCGTGAGTGTCTTCAGGTCGTCGGGATGCACGCCCGCTTCGTCGAATTTGCGGCGATAGACGGGGGAGTGCTCATACGCATGCCGGAGCGACCATTTCAGGCGTTCGAGCTGTAACGCGGTCAGCTCGTCGCGTGAAGCGGTCTCGATCGGCTCGAGCGGTAGCGGGGTAGTCATGCCTGTCTCCAGTGATTGTTATGAGCGAGCCGTGGACGTCAGCGGTCTTCCGGGAGGACCGTGCCCTTGATCTGGGCCGATTTGCCGCGAAACATCGCGACCGTTTCGCCTGTCTGGTTCGTGACGCGGATGTCGTAGACGCCATGCCGGCCGCTGCGTGTCTGCTCGATCGCCTCGGCCGTCAGCAGGTCGTTGCCGTAGACGGGGCGCAGGTATTCGATCGAGCAGCCCGCGGCAACGGTATTCAGGTTGTACGAGTTGCACGCGAACGCGAACGTCGAATCGGCGAGCGTGAAGATGATGCCGCCGTGGCAGGTCTGGTGCCCGTTCAGGAATTCCGGCCGTACGCGCATCTGCAGGCGTGCGTAGCCGGCGCGCACTTCGGCGATTTCCATGCCGAACGCGCGGCTGCAGGCGTCCGCGTCGTACATGGCCCGTGCCGCCGCACGGGCGAGCGCATCGGGGTCGAGCGTGTCGGTGGGGGTGGTCATGTCAACGTCCCTCGAACCGCGGCGCGCGCTTCTCGATGAACGCCTTCACGCCTTCCGCGTAGTCGTACGACTGGCCGAGCTTGCGCTGCAGGTCACGCTCGAGGTCGAGCTGCTGGTCGAGCGTATTCGTGACGCTGTCGCGCATCGACTGCTTGATCGACGCGATCGCGAGCGTCGGTTGCTGCGCGAGCTGGTTGGCAACTTGACGGGCCGACGCGGCGAGCGCATCGTCGTCGACCGCGCGCCAGATCAAGCCCCATTGTTCGGCCTGTTCGGCGCCGAGCTTGTCGCCGGTCAGGGCGAGCCCCAGCGCGCGTGCCATGCCGACGCGTTGCGGCAGGAACCATGTGCCGCCCGAATCGGGCACGAGCCCGATCTTGACGAAGGCCTGGATGAAACTGCTCGAGCGCGCGGCGAACACGATGTCGCAGGCGAGCGCGAGATTCGCGCCGGCGCCGGCCGCCGTGCCGTTGACGGCGGCGATCACCGGAATCGGCATGCGTTGCAGGCGGCGGATCAGTGGATTGAAATGCTCGTCGATCAGCGTGCCGAGGTCGGTGGACGCGCCCGGCGTGAAGTCGAGGTCGGCCAGGTCCTGGCCTGCGCAGAAGCCGCGCCCCGCACCCGTCAGGATCAGCGCACGCGCGCCGGCCGTCTCGACTTCATCGAGTGCCGACTGCAATTCGCGGTGCATTGCCCGCGTGAAGCTGTTCAGCTTGTCCGGACGGTTGAGGGTGATCGTGGCCACGTGGGCAGCCTGATCGATATCCAGCTGGATCGCCTGATATGACATGCAGTGTCTCCTTCATGACTTCGTTATAGGCGCGCGGTGCGTCGGTTACACGCGTTCGATGGCGATCGCGATGCCCTGGCCGACGCCGATGCACATCGTACAGAGCGCAAAGCGGCCGGCCGTACGCTCGAGTTGATGAAGTGCCGTGGTCACGAGCCGGGCGCCCGATGCGCCGAGCGGGTGGCCGAGCGCGATCGCGCCGCCGTTCGGGTTCACGCGCGGATCGTCGTCGGCGATGCCGAGCATGCGCAGCACCGCGAGACCCTGCGACGCGAATGCCTCGTTCAGCTCGATCACGTCGAACTGGTCGATCGTCATCCCGAGCTGGCGCAACAGTTTCTGCGCGGCCGGCGCCGGGCCGATGCCCATCACGCGCGGCTCGACGCCGGCGGTCGCCATGCCGACGACGCGCGCACGGCGGCGCAGCCCGTATTGATCGGCGGCTTCCGCGTTGGCGAGCAGCACTGCGCATGCGCCGTCGTTGACGCCCGACGCGTTGCCGGCCGTCACCGAGCCGTCCGGGCGCACGACGCCCTTCAACTTCGCGAGCGCTTCGAGCGACGTTTCGCGCGGATGCTCGTCGACGGATACGACGAGCGCGTCGCCTTTCTTCTGCGGAATCGTCACCGGGACGATTTCCTCGGCGAGCGTGCCGTCCCGCTGCGCGCGCGCGGCTTTCTGCTGGCTGCGCAGCGCGAACAGGTCCTGGTCGGCGCGGCTGATGTCGTAGTCGACCGCGACGTTCTCGGCCGTCTCCGGCATCGAATCGACGCCGTATTGCTGTTTCATCAGCGGATTGACGAAACGCCAGCCGATCGTCGTGTCGAAAATGGCGGCCTGGCGCGCAAACGCGCTGGCGGCCTTGCCCATCACGAACGGCGCGCGCGTCATGCTTTCGACGCCGCCCGCGATCATCAAGCGTGCCTCGCCCGCCTTGATCGCGCGCGCGGCGGTGCCGACGGCGTCCATGCCCGAGCCGCACAGCCGGTTCAGCGTCGTGCCCGGCACGGCGGTCGGCAGGCCCGCAAGCAGCGCGGACATGCGCGCGACGTTGCGGTTGTCCTCGCCGGCCTGGTTCGCGCAGCCGTAGATCACGTCGTCGATGGCCGACCAGTCGACGTTGCGGTTGCGTTCGATCAGCGCCTTGAGCGGCACCGCGCCGAGATCGTCGGCACGAACGTCTTTCAGGGCGCCGCCGTAGCGGCCGATGGGGGTGCGAATCGCGTCGCAGATGTAGGCGTCGGTCATGGGTGTGTCGATGTGCAACGAACCCGCCGGTTGACGGATTCGTTCATGGTAGAGAACGTGGCGGCGTTTGCACGTCGGCCATTCGGGTTATGCCGTCTGGCCGGCTTCCGCAGGCACTGCCTTCGGCGCAACATGGACGCGGCTTTGCACCACGCGGAACCGATTGGCGACGAACGCCGGGTCGGCCAGCGCCGCGTTGGCGGCCGGGTTCGCGCCGGTGCCGTGGAAGTCGGAGAAGGCGGCCGACTGGTTGACGAACACGCCGCCCGTCAGGTTGATCGACAGCGCGACGCCGCCACGCACCGCCGCATCGTGCGCAGCGTCGAGGACCTTGTCGTCGGTGCTGTAGACGGACAGCGTCAATGCGCCATGTTCCGCGGCGATTTCGCCGGCGAGATCGAGCGACTGCGCGGTCGAGTCGGTCGCGATCACGAACGAGATCGGGCCGAACCATTCCTGCGTGAACTTCGCGCGGTCGGCCACGTCGAGTTGCAGCACGAGCGGCGTGCGCACGCGAGCGTCGGCGAACGCCGGGTGCTGGAGCGTCTGGCTGTCGGCGAGCACGCGGCCGAGCTTGCGCGCGTCGTCGATGCGCGCGGTCACGCCGTCGTTCTGGATCGCGCCGATCAGTTCGACCGAGCGCGCCGGGTCGCCGGTCAGCTTCTGCACGGAGACGGCGATGGCCTGTGCGACTTCGTCGAAGCTCGCATGACCGTCTGCCGTCCGGATGCCGTCGCGCGGCACATAGATGTTCTGCGGTGCCGTGCACATCTGGCCGGAGTACAGCGCCAGCGAGAACGCGATGTTCTTGGCTGCAGCCTTCAGGTCGTCGGTCGAGTCGATCACGATCTGGTTGACGCCTGCCTTCTCGGTATACACCTGTGCTTGGTGGGCATTGCGTTCGAGCCACGTGCCGTTTTGCGTGCTGCCCGTGAAGTCGATCAGCTTGATTTCAGGACGCAGCGCGAGGTCCTGCACGAGGGCGCCGTCGTTCGGCTCGGTCGCGAGGAGCGTGACGACGTTCGGATCGAAGCCGGCTTCGCGCAGCACGTCGCGGGCGATGCGGACCGTGATCGCGAGCGGCAGGATCGCGCCCGGATGGGGTTTGACGATCACCGTGTTGCCGGTCGCCAGGTCGGCGAACAGGCCCGGGTAGCCGTTCCAGGTCGGGAACGTGCAGCAGCCGAGCACGAGGCCGGTGCCGCGCGGGACGATCGTATAGCGCTTGTGCATCGCGAGCGGCGGGTTCTTGCCTTGCGGCTTCTCCCAGTGCGCATCGGCGGGGATGCGACGCAATTCGTCCCATGCGTAGGCGACCGCTTCGAGTGCGCGATCCTGCGCGTGCGGGCCGCCGGCCTGGAAGGCCATCATGAACGCCTGGCCCGTCGTGTGCATCACGCTGTAGGCAATCTCGAAGCTCGCACGATTCAGTCGCGCGAGAATTTCCAGGCTGATGCCGATCCAGGCGCTCGGGCCGGCTTCGCGCCATGCACGCTGGGCCGCGGCGGCCGCGGCAATCAGTTCGTCGGGCGTCGATTTCGGGTAGCGGATGTCCAGCGCGACCCCGTACGGCGACTGCTCCGCGCCGACGGTTCCGTCGGACGCCGGCTGGTCGAGCACGAACGTGTTGCCGAGGTGTGCTTTGAACGCCGCTTCGCCATCGGCGCTCGCGCTTTCCCCGTACACTTTGGGACTCGGCATTTCCGCGAACGGGCTCCAGTACCCGCGGCTCTCGATGGCGGCGAGGGCGTGTTTCAGCGTGTCTTCGTGCTTCGTGAACAGTGCATGGGTCATGACGGCGGCCTGATGGACGTTGAGAAGGGTTGGATCGATTAATTAACCGACCGGTTGGTCGGAGAATGGTAGCATCAAACTATTCGCATGTGCGAGGCGTTTCTCATTTCATTGATCGAGGAGAAATAGATGTCTTACGAGAACATCCTGGTGGAGACCCGGGGGCGAGTCGGGCTGGTCACGCTCAACCGTCCGAAGGCGCTGAATGCGCTGAACGATGCATTGATGGATGAATTGGGCGCTGCGCTGAAGGCGTTCGACGCGGACGACGAGATCGGCGCAATCGTCGTGACGGGGAGCGAGAAGGCGTTCGCGGCCGGGGCCGACATCGGCATGATGGCGACCTATTCCTATATGGATGTTTACCGCGGCGACTACATCACCCGTAACTGGGAGACCGTCCGCGAGATCCGCAAGCCGATCATCGCTGCCGTGGCGGGCTTCGCGCTCGGCGGTGGCTGCGAACTCGCGATGATGTGCGACATCATCTTCGCGGCGGAAACGGCCAAGTTCGGTCAACCCGAGATCAAGCTGGGCGTGATGCCTGGCGCAGGCGGTACGCAGCGCCTGCCGCGCGCGGTCTCGAAGGCGAAGGCCATGGACATGTGCCTGACCGCACGTTTCATGGATGCAGCCGAGGCGGAGCGGGCCGGGCTGGTGTCGCGTGTGCTGCCTGCCGACAAGCTGCTCGACGAGGCGATTGCCGCTGCGACGACGATCGCCGAGTTTTCGCTGCCGGCGGTCATGATGGTCAAGGAGTCGGTGAACCGCGCATACGAGACGACGCTGGCCGAGGGTGTCCATTTCGAGCGTCGACTGTTCCATTCGTTGTTCGCTACCGAAGATCAGAAGGAAGGGATGGCGGCATTCGTCGAGAAGCGGAAACCGGTATTCAAGAACCGTTGATTCGCCGGCGGCCGGGTGGAGCTTGGCGAGCGACGGGTGTCGGTCGCCGCCATGATCGCCTGGTGCAATGAACCCAAAGCCCCCGTGCGCGGCAGCGCACGGGGGCTTTTCAAAATATTTTCACAAAGGGGTTGCGGAGAGCGGGGCAGGTGCTTAGAATCACGCCTCTTTCGCGCTAACGGAAACGCGGCGCGGGAGAAGAAGGGAAGCGGTGCTGTCGGGCTGGTCGTAGCGGCCTCGGCGGTGCAAGAAGTTGAACCCCAGCCGTCGCAACGAAGTAGTTAAAAAGTTGTTGACGAACTGAAAAAAGCGGTTAATAATCTCGCTTCTCTGCTGCTGAAAACGCAGCGCTGCTGAGAAAGCCTCCGGGTCCTCGCAGAAATGCTCTTTAAAAATTAA
>NZ_QTQH01000020.1:0-150620 GCF_003853805.1 Burkholderia sp. Bp8994
GCGAAGGGCTGCGCGTGCACGCGCAGCCGCGGCCTGCAGGATGTAGGCGAGTCCCGTCCGCTCCGCCAGAAAATGAAGAAGCCCGCCTCGTGCGGGCTTTTTCATTTGCGTCGTTGATCGCGCCCGCGCGTTGCGCACCTGCTTTTCTCCCGTGCCACCCCGTATGTTGTAATATCGGACGTTTTGTCCAATTTTCCCGTCACGCATGCTCGATTTCTTCCGTAATCACCAGCGCCTGATGATGGCGCTCCTGCTCCTGATCGTGTTGCCGGGGCTGGGTTTCGTCGGGATCCAAGGTTTCCGCGGCTTCTTCGACGACAGCGCGAACGTCGCGGCGATCAACGGGCACAAGATCACGCGGGTCGAATTCGACGGCGCGTTCCGTCAGCAGGTCGACCAGGCGCGCCAGGCGCTCGGCGGGCAGTTCGACATCAAGGCGTTCGACACGCCCGAACATCGCAAGCAAGTACTCGACGGCCTGATCCAGCAACGCGTGCTGGCCGACGAGACGCAACGCCTGCACCTGACCGCATCCGACAACGCCGTGCGCGATGCGCTGATGAGCGACCCGATGATCGCGTCGCTGAAGAAGCCCGACGGTTCGATCGACGTCGAACGCTACGCGCAGCTGCTGTCGTTCCAGGGGATGACGCCCGAGCAGTATCAGGAGCGCGTGCGCTACAGCCTCGCGCTGCAGCAGATTCCGGCGAGCATCATCGCGAGCGCGTTCACGCCGAAGGGCCCGGCGCAACGCCTGTCGGAGCTGGCCGCGCAGCAGCGCGAAGTGCAGGCGCTGCTGCTGAAGACGAGCGACTACGCGGCGAAGGTACAGCCGACCGACGCACAGCTCGCCGCGTACTATGACGCGCGCAAGCAAAGCTTCGCGACGCCGGAAACCGCGACGATCCAGTATCTCGTCTATTCGCCGGCCGCCGCTGCCGCGAGCGCGCAGCCGACCGAGGCGGACATCAAGAAGTTCTATGACGACAACCCGACGCACTTCCGCTCGGAAGCGCAGGTGCGCGTGAGCCACATCTTCATCGCCGCGGCGAGCAGCGCGAGCGCGGCCGACAAGGCAGCCGCGAAGGCGAAGGCCGAGCAGTTGCTGGCGGACGTGAAGGCGCATCCGGACCAGTTCGCGCAGATCGCGCAGAAGAGCTCGCAGGATGCGCCGTCGGCTGCGAAGGGCGGCGATCTCGGCTTCATCACGCGCGGCTCGACGGCGGGCGGCAAGGCGTTCGACGATGCGGCGTTCGCGCTGAAGCAGGGCGACGTGAGCGGTGTCGTGCAGTCGGATCTCGGCTTCCACATCCTGAAGGCGACGGAAGTGAAGCCGTCGGTGGTCAAGCCGTTCGCGGACGTGAAGGACCAGATCGCAATCGACCTGAAGCAGCAGTACGCAGCGAAGGCATTCACGGACAACGCGGAAGGCTTCACGTCGACCGTGTATGAAAAGGCGAAGACGCTGCAGCCGGCCGCCGACAAGTACAAGCTGACGATCCAGACGGCCACCGTCACGCCGACGCCGAATCCGCAACTGCCGCCGACGAGCCCGCTGAACAATCCGAAGTTCCTCGCTGCCGTGTTCGCGAACGATTCGGTGAAGAGCCAGAACAACACGCAGGCGATCGACGTGGGCAACAACACGCTGATCTCGGCGCGCGTGACCGACTACAAGCCGGCTGCCGTGCCCGCGCTCGACGCGATCAAGGACGTCGTGCGTCAGAAGGTCGTTGCCGAGCAGGCTGCGGAACTCGCGAAGAAGGACGGTGCGGCGAAGCTGGCCGAGCTGCAGAAGTCGAAGTCGGCCGACGGCTTCGCGGCTGCGCAGAAGGTGTCGCGCACGCAGTCGCAGGGTCTGACGCCGGCCGCGCTGAGCGCCGTCTACAAGGTCGATGCTAAGACGCTGCCGGCGTACGTCGGTGTCGACCTCGGTGCGGACGGCTATGCGATCTATCGCGTGAACACGGTGATCGCGGGTACGGCCGTCGATCCGCAACAGCTCGCGGCCGCGCAGCAGCAGATGGCGCAGGTCGAAGCGCAAAGCGAAGGTGAAGCATATCTCGCCGCGCTGCGCGACCGCTCGAAGGTGAAGGTGTACGGCACCACGCAGAGCCAGTCGCAGGACGGCGGCAACTAAGCCACGACCCAGCGCCAACCAAGCGAAGCGCCGTTCACGGTTTCGCATGCAGCAACAAGAAGCCCCGCTCGAAGCGGGGCTTTTTGCATTGCGGCGGTGGCGAGTCGCGAGGTCAGCCGCGCGGCTTGCCGAGCAGCGGTTTCAACGCCGGCCAGACGTTGTCGAGCAGGATGCCCTGCGCCTGCTGCGCGGGATGCATCTGGTCCGGCTGGAACATCTCGGGCTTGTTCTCGATGCCGGCGAGCAGGAACGGCACGAGCGGTACGCCGAGTTCCTTCGACAGGCGCGTATAGACCGCATGGAACTTCTGCGTGTAGTCGGGCCCGTAGTTGGGCGGCACGTACATGCCGACCAGCACGACCTTCGCGCGCGCCTGCCGCGCATCGGCGATGATGTCGCGCAGGTTCTGCTCGGTCGTCGCGAGCGGCACGCCGCGCAGCGCATCGTTCGAGCCGAGCTCGACGACCACGATCGACGGCTTGAGCCGTTGCAGCACCGCGGGCAGCCGTGCGCGGCCGCCGCTCGTGGTGTCGCCGCTGACGCTTGCATTCGCGACGCTATAATCGATTCGCTCGGTCGCGAGCCGTTGCCGCAGCAGCGCAACCCAGCCGGTGTCGCGCGGCAGCCCGTATTCGGCCGACAGGCTGTCGCCGAGCACGACGAGCGCGGGCTGGCCCGAGGTCGGGGCCGCCGCCGTCGCGGCGCGTGCGGGCATGCTTGTTGCGGCCAGGGTTCCCAGCAGTGCGGCGAGTGCCGCGCGCCTTTTCCAGCGGAATGTCGTGTCCATGTTCAAGATTACCGATCCGATCATCGAAGTCCATGACGTGTGCAAGCGGGTTGCCGATGCAACGGGCGAGCTGACGATCCTCGACGGCATCACGCTCGCCGTGCGGCCCGGCAGCAGCCTCGCGATCGTCGGCGCATCGGGGTCGGGAAAATCGACGCTGCTCGGCCTGCTTGCCGGGTTGGACAGCGCGACGAGCGGCACGGTTCGCCTGCTTGGCCGCGCGCTCGACCAGCTCGACGAGGACGAGCGTGCCGCGCTGCGCAACGGCGCGGTCGGGTTCGTGTTCCAGTCGTTCCAGTTGATGCCGCACCTGACGGCGCTCGAGAACGTGATGCTGCCGCTCGAACTGCAGGGCGGCATCAGTGCGCGCGACGCGGCCGATCGTGCCCGCGCGCTGCTCGTGCAGGTCGGTCTCGGCGAGCGTACCGCGCATTATCCGAAACTGCTGTCGGGCGGCGAGCAGCAGCGCGTCGCGCTCGCGCGCGCGTTCGTCACGCATCCGGCGATCCTGTTCGCCGACGAACCGACCGGCAGCCTCGATGCGGCCACGGGCCACGCGGTCATCGACCTGATGTTCGAGCTGAATCGCACGCACGGTGCGACGCTCGTGCTCGTCACGCACGATCCCGAGCTCGCGCGGCGCTGCGCGACGATGGTCACCATCGACGCCGGACGCATCGTCGCACCGCACGCGGCATAGCGCGGGACCGGATTTTTGCCGGCCGCGCCAGGTGCCAGGTGGATCGCCCGGTGCGGCCGGCATGCGTTCGACGCCGTCGCGTCAGCGCTTGAGCGCTGCCCGCGCGCGCTCGATCAGCGCGGTCGTCGACGAATCGTGCTTCGCGGGATCGACCGACTCGGCCGACAGGTCGGCTTCGACGACCTTGCCGAGAATCTTGCCGAGCTCCACGCCCCACTGGTCGAACGGATTGATGTCCCACACCGTCGCCTGCACCAGCACCTTGTGCTCGTAGAGCGCGATCAGCGCGCCGAGCGTGCGCGGCGTCAGCGCGTCCACCAGCAGCGTCGTCGTCGGGCGGTTGCCGGGGAACGTCAGGTGCGGCGCGAGCGCTTCCTTGCCGGGGCCGGCGACCTGGCGCGCCTCGTCGAGCGTGCGGCCGAGCATCAGTGCTTCACTTTGCGCGAAGCAGTTCGCGAGCAGCTTCGGATGATGGCTCGCGAGCGGATGCTCGGGCGTCAGCACCGCGATGAAGTCGATCGGCACGATCGTCGGGCCCTGGTGCAGCATCTGGAAAAACGCGTGCTGGCCGTTGGTGCCCGGCTCGCCCCACGTGACGGCCGACGTCGGGTAATCGACGAACGTGCCGTCGAGACGCGCGGACTTGCCGTTGCTTTCCATCTCGAGCTGCTGGAGATACGACGGCAGGTAGTGCAGCGCTTCCGAATACGGCGCGACGAGGTAGCTCTGCGAGCCGAAGAAGTTGCGATACCAGATGCCGATCAGGCCGAGCAGCACCGGCAGGTTGCGCTCGAGCGGCGCTTCACGGAAATGGCGATCCATGTCGTTCGCGCCGGCGAGCAGTTCGTCGAACTGCTCGGGCCCGACCGCGATCATGATCGACAGGCCGACCGCCGACCACAGCGAATAGCGGCCACCGACCCAGTCCCACATTTCGAACACGTTGTCCGCGGCGATGCCGAACTTCACGACTTCGGCCGGGTTCGCCGACACGCCGACGAAGTGCTTCGCGAGCGCGTCCTCGGGGCAGCCGCGCGCGACGAACCAGTCGCGCAGCGAGCGTGCGTTCGTCATCGTCTCGAGCGTCGTGAAGGTCTTCGACACGATGATCGCGAGCGTTTCTTCCGGGTCGACCTGTTCGAGCACGCGCGCGAGATCGGCGCCGTCGACGTTCGACACGAAGTGCGTCGAGATGTCGGGCGTCGCGACATGGTGCAGCGCGTGCACGACCATCTTCGGCCCGAGATCCGAGCCGCCGATGCCGATGTTGATCACGTGGCGGATGCGCTTGCCGGTATAGCCGGTCCACGCGCCGCTGCGCACGGCGCGCGCGAAGGTCGCCATCTTCGCGCGCTCGGCGTTGACCTGCGCATGGAACGGCGCGTGCGGGTCCGTCGCGCGCAGCGCGGTGTGCAATGCGGCGCGGCCTTCGGTCGGGTTGACGATCTCGCCGGCGAACATCGCGTCGCGGCGCGCTTCGACGCCCGCTTCGCGGGCCAGCTGCACGAGCAGGCGCAGCGTGTCGTCGTTGATGCGGTTCTTCGAGAAGTCGGCCGCAAGGCCGCCGCCCGGGACCGTGAAGCGTTCGGCGCGGGTGGGCGCGCGGTCGTTTTCCGGCGCGAACCAGTCGCGCAGCCGTGCATGGCGGATTTGTTCGAAGTGGGATTGAAGGGCAGTCCAGGCGGGGAGCGAATTCAGCGTCATGGCGGTTCGAGTGAAGCGTGAATCGGGAGGAATGCCGCGCCGGCGCCTCGGGATCGGAAGGCCGGCGGACGAGCGGGCCCGCCGTGCGGCGGGGGCACTCAGTATAGCGGCGTTACATGTCGGCGCGCGGCGACGGGTAAAAAAGGCGATTGATCAGCGTGCGCACCATCGGCGCGAGTTCGCCCGCGGTGAGGCCGGCCGGCCCGGTGCCGTGCGCGGTCAGCGTATCGGCCGCGAGGCCATGCAGGTAGACGCCCGCGAGTGCGGCTTCGTACGGCGCGACGCGTTGCGCGAGCAACGCGCCGATCAGGCCGCCGAGCACGTCGCCGGTGCCGCCGGTGGCGAGCGCCGCATTGCCGGTCGGGTTGATCGTCAGGCGGCCGTCGGGCGCGGCGATCACCGTGCCCGAACCCTTCAGTACGACGACGCTCGCGTAACGCGTGGCGAGCGCCTGGGCCGCGGCCAGTCGATCGTGCTGTACCGACGCCGTGTCGCTGCCGAGCAGCCGCGCTGCCTCGAGCGGATGCGGTGTCAGCACGCACGCATTGCCGCGTGTGCCGCGGGCGGCCACGGCGGCCGCGAGGTCGGCGTGCGTCGCGACGAGGTTCAGCGCGTCGGCGTCGAGCAGCGTCACGGCATCGTGCGCGAGCACGTCGCGCACGAGGGTGGCTGCGGCCTCGCGCGTGCCGAGGCCGCAGCCTGCCGCGATCGCGGACATCGCGTCGAGGTCGAGGCCGTCCGCGGGATGCAGCATCAGTTCGGGAAACGGCGGGTCGTACGGCGGCGCGCCGGCGCCGAGAAAACCGACATGCACCTTGCCGGCGCCCGCGAACAGCGCGGCGCGCGCGGCGAGGATCGGCGCGCCGCACATGCCCGTGTCGCCGCCGAGCACCGCGAGGCTGCCGAACGTGCCCTTGTGCGACGCGAACGCGCGGGCGGGCAATGCGGCGGCGAATCGTGCCGGTGCATTCAGCACGATGGCCGGCGCGGCGGGTGGGGCGACGTCGAGCGACGCGATGTCGATCTGGCCGGCGAGGTCGCGGCCGTCACCGGTGTAAAGGCCCGGTTTCGCGCCGATGAAGGTGAGCGTGTGGGTCGCGGCGACCGCGACGCCCGCGCCGACGATCCGGCCCGTGTCGCTGTCCAGTCCGCTCGGCACGTCGAGCGCGAGCACGCGGCCGCCGCGTCGGGCATGCGCGGCGATGCGCGCGGCCTGGGTGGCGAACGGACCGTCGAGCGCGCGACCGAGGCCGATGCCGAACAGTCCGTCGACGACCCAGGCGTAATCGTCGAGCGAGGCGGGCGGTTCGGTCGACAGCGGCACGCCGGCCGTGCGCGCGAGGCCGAGCGCCCATTGCGCATCGTCCGGCTTGACCGGCACGGGCATCCAGGCCTGCGTCGCGACACCGAGCTGCTGCAGCTGCGCGGCGGCCACCAGCGCGTCGCCGCCGTTGTTGCCGGGGCCGACCGCGAACCAGACCGGGCGATCGTCGCCGGCGACCCGTTCGGACAGCCAGCGCGCGGCGGCGGCGCCCGCGCGGCCCATCAGCGTGTGCGGCGGCAGTTCGGCGGTCGCGGCGGCCTCGGCCGCGCGCAGGTCGGCGACGCGCAGCAGCGCGAGCGGGACGGAATCGGGAAGCGGGCGGGTATTCGTCATCGCGGGGTCATGGCGGCGGGAGGAAGCGCCCCGGGACGGGCCCGCGGCGGTCAGGTCGTGAAGCGCGCGGCGCTGAGCGCGGCGAGCGCGTCGGCGGGCCACTGCTGCGTGTCGCCGGCCAGACAGTCTGTCACCACTTTAGCAGACCCGCACGCGAGGCCCCAACCGGCAGGGCCGTGACCGAAATTGACGAACACGCGCGGATGCGGGGTCGGACCGACGACCGGCAGGCCGTCCGGCGACAGCAGTTGCGTGCCTTGCCACGACAGCGCGGCGGAAATCTTCGCGGCGCCCGGCACCCAGTCGTGGACGGCCTGGCCGAGCAGCGCGAGGGCGGCTTCGGACAGCGGCTCGGGGAGCGGCTTCGCGGTGTCGGCGAGGCTTTGCAGCACGGCGCCGCCGCCGATGCGCAGCCGCTGGTGGGTGCGCGTGATCGAGATCCGCTTGATCGAATCGACGACGCTCAGGTGCGGCGCATGTTCTTCGTACGCGACCGGCGCGGTCAGCGTATGCGCGCGGACCGGGTGCAGCGGCAGCCGCCAGCCGAGCCGCTCTAGCAGCGGCAGGCTGCCGGCGCCGGCAGCGACCACGATCGCGTCGGCCGCCATCACGTCGACCTCGTGCGCCTTCTTCGCGTGCCGGCCGCCGGCCGGTGCGAGCTCGATCGCGGCGCGGCCGGTGTCGACGCGGATCGCCGCGACGTCCGCGCCGAAGCGGAACTGCACGCCGTGCTCGTCGAGCGTCTGCTTGACCAGTTTCGCGAACAGCGGGCAGTTTCCGGTGCGCTCGCTCTCGAGCAGCACGCCGCCGGCGAAGCCGGGCTCGGCCGGCACCGACGGCTCGAGCGCCGCGCATTCGTCGGCGGTGAGCACGCGGTACGGCTGGTCGAGCGCGCGCAGCAGGTCGAGCGCCGGCTGCAGCGCTTCCCAGTCGCGCGGGTCGCGCACGACGTGCAGGATCCCGGCTTTCTGCTCGAATTCGAGCTGGAAGCGCGCCTCGATGTCGGCGAGCGACTCGCGCGATGCGTCGATCAGCGGGCGCAGCCGTGCATACTGCGCGGTGAATGCATCGGGTTCGCGCAGCGCGGCGAGCTGCTTGACGAAGCGGCGCACGCCGCCGTTGAAGCCCGGCTTGTAGACGATGCCGGTGTCGCGCGGCTGGCGCTGGCGCATGAAGGTCGGGCCGAACCAGACGTCGAGCGGGCTCGGCAGCAGCGTGCCGCCGTCGCCGTAGGTCGCGCCCTGCGCGACGGTCGCGTGGCGTTCGACCACGCACACGCGATGGCCGGCCGCGCGCAGCTGGTAGGCGGTGGCGACGCCGCTGATTCCGCCGCCGATGACGATGACATCCATGGATTGCTTCGATGACGGGCGGCGCGCACGCCGCCCGGTGAGAATTCGCTGACGGGCCCCCGGCCCGGTGAACCGGGAATGATAGCGCCAAAATCGCGCGAACCGGTGCCACGCAACCCCATCCGATTCCGCCGTCTTGCGGTCACAGGCCACCGCGGCCGCGCACGCCGGCCCGGCGGCCGGCCGGGCGCCGTGGATGCCGGTGCACCGTCGCGGTGCGTGACGGGTGCCGATCAGGGTGCCGATCAGCCGGTCTGGGATGACCGACTTCCGGGTATAATTACGGCCTTCCTTTCGCCCCACGTCGCCACCTCGCGCGACTCATCGACGTCAGTCCAGCCCATGGCTCACTTCTCGTGTTTTCCCGGCGCTTCGGCCCTCTCCGATTTCCGTCAAACCCGTCTGCTCGACACGCTCAGGCAAATCGACGCCAACATCGTCGCGGTACGCGGCCAGTTCCTGCACTTCGTCAATGCGGCCGAGCCGCTGTCGGCCGACGACAGCGCCCGCATCGACGCGCTGATGCACTACGGCGCGCCGTTCGAGCCGGCGGCCGAGAAGGGCACGACCGAGACCTTCGTCGTGCTGCCGCGCTTCGGCACCGTTTCGCCGTGGGCGAGCAAGGCGACCGACATCGCGCAGCACTGCGGCCTCACGCAGGTGCGCCGCATCGAGCGCGGCGTCGAATTCACGGTCACGCTGAAGTCGGGCCTGCTCGGCGGCAAGAAGGCGCTGTCCGACGACGCGCGCGCCGCGGTTGCAGCCGCGCTGCATGACCGGATGACCGAAAGCGTGGTTGCCGCGCGCGACGACGCGAAGCACCTGTTCGACGAGCTGCCGGCCAAGCCGCTCGCGACCGTCGACGTGCTGGGCGTCGGCCGCGCCGCGCTCGAGCGCGCGAACGTCGAGCTGGGCCTCGCGCTCGCCGACGACGAGATCGACTACCTGGTCGACGCGTTCCGCAAGCTCGAACGCAACCCGACCGACGTCGAGCTGATGATGTTCGCGCAGGCGAACAGCGAGCACTGCCGCCACAAGATCTTCAACGCGAACTGGACGATCGACGGCGAAGCGCAGGACATGTCGCTGTTCGCGATGATCCGCAACACCGAGAAGCTGAGCCCGCAAGGCACGATCGTCGCGTATTCGGACAACTCGTCGATCATGGTCGGCGCCGAAGCCGAGCGCTGGTTCCCGCGCAACGCAGGCGCGGCCGGCGAGCCGGGCGAGCGCTACGGGCGCCACACCGAGCTCACGCACACGCTGATGAAGGTCGAGACGCACAACCACCCGACGGCGATCTCGCCGTTCCCGGGCGCGGCGACCGGCGCGGGCGGCGAGATCCGCGACGAAGGCGCGACGGGCCGCGGTGCGCGTCCCAAGGCCGGCCTCACGGGCTTCACGGTGTCGAACCTCGACCTGCCGGACGCACGCCAGTCGTGGGAGAACGCACGCGACGCGGCGCAGCCGGTCGCCGAGCGCAACCCGAACGAGCAGCACGGCCCGTATGGCCGTCCGGACCGCATCGCGTCGCCGCTGCAGATCATGATCGACGGCCCGCTCGGCGGCGCCGCGTTCAACAACGAATTCGGCCGCCCGAACCTCGGCGGCTATTTCCGCGTGTACGAGCAGAACGTCGGCGGGAAGGTGCACGGCTATCACAAGCCGATCATGATCGCGGGCGGCCTCGGCAACATCGCGGATCAGCACACGCACAAGCACGACGTGCCGGCCGGCTCGCTGCTGATCCAGATCGGCGGCCCCGGCATGCGGATCGGCATGGGCGGCGGCGCGGCGAGCTCGATGGCGACCGGCGCGAACACGGCCGAACTCGACTTCGACTCGGTGCAGCGCGGCAACCCGGAAATCGAGCGGCGCGCGCAGGAAGTGATCAACGGCTGCTGGCAGCTCGGCGCGGAAAACCCGATCCTGAGCATCCACGACGTCGGCGCGGGCGGCCTGTCGAACGCGTTCCCCGAGATCGTCGACGGCGCGGGCAAGGGCGCGCGTTTCGAACTGCGCAAGGTCGCGCTCGAGGAATCGGGCCTGTCGCCGCGCGAAATCTGGTCGAACGAGGCGCAGGAGCGCTACGTGCTGGCGATCGCGCCGGCTGACCTGCCGCGCTTCGAGGCGATCTGCGCACGCGAGCGCTGCCCGTTCGCGGTGGTCGGTATCGCGACCGACGAACGCCAGCTGAAGCTCGTCGACGACGAAGCGACGGGCGTCGAGGAATACCCGGTCGACATGCCGATGGAAGTGCTGCTCGGCAAGCCGCCGCGCATGCACCGCGACGTCACGCGTGTCGCGACCGAGCGCGCGCCGGTCGACGTGACGGGCGTCGCCCTGTCGGAAATCGCGGTCGACGTGCTGAAGCACCCGACGGTCGGCAGCAAGTCGTTCCTGATCACGATCGGCGACCGTTCGGTCGGCGGCACGTCGGTGCGCGACCAGATGGTCGGCCCGTGGCAGGTGCCGGTGGCCGACTGCGCGGTGACCGCGCTCGACTACGCGGGCTTCAAGGGCGAGGCGATGACGATGGCCGAGCGCACGCCGCTCGCGGTGATCGACGCGCCGGCCTCGGGCCGCATGGCGGTCGGCGAGGCGATCACGAACATCGCGAGCGCGCCGATCGCGTCGCTCGACAAGCTGAAGCTGTCGGCGAACTGGATGGCCGCGTGCGGCACGGCCGGCGAGGACGCCGCGCTGTTCGACACGGTCAAGGCGATCGGCATGGAGCTGTGCCCGGCGCTCGGGATCGGCATCCCGGTCGGCAAGGACTCGTTGTCGATGAAGACCAAGTGGGACGAGCAGGGCGTCGCGAAGGAAGTCGTGTCGCCGGTGTCGCTGATCATCTCCGCGTTCGCGCCGGTCGAAGACGTGCGCCGTCACCTGACGCCGCAACTGCGCCGCATCGCCGACGCAGGCGACAGCGTGCTGATCGCGATCGATCTCGGCCGCGGCAAGAACCGCATGGGCGGCAGCATCTTCGCGCAGGTCACGCAGCAGGTCGGTGACACGACGCCGGACGTCGACGATCCGGAAGACCTGAAGCGCTTCTTCAACGCGATCCAGTCGCTCAACGCGCAAGGCAAGCTGCTCGCGTACCACGACCGCTCGGACGGCGGCCTGTGGGCGACGGTGTGCGAAATGGCGTTCGCGGGTCACGCGGGCGTGTCGCTGAACGTCGACATGCTGACCCTCGACCCGAATCACGAATCCGACTACGGCGACGCGAAGGACTGGGCGAAGCAGACGAGCGGCCGTCGCGAGGATCGCACGCTGCGCGCGCTGTTCTCGGAAGAACTCGGTGCCGTCGTGCAGGTGCGCGCGGCCGATCGCGACGCGGTGCTCGGCGCGCTGCGCGAGTTCGGCCTGTCGGCGTGCTCGCACGTGATCGGCACGGTCAACGATCGCGACGTGATCGAGGTGTACCGCGACGCGAAGAAGGTGTTCGACGCGCCGCGCGCGGAACTCCATCGCGCATGGGGCGAAGTGAGCTGGCGCATCGCGCGCCTGCGCGACAACCCCGCCTGCGCGGACGCCGAATACGACGCGCTGCTCGATGCGGCCGACCCGGGCATCTCGCCGGTGCTCACGTTCGATCCGGCCGACGACATCGCAGCACCCTTCATCGCGACGGGCGCGCGCCCGCGCGTCGCGATCCTGCGCGAGCAGGGCGTGAACTCGCACCTCGAAACGGCATACGCATTCGACCGTGCGGGCTTCGACGCGCACGACGTGCACATGAGCGACCTGCTGGCCGGCCGCGCGACGCTCGCCGATTTCGCGGGCGCGGTGGCATGCGGCGGCTTCTCGTACGGCGACGTGCTGGGCGCGGGCGAAGGCTGGGCGAAGACGATCCGCTTCAACGCGAATCTCGCCGACATGTTCTCGGCCTTCTTCGCGCGCCCCGACACGTTCGCGCTCGGCATCTGCAACGGCTGCCAGATGCTGTCGAGCCTCGCATCGATGATCCCGGGCGCCGAAGCATGGCCGAAGTTCACGCGCAACAAGTCCGAGCAGTTCGAGGCGCGCTTCTCGTTCGTCGAAGTGGAGAAGTCGCCGTCGATCTTCTTCGCGGGGATGGAAGGCTCGCGGATTCCGGTGGCGGTCGCGCACGGCGAAGGCTATGCGGACTTCTCGCAGCAGGGCGACATCGATCGCGTCGCGGTCGCGATGCGCTACGTCGACCACCGCGGCGAAGCGACCGAGCGTTATCCGTTCAACCCGAACGGGTCGCCGGCCGGCATCACGTCGGTCACGACGGCCGACGGCCGCTTCTCGGTGCTGATGCCGCACATGGAGCGCGTGCACCGCACGGTCACGATGAGCTGGCATCCGGAAGGCTGGGGCGAGGCGAGCCCGTGGATGCGCGTGTTCCGCAACGCACGCCGCTGGATCGGCTGATGTTCGATCCGCACGCGCCGGTCGAGATCGTCACGCTGCGCGATGAGCGCGCGAGCGACGTCGAGGAGATCGGTCGCGTGATCGTGGCCGCGTTCGCGGACGCGCCGCAGCACGGCGCGTTCGAGCGGCGGATCGTCGACGCGTTGCGCGCGGATGGCGCGCTCGGCGTGTCGCTCGTCGCGGAGCGCGACGAGCGCGTGATCGGCCATGCCGCGTTCTCGCCGGTCTCGATCGGCGGCGAGCCGGCAGGCAGCCAGCAGTGGTACGGGCTCGCGCCGCTCGCGGTACTGCCCGAATGCCGGCGCCAGAGCATCGGCGCGGGGCTCGTGCGTGCGGGGCTCGACGCGTTGCGCCGGCTCGGCGCGCGCGGCTGCGTCGTGCTCGGTGATCCCGGGTACTACGCGCGTTTCGGTTTCGTGCCGTCCGGCGATCTCGTGTTCGTGGATGCGCCGCCCGAGCATTTCCTCGCCTTGGCATTCGATGACACCGCGCCGCGGCCATCGGGCGACGTCCGCTATCACGACGTGTTCCATCCGGTGTAACGGTTCGGTGCGCCGGCCGTGTGCGATCTCGCCGGACTCGACCGAATGAACTGAAAAGCCGCTTCGACGCGGCTTTTTCTTTGCGTAGCGCCGTTTTCGTCATCCATTCTTCCTGTCCCGCCCGCCGACCGGCGCAATCGCGCCGGCCAATCGCGTTTCAGTGATCCGGCACACGCAGCGGATCGTCCGCCCTTGCTACGGTGTCCGCGTCAACGGGAGTCATCGAAATGAATTCGGACAGCAACAGCGGCCGCGCAGGCGAGGCGCGCGCGCAACTGCACTCGATCCAGATCCTGCGGGCCGTTGCGGCGCTGCTGGTGGCGTTCTGGCATTTCGCCGCCGCGATGCCGCTCTATCACCATGCGCCCGCATGGATCAACACGGGCAATTTCGCGGCGATCGGCAATGCGGGCGTCGACCTGTTCTTCGTGATCAGCGGCTTCATCATCTTGCATACGCATCGCCGCGATGCGGCCGGATGGGCCGCGGCCGGCCGGTTCCTGAAGCGGCGGGTGCTGCGGATCTATCCGTTGTACTGGATGTGGACCACCGCGCTCGTGGCGATGTGGAGCGCGCATCTCGTGCTGAAGAGTCATCACGCGACGCTCCATTACCTGATCTGCTCGTACCTGTTGTGGCCGGCGGCGAATCCGGACGGTATCTGGCGGCCGTTTCTGGAGCAGGGCTGGACGCTCGGCTACGAGATCTACTTTTATCTCGCATTCGCCATGGCGATCGCGCTCGGCTTGCGCCGCCTGCTGCTGCCGTTTCTCGCGTCCGCCTTCCTGACGGTCGGCGTGGCCTGCCACCTGCTCGGTGCGCCGACGTCGGTCACGATGCTGACCGGCGCGCAACTGATCGGCGAATTCCTGCTCGGCATCGTCGCGGCGACGGCGTATGCGGTCGTGCGCGATCGCTGGACGCCCGCCGCGATGCTGGCCGCCGGCCGGATGCTGGTCGTCGCGGGTGTGCTCGGGCTGCTCGGCGCGGCGCTGGCCGGCGCGGACGGTGTGGGCAATCCGCCGATGGAGCTGTTCGTGGGTCATGCGCCGCGTGCGCTCGTCTACGGCGGTCCGGCGTTCCTGCTGGTGCTGGGCGCGGTGCTGATCGACCACGTGCGACCGGTCGCGGACAGCGCGCTGGTGTTGCTGGGCAACGCGTCGTATTCGATCTACCTGACGCACAACTTCGTCGTGGCGGCCGTCGCGACGGCGCTCAAGCACGGCGTGGGGCAGCAGGTCGGTGCGGACTGGATCGTCGCGGGCGGTCTCGCGCTCGTCGCCGTGGTTGGGGCAGGTGCGTATCGGCTGATCGAGCAGCCGGTACTCGGCGTGCTCGCGAGGACGTTCGCAACCGACCGGGCGCGTGCGCAATCGGCGGCGCCGGCGAAGGCGTAGCGCGATGTGCATGCGCTGGCGTTGACGTCGGGATCGGCGCGAGTGCGAGTGCCGGCACGGGCCGGCGATCGCGATACGTGTGACGATGGCGACGCGTTGGTTGCGCTTCGGCGCGCACTGCAAGCGCGCATGAAAAAGGCCGCTCCAGGGAGCGGCCTTCGCGTGGGCGATCGTCGCCGACGTTACTGGATTTTCGCCTGCTGGCGCAGGCCTTCCTCGAACGCCTGCAGCTTCTGCTGCACGAGCTGCTGCGCGATCTGCGCCTTCACCTGGTCGAACGGCGGCGGGGCGATGTCGCGGACGTCGTCGACACGGATGATGTGCCAGCCGAACTGCGTCTTCACCGGCGCGTCGGTCATCTGGCCTTTCTGCAGCTTCTGCGCCGCGGCCGCGAACTCCGGCACGTACGCCTTCGGGTCGGACCAGTCGAGGTCGCCGCCGTTCTTGCCCGAGCCCGGATCCTTCGAGTATTGCTTCGCCAGGTCCTCGAACTTCGCGCCGCCCTTGATCTTCGCGATCAGGTCCTTCGCCTGCTGCTCGCTGTCGACGAGGATGTGGTGCAGGTGATACTCGCGATTGCCGCCGGCACCCTTCACGAGGTCGTCATAACGCGCCTTCACTTCCGCGTCGGTCGGCTGGTTCTTCTTCAGGAAGCTCTCGATCATCGAGCGCAGCACGACCGTCTGCTGCGCGACGGCGACCTGCGCCTTCACGTCCGGGCGGTTCGGGATGCCTTCGCGGATCGCTTCCTGCATCAGGATTTCGCGGTTCACGAGTTCCTGGCGCACGGCCTGCTGCAGTTGCGGGCTGTCGGTCTGGCCTTGCTGGACGAGTTGCGCGACCATCGCATCGGCGCGCGACTTCGGAATCGGCGTGCCGTTGACGACGGCGATGTTCTGGGCGAATGCCGGTGCCGCTGCAAAAGCAGCCGCCGCGACCCACAGGCGGGGGGATTTCAGGATCATCGGGAATTCCTGTTGAGACTAGATTGAAGATTCGTTGAATTCTTCGGGCGTGTAAGCCACGATCGCGAGCGCGTGAATGCCGCGCTGCATCGCATCAGCGAGCGCATCATACACCAGCCGGTGCCGCGCGACGCGCGGCTTGCCCGCGAACGCGGCCGACACGATCGTGACCGTGAAGTGGCCGCCGGCAGCGGCGCCGGCGTGACCCGCGTGCTGCGCGCTGTCGTCGCGCACCGCGAGCGACAGCGGCGCGAGCGCGGCGGTCAGGCGCGCTTCGATCAGCGCGATGCGTTCGTCGGGCGAGGCGTCGAGGAAAGCGTCGGTCATGTCATTCGTCCTTCAGGTACTTCGTGAGCCACAGGCTCTGCAGGATGATGAACACGACCATCGCGCCCGTCGTGCCGAACAGCTTGAAGTTCACCCACTGCGATTCGGTGTAGTTGTGCACCACGTACAGGTTCGCGACGCCGAGCACCGCGAAGAACAGCGCCCATGCGACGTTCAGCTTGTCCCACACGGGGTGCGGCAGCGTGAGCTGCTTGCCCATCATCTTCTCGATCAGGTTGTTGCCGAACGCATAGCGCGCGGCGAGCAGCCCGATCGCAAACAGCCAGTACAGCACAGTCGGTTTCCATTGAATGAATTTCTCGTCATGCAGGACGAGGGTAGCGCCGCCGAACACGACGATCACGCCGAGACTGACCCACAGCATCGTGTCGACCTTCCGGTGCCGGAAGGCGACCCACGCGACCTGGGCCAGCGTCGCGACGATCGCGACGGCGGTGGCGGTGAAGATGCCCCAGACCTTGAAGGCGGCGAAAAACAGGATGATCGGAAACAGATCGAACAGGAATTTCATGGCGCTCGCAGCTGCGTGAAAGGCCGCATCGCGCGGCCTTTCACCGTTGTGGGGACCCGCCGGGCGCCACCGTCCGGGATCGGGGCAGCCGAGCAGGCTGTCCGACCGATCCGTCCGGTGCCGCTCATTCGTTTTCGGGTCGGGACTCGAAGTTTAACGCAGCCGAATTGATGCAGTACCGCAAACCGGTCTTGTCGCGCGGGCCGTCCTCGAACACGTGGCCGAGATGCGCGCCGCAATGGTTGCAGCGGACCTCGACGCGCACCATTCCGTGCGAGCGGTCGATCTTCTCGTCGATCACCTCGCCGTTGAGCGGCTTGAAGTAGCTGGGCCAGCCGCAGCCCGAATGGAACTTGGCGCCGGATTCGAACAGCGGCGTGCTGCAGACGACGCACTTGTAGATGCCGGCGTCCTCGGTGTCGGTGTATTCACCGGTGAAGGCGCGCTCGGTCGCCGCATGCTGCGTGACCTCGTACTGCATCGGCGTGAGCCGGCGGCGCAGTTCGGCGTCGTCCTTCTGGTACGGGAAGGTCTTGTCGTCGGAATCGTGTGACATGTGGGAGTTCTCCTGATCGGTCGGTCGGGTCACGACGAGCAGCTCACTTCGAGCGACCCGGCCCAGTCGGGCGGCAATGCCGCATAAGCTTCATGTTCCGGTTGTTCGTCGAACGGGCGGCGCAGCACCTGCGCGAGTCGTTCGACTTCGGAAAAATCCTTTTCCTTCGCGCGCCGGATCGCGACTTCGGCCAGATGGTTGCGCAGCACGTATTTCGGGTTCACGCGATTCATCGCGGCCGCGCGGGCCGCGTCGTCGCGCGTTTCCTCGGACAGCCGCGCGCGGTAGAGGTTCGCCCATGCGTCGAACGCGTCGCGATCGATGAACAGGTCGCGCACCGGCGCGTCGCGGCTCGCGTCGTGCTTCGAGATCTGCGCGAGCCGGCGGAACGTCAGCGTGAAGTCCGCATGGCTCGCGTGCATCGTTTCGAGCAGCTTGTTCGCGAGCTCGGCGTCGTTCTCGCGTTCGAGCTCGAGGCCGAGCTTCGCGCGCATCGCGCGCTCGAGCGCCGGACCGAAGCGTTCGGGAAACTTCGCGAGCACGGCCTGCGCGTCGTCGACCGCGCGCTCGGCGCGCGCATCGTCGTCGGCGATGCCGTGCTGCAGCCCGATCAGCGGCAGCAGCGCCTGCGCGAGGCAGTAGCAGTTCCAGTGCGCGATGCGCGGCTGCATCCGGTACGCGTAGCGGCCGCTCGTGTCGGAGTGGTTGCAGATGTGGTTCGCGTCGAACGCGTCGACGAAGCCGAACGGGCCGTAGTCGATCGTCACGCCGAGGATCGACATGTTGTCGGTGTTCATCACGCCGTGGCAGAAGCCGACGGCCTGCCACTGCGCGACGAGGTCGGCCGTGCGCAGCGTCGCGGCTTCGAGCAGCGCGAGGTACGGATCGTCGGCGTCGCGGCATGCGGGATAGAAGCGCTCGATCACGTGATCGGCGAGCTGGCGCAGCAGGTCCGGGCGATCGTTCGAGAAGAAGTGCTCGAAGTGGCCGAAGCGCACGAAGCTCTCCGACACGCGCGTGACGACGGCCGACGTCTCGATCTCCTCGCGCACCACCGGCTGGTCGGAGCCGATCACCGTGAGCGCGCGGGTGGTCGGAATGCCGAGGTGATGCATCGCTTCCGAACACAGGAATTCGCGGATCGACGAACGCAGCACCGCGCGGCCGTCACCCATCCGCGAATACGGCGTGCGGCCGCCGCCCTTGATCTGCAGTTCGTAGCGCTGGCCGTCGCTGCCGGCGAGTTCGCCGATCGTCAGCGCGCGGCCGTCGCCGAGCTGGCCGGCCCATACGCCGAACTGGTGGCCGGAATACACCGACGCGTACGGCATCGCGCTCGCGGGCCAGTCGCGCGTCGGGTTGCCGGCGAACAGCTCGGCGAATCCGGGTTGGGCGGCGAGCGACGCCGGCAAGCCGAGCAGGCGCGCGACTTCGTCGGAAAAGCCGACGACGTACGGCGCGGGCAGGGGTGCTGCCGGCAGCCGCGTATGAAACGCGTCGCCGAGTGCGACGAACGCGCCGACGGCCGGCGCGCCGAGCGTGGCGGCGAGGTCGGGGAGAGTGTCAGCCGTAGCGGCTGCGCTTCGGGAAAACGACATGTTGAGCGCCTCTGGGTAAGCCGATATTGTAAGGCGGCGCCGCGCCGCCCGCATGGCGGCCCGCGCGCCTTGCGCCAGGCCGGTCCGGGCCGTGGACGGGTTGCAGGCTGGCGCATCGCTTCGAGGCTGGTCACCGATTCGCGTCCTTCCGGGAGAACAAGACGATGGGTAAGCCGTTGCTGGGCCAGATGATGGACATGCCGTTGCTGGTGTCGTCGCTGATCGCGCATGCCGCGCGTTATGCGGGCGACACGGAGATCGTGTCGCGGCGCGTGGAAGGCGACCTGCATCGCTACACGTACCGCGACTGCGAGCAGCGCGCGAAGCGCCTCGCGCAGGCGCTCGCACGGCTCGGCGTCGAAGCGGGCGATCGTGTCGGCACGCTGGCCTGGAACGGCTACCGGCATCTGGAGGCGTACTACGGAATCGGCGGGATGGGCGCCGTGTGCCACACGATCAACCCGCGGCTCTTTCCCGAGCAGATCGCCTACATCGTCAATCACGCGGAAGACCGCTACGTCTTCTTCGACATCAATTTCGCGCCGCTCGTCGACGCGATCGCGCCGCAGTGCCCGAACGTGAAGGGCTGGATCGCGATGACGGATGCCGCGCACCTGCCGTCCGGCGCGACGCCGTACCTGTGCTACGAAACGCTCGTCGACGCCGAGGACGGCCGCTACGACTGGCCGCGCCTCGACGAACTGCAGGCGTCCGGCCTGTGCTACACGTCGGGCACGACCGGCAATCCGAAGGGCGTGCTGTATTCACATCGCTCGACGGTGCTGCACGCCTACGGCGCCGCGCTGCCCGACGCGATGAACCTGTCGGCGCTGGACGCGGTGCTGCCCGTCGTGCCGATGTTCCATGTGAACGCGTGGGGGCTGCCGTACGCGGTGCCGCTCACCGGCGGCAAGCTGGTGCTGCCCGGCAAGGACCTCGACGGCAAGTCGCTGTACGAACTGATGGAGGCCGAACGCGTGACGTTCTCCGCGGGCGTGCCGACCGTGTGGCTCGGGCTGCTGAACTATATGCGCGAGGCCGGCGTGCGCTTCTCGACGCTGAACCGCACGGTGATCGGCGGTTCGGCGTGCCCGCCCGCGATGCTGCGCACGTTCGAGGACGAATACGGCGTGCGCGTGATCCACGCGTGGGGAATGACCGAGCTGTCGCCGCTCGGCACGCTCGCGAAGCTCAACTGGGCGCAGTCGCAGCGGCCGCTCGACGTGCAGCGCCGGTTGCTGGAGAAGCAGGGGCGCGTGATCTGCGGTGTCGACATGCGGATCGTCGGCGACGACGGCCGCGAACTGCCGTGGGACGGCGTCGCGTTCGGCGAGCTGCAGGTGCGCGGGCCCTGGGTGATCGATCACTACTTCAAGGGCGATACGTCGCCGCTGTCGGACGGCTGGTTCCCGACCGGCGACGTCGCGACGATCGACCCAGACGGCTTCCTGCAGATCACCGACCGCAGCAAGGACGTGATCAAGTCCGGCGGCGAGTGGATCAGCTCGATCGACATCGAGAACGTCGCGATCGCGCACCCGGGCGTCGCCGAAGCCGCGTGCATCGCGTGCGCGCACCCGAAATGGACCGAGCGTCCGCTGCTCGTCGTGGTGCCGCGGGAGGGGGCGAACCTGACCCGCGACGCGCTGCTCGCGTTCTACGAAGGCAAGGTCGCGAAGTGGTGGGTGCCCGACGATGTCGTGTTCGTCGAATCGCTGCCGCACACCGCGACCGGCAAGCTGCAGAAGCTGAAGCTGCGCGAGACGTTCCGCGACTACGTGCTGCCGACGGCGCGCTGCGCACCGTAAGCCGCGGCCGCCGACGGCCCGCCGCGCGGTCGCCCGATCCGGCCCCCGGATCGTGAACAAATTCAAATTGAACGACCGTGCTTTTTCGTTGTATGCTGCCTCCGTTCGATCCGGACATGCGGCCGTTCGACCGCGCACAATGAAGCGCAGCCACCCCGGCGCGCGATGCATGGAGGCAGGCAGATGGCAGTGGATTACTCGACTCGCGACGGCGTGGCCGTCATCACGCTCAACAATCCGCCGGTCAACGGGCTTGGCCTGTCGACGCGCCAGGGCGTCATGGACGCGCTCGATCGTGCCGCGCAGGATCCGTCGGTCACGGCGATCGTGCTGACCGGCGCGGGCCGCGCGTTCTCGGGCGGCGCCGACATCACCGAATTCAATACCCCGAAGGCCTTGCAGGAGCCGACGCTGCACACCGTGATCCGCGCGGTGGAGGCGAGCGCGAAGCCGGTCGTCGCGGCGCTGCACAGCGTCGTGATGGGCGGCGGCCTGGAACTCGCGCTCGGCGCGCACTATCGCGTCGCGGCGCCCGGTGCGCAGGTCGCGCTGCCCGAAGTGAAGCTCGGCCTGTTGCCGGGCGCGGGCGGCACGCAGCGCCTGCCGCGTGCGGTGGGCCTCGAAACCGCGCTGAACATGATCGTGTCGGGCGCGCCGGTGCCGTCGGAACAGCTCGCGAACAGCGGGCTGTTCGACGCGATGGCCGACGGCGACCTGCTCGACGCAGCCATCGCGTTCGCGCGCAAGGTCGGCGCGCAGCAGGGGCCGCATCCGCGCGTGCGCGATCGCAAGATCGTCCACGAGAATGCTGCGGGCTTCATCCAGTTCGCGCGCAATTCCGCGCGGGCCGCCGCCCCGAATTTCCCCGCGCCGCACAAGTGCATCGACGCGATCGAGGCCGGCGTGCTGAACGGCTTCGACAAGGGCAGCGTCGCCGAACGCGACGGTTTCGTCGCGCTGATGATGACGCCGGAAAGCCGTGCGCTGCGGCACGCGTTCTTCGGCGAGCGCGCGGCGAGCAAGATTCCCGACGTGCCGGCCGATACGCCGGTGCGCGAGATCCGCCGCGTCGGCGTGATCGGCGCGGGCACGATGGGCGGCGGGATCGCGATGAACTTCGTCAACGCGGGCCTGCCCGTCACGCTGCTCGAGACGAAGCAGGACGCGCTCGACCGCGGCCTCGCCACGATCCGCAAGAACTACGACGCGCAGGTGAAGAAGGGCAAGCTCACGCAGCAGAAGCTCGACGCGCGCATGGCGCTGATCACGCCGACGCTGTCCTACGACGACCTGAAGGACGCGGACCTGATCGTCGAGGCCGTGTTCGAGGAACTCGGCGTGAAGGAGCAGGTGTTCGGCCGGCTCGACGCGGTGGCGAAGCCCGGTGCGATCCTCGCGTCGAACACGTCGACGCTCGATGTCGACAAGATCGCCGCGTTCACGAAGCGTCCGCAGGACGTGGTCGGCATGCACTTCTTCAGCCCGGCGAACGTGATGAAGCTGCTCGAGGTCGTGCGCGGCGCGCAGACCGCGAAGGACGTGCTCGCGACCGTGATGGCGGTCGCCAAGAAGATCCGCAAGACGGCGGTGGTGTCGGGCGTGTGCGACGGCTTCATCGGCAACCGGATGATCGAGCAGTACATCCGCCAGGCGCTCTTCATGCTCGAGGAAGGCGCGCTGCCCGCGCAGGTCGATCGCGCGATCGAGAAGTTCGGTTTCGCGATGGGCCCGTTCCGGATGAGCGACCTCGCCGGCAACGACATCGGCTGGGCGATCCGCAAGCGCCGCTACGTCGAGAAACCCGATCTGCACTACTCGAAGATCGCCGACCGCCTGTGCGAGCAGGGCCGTTTCGGCCAGAAGACGGGCGGCGGCTGGTACGACTACGTGCCGGGCGAGCGCAAGGCGAAGCCGTCGGCGCTCGTCGACGAGATGGTTGTCGCGTATTCGAAGGAGCGCGGCGTCGAGCGGCGCAAGATCGGCGACGACGAGATCGTCGAGCGGCTCGTGTTCGCGCTCGTCAACGAAGGCGCGAAGATCCTCGAGGAGAAGATCGCGTCGAAGGCATCCGACATCGACATGGTCTACCTGACCGGTTACGGGTTCCCGCTGTGGCGGGGCGGCCCGATGCTGTATGCGGACATGGTCGGCCTCTACAACGTCGAGCGCGCGATCCGCCGCTATGCGGCCGCACCGAACGGCGACGCGTGGCAGCTCGCGCCGTCGATCGTCGAGCTCGCCAGGGCCGGGCGCGGGTTCAACGGCTGACGGCCGGCGTGACCGCGCGGCCAGGCTTGCAAGGAGAAATGCAATGAAACGCACTGACGACGTGTTGCTCGTGATCGACGTGCAGTACGACTTCATGCCGGGCGGCGCACTCGCGGTGCCGGACGGCGACGCGGTCGTGCCGGTGATCAACGCGCTCGCGCAACGCTTCGACCAGGTCGTGCTGACGCAGGACTGGCACCCGCGCGAACACGTGTCGTTCGCGGCGAACCATCCCGGCCGCGAGCCGTTTTCCACGCTCGCGCTGCCGTACGGCGAGCAGGTGCTGTGGCCCGTGCACTGCGTGCAGGACACCGAGGGCGCGGCGCTGCATCGCGACCTCGACATTCCGCACGCGCGGCTCGTGATCCGCAAGGGCGGCGACGCCCAGGTCGACAGCTATTCCGCGTTCGTCGAAGCCGATCGCACGACGCGCACGGGGCTCGCCGGCTATCTGCGCGAGCTCGGCGCGAAGCGCGTGTGGTGCTGCGGGCTCGCGACCGACTATTGCGTCGCGTGGTCCGCGCTCGATGCGCGCGCGGCCGGCTTCGAGGCGGCCGTGATCAACGACGCATGCCGTGCGATCGACCTGAACGGGTCGCTCGCGCACGCATGGCAACAGATGCAGGCGGCGGGCGTCGCACATGTGACGTCCGCGGGCGCGCGCCCGACGGCGTAGCGCATTCCTATCCGACGCAGAACATCAAGCAGGACCGAAGGAGACTCGCATGACCGAAGCCGTAATCGTATCGACCGCACGCACGCCGCTCGCGAAATCGTGGCGCGGAGCATTCAACATGACGCACGGCGCGACGCTCGGCGGCCACGTGGTCGCGGCCGCGCTCGAACGCGCGAAGCTGGACCCCGCGCGCATCGAGGACGTGATCATGGGCTGCGCGAACCCCGAAGGCGCGACCGGCGCGAACATCGCGCGGCAGATCGCGCTGCGCGCCGGGCTGCCGGTGAGCGTGCCGGGGATGACGGTGAACCGTTTCTGCTCGTCCGGGCTGCAGACCATCGCGCTCGCCGCACAGCGGATCATCGCGGGCGAGGGCGACGTGTATGTCGCGGGCGGCGTCGAATCGATCTCGTGCGTGCAGAACGAGATGAACCGGCACATGATCCAGGAGGGCTGGCTCGTCGAGCACAAGCCGGAGATCTACTGGAACATGCTCCAGACGGCCGAGAACGTCGCAAAGCGCTACGGGATCGCGAAGGAGCGGCAGGACGAGTACGGCGTGCGCTCGCAACTGCGCGCCGCGGCCGCGCAGGAAGCCGGGCGCTTCAACGACGAGATCGTGCCGATCACCGTGCGGGCAGGCATCGCCGACAAGGCGACGGGCCGGCTGTTCACGCAGGACGTGACGGTGTCGGCCGACGAGGGCATCCGGCCCGACACGACGCTCGAGGGCGTAGCGAAGATCCGTTCGGCCGTGCCGGGCGGCGTGATCACCGCGGGCAACGCGAGCCAGTTCTCGGACGGCGCGTCGGCGTGCGTGGTGATGAACGCGGATGTCGCACAGCGCGAGGGGCTGCAGCCGCTCGGCGTGTTCCGCGGTTTCGCGGTCGCCGGTTGCGAGCCGGACGAGATGGGCATCGGCCCGGTGTTCGCGGTGCCGAAGCTGCTGAAGCAGGCGGGGCTGAAGGTCGACGACATCGGCCTGTGGGAGCTCAACGAAGCGTTCGCGGTGCAAGTGCTGTACTGCCGCGACACGCTCGGGATTCCTGACGAGCGCCTGAACGTGAACGGCGGCGCGATCGCGGTCGGCCATCCGTACGGCGTGTCGGGTGCGCGCCTGACCGGCCATGCGCTGATCGAAGGCAAGCGGCGCGGCGTGAAATACGTGGTCGTCACGATGTGCATCGGCGGCGGGCAGGGGGCTGCCGGCCTGTTCGAAATCGTCTGATATTTGTGCGCGGGCGGGGCGGCCGCGGCTTTCGGGGGACCGAAGCTGCGGCCGCAATGCGAATCGGCGAAATCCGTGGGCGATTCGTAAGGGAAAGGAAGCAAACGCCATGCATTCGATGCTGCCGTTTCCCCTTACTTGTCAAACGATTTGCCGCACCTATACTTGCTCTGACATTTGCCTTTCGGCGGGATGGGCCAACGCGTGCGTCGTACCGGCGCACGTAACGCGTTTCCGGTAGCCGGCGAAGACGATGCATCGCGCGTTTCCGGCACCGTGGGCGTTCGAACCACGCAGCAGACCGAAACGGGGACCAAATTGAGCACGACCTATGCAGCCGGGGAACCGCCGCGCGTCGTCAGCGCGGCCGCGAGGCTCTACGCGAAATGCCTGCTGGTCGGTTTTGCATTGCTGCCGGCCTATCTGATTGCCTATCTGTGGTTCTTCAGCGACCCGCACGTCGTGTTCGAGAACCACGCATTCCATGAAATCGCGATCGCGGCCGCGACCCTCGAAGGTGCGTTCGTCACCTACGTGACGTGGGTGTGCTACCGATCGTCCGGCGAGCCGCTGCTGCGCTGGCTGACGCTCGGCTTTCTCGGCTTCGCGATGATCTACGCGCTGCACGGTCTGTTCACCGGGATGGCGCACCACAACATCTGGCTGTTCCTGCTGTACGGGCCCGCCTCGCGCCTCGTGATGTCGATCCTGCTGCTCACGGGCCTGCTGTCGTATTCGCAGCCGCCCGATCGGGTGGAGAAGCGTACGCGCGCGCGCACGTGGCTGCCGTGGGTCGGGTTGTTCGTGACCATCAACGTGGCGGTTGCGTACATCGCCTATTCGCCGGTCGCCGGCGCGCCGGGTACGCGGCTGTCGATGGAAGGCGGCGCGCTGGTGTTTTCGCTGCTGAACGTCGGCGTGCTGCTCGCGCGGCGCATCCGCTCGCCGCTGATGGTGATCTACGGCGTGTCGATCATGGCGTTCGCGCTGTCGTCGCTCGCGTTCATCCTCGGCAAGCCGTGGAATCACATGTGGTGGCTCGCGCATGCCATCTTCGCGGGCGGGTTCTTCCTGCTCAGCTACGGCGTCGTGCAGGCGCTGCAGACGACGCGCTCGTTCTCGGCGATCTACAGCCAGGAAGACCTGATGAGCCGGCTGTCGGAATCGATGGCGCGCACCGAGAGTGCGTTGCAGGAACTGCGCCGCACGAACCAGAAGCTCGAATACATGGCCGCGACCGATCCGATGACGGGCGCGTCCAACCGTCGCCAGTTCATCGCGCAAGTCGAGCGCGAGATCGTGCGCGCGGAACGCGACGGCACGCCGTTTTGCCTGCTCGCGCTCGATCTCGACAACTTCAAGAACATCAACGATGCATACGGGCACCAGATCGGCGACGAGGTGCTGCGCGGCGTCGTGCGCCAGTGTCTCGAGGCGATACGTCCGGCCGGTGCGCTCGCGCGAGTCGGCGGCGAGGAGTTCATGGCGCTGTTGCCCGAGATGCCGCTCGAGGGCGCGCGCATGACGGCCGAGCGCGTGCGTTCGTCGATCGCGAGTTCGCCGTTCGGGCTGGATTTCAAGCGCGTGCAGGTGACGGTCAGCGTCGGCGTCGCGCAGTATGGGGTCGACGGCGGGACGGTCGATGCGTTGTTGCGCGCGGTCGATGAACGCTTGTATCAGGCGAAGCGGGACGGGCGCAATCGCGTGGTCGCGCACTGACGGACGAGCGGGCATCCGGCGGCGTGGTGGGCGCGGATGCAGCGCAATGGCGGCGCGATGCGATGTCCGCGCGGTTTGCGTCCGGCCTGAATGAAGCCCCGTACGCGAATATGCGTGCGGGGCTTTCGTTTCATTGGCGCATCGTCTGGCGAGCCGCGATGGCCGCCGCCTGCTGTGGCTGCACATCCTTCATCCGCTCCATCGCCTGCCACCAGTACTTGCCGGTCCGCAGTTGCGGATCACGAATCGCGAGATACGTCGTACTCCACAGCTGCGCCGCATTGGCCTCGGTCGCGTCCGCGCTGCGCGTGCCGAACGCGTCGGTCTGATACCGGCCGTTCACGTACGACCACGTCCACATCTCCGACGTGCGCATGTCGCGCCCGTTCGAGATCACTTGCCAGATCGTCTGCCGTGCCTGCGTCAGCAGCGCGCGCGTCGTGTCCGACAGATCCTGGCGCGCGAGTTGCCGATCGAGCCCGGCGACCCACATCGCCTGCTGCCACGACCAGATCACGGTGCCGTGATACGCGGAACTCGTGAACTTCGGCCACAGTTCCTGGCTCGCATACGCGGGATTCGCGATCACCATCCCGACATCGGTGACGAGCCCGGTCGGGAAGGGCCGCGTGACGTCGGCGACGATGCGCTGGAGTTCGTCGTCCGGCGGCGTGCCGAACAGCAGCGCGAAGCCGCCGTCGGAATTCATCACCGGAACCGGCGTGCCCTGCTGGTCGAGCGACAACGCGTAGAACGTGAGCGGCGCGCCCGGCGCGGTGCCGGCCGGTACGCCGGCCGACGGCGCATACGCCGACACGTCGGTCGTCGCCTGTGCGGCCGGCACGCTCACCTGGAACAGCGGTGGCGCTTGCTGTTCCCACGTGGCCGCTTCGGCCGCCGTGTTCGCGAGTGCCGCGCGTTGCCCGGCGTCCAGGTACGGATCGAGCAGGCCGCGCGTGAGGAACGCGTTCGCCGCGCGCAGCGCGGCCGGCACGAGCACCGCGTTCACGTCGTACGGATAGACGCCGCCGCCGAGCCCGTCGGTGCTGTCGCGCCAGTTGCCGACGATCTCGCCGGGCCGCAGGTGGATCAGGTTCGCAACCGACGGCTGCTGCGCGAACGGCTGCGCGGTCGCCGCGACGTGCAGCAGGTTGACGACGAGCCGGCTGCCATTGGTGTGACCGTCGCCGCCGCGCTGCGCGAGATAGGCGGCCGCGCGCGCCTGGCCGCGCGTGTCGTCGATCAGCCACGCCGCCGCGATCGGCGCGAGCAGGTAGTCGCTGTCGATCATCTTGTAGTCGTAGGTCGGCGTCGCATCGTTCGGCCGGCCGTGCTTCGTGTTGTCGACCAGTGCGAAGGGTGTCGAGCGCAACGAGCTGATCATCTTCAGTTGGGATGACGCGGCGCAGCCTGTCGGACTGTTCTAAAGGAAGATGATCGGTGGGGCAGTAGCCCCACCTCCCTCAAACACTCGCGTAGGTCGGCAGGAGATCCTGATCAACGAGGCGGATCTCGATGCGATTCGCGACCTCGACGTGCTCGGGATTGTCGATAGAGAACGGGCCGTCGATCACACTGACGACGATGGTGCCGGTTTGCTTTCCGGAAGCCGGGACCGGGATAAGGGCGCGTGCCTCCGGTACCTGTTGTTGCGTGATGACCTTCGGTAGATACAGCATCCAGCCGACGCCGGGCTTGTCGTCGAAGACTTGCTTATCAACGTACCCTTGCGGCTCGACTGTGACGTACGCCGGCGCGGTATATTGGACTACAGCTTCAATGACCGCAGCGGCTTGATCGGCTGAAAGTACGTGCTCGTCGTTGAAGTCGGCTTCGATCTTCTTCGGCCGCTCTTTGGTTGCGACGAGATAGGTCAATGTCGCACCGGTGCGTTGGTCATCGTCGCCATCCCACAACGAGATAATTTGCGGTCGGTGCTCCGCGCCTTCGAACTCGGTTCGCAAGACGGCCAATGCGGCCACCGTTGGCTTCCAGTCCTCAAACGCGGGGTACAGGCGCGCTTCCTCTTTCGAGTCGCCTGTCAGGAACCATTCGGCAAACTTGGGCGCATGTGCGTGTATCGCTTTGGCGACCGATCCGAGCTGTTCAAACACGACGGGCAGGTCTGACGCATCGTGCAACGGATCTCTGAAGCGGGAAGTGATTTTCATATTCAGCCAGTGACAACGTAGGGAATCCCGTTTTCCGCAAGCGTGGTGCGGAAATAGGACATCGTTAGCGGAGTCTGAAAATAGTACTGGAGTTTGGTCGGCGGGTTGGCATGGACCTTCATTGCTCGCTCTTCGATCTCCAACGTGATTTTAGTTAGCCCCTTGAACCACGTAACGGGCTTCTTCGTCGCCGGGTCAAAGAACTGGTCATAATCCCCTTTCGCTTCCTGCAAGAGGCAGGCTGCCTGTTGGAATCCGTCGAAGTCGGTGCCCAGCCATGCCCATTCCTCGCTCCAACCTTCCTCGACGCTATACGGCCGTCCGGTGATGCGACCTTGGTACTCGCGGGGTCCGCGATTCATATGGTAGCGCCGGCGGGCTGGTGCACCGGATTGCTCTGGCGGGCATTGCTTGCACTTTTCACCGGTGCGAGGAATCGCCCGGACGTCCGGATTGGCCTTGCTTTCGTCCTTTGGGGTATCACCCGACAGACTCCCCGTTCCCGCCACTGCCGCCCAGCCCAATAAGGCGACGCCAGCGCGCGCCAATACCGGTCCAAGCTCCACTGCCGCCGCTTCGATTATCGGTACCACCAATCCCGCCATCTCGAGATCCCCCGTTGTCTTGTGGATGTTCGATGCGCCACTTGATGACGCGAAGGTAATCGTGAAAACGTTCGTCGGCCGAGCGGCCAGGCCGAGTGAGCCACGCTTGCGTCGCGGGTTTCTCGTAGAACTTCGGCGCGTATGCCTCGATCCGAAGAAACGCAGCGACATTCTCGTCGGACTGGATGCCGAGTCGTCGAGCGGCGACGTATGCGTTCCAGAGGCGCGTCGGCAGCGTCTCGTCGCCGGCCAGCTTCGGGTCCGCTTTGACGAGATCTTGCCGCGTGCGTTCGACATATCCGCGCGCATCGATCTCGGCAAGGCCGGCGATCTGTTCGCTTGTCAGCTCAAGCATGCGGGTGCACTCCCTTCAATTTTCCGTTTATCTCCACGAGCCAGTTGAATGTCGGGACGAAGAATTGCATGCGCTGCGTGAGTTCCATCAGCGTTGCCATGTCGGCCATGATGCGGGCGTCGTAGAACCGGAGAAGGGCCGTGCGCCCGTCCGGTAGCCGCGCGTCGAGCCGGCGACGCAACTCGTCCGCAAGCGATTCGATCGGATAGGCGCTGATGAGCCACGACACTCCGGTCGAGCCACTGGCCATCGCAGCAAGCGCGCGTCGAACGCCGTCGGACGCGCGTTCCCAATCGAGCAGCCACGGTCCGGCGTCGGCGAGCGATGCGTCTGGTGTGCCGTCGAACAGGGCGACTGCCGCTTGCGAGCGTTGAGGAGGAGATCCGTCGCCCACGTCCGCGAACAAGAGACCGTCGACTAGGGCGTACAGATGCACCTGCATTGTCAACTGCTGTTGGCGTTCGAAGAAGAACGCTTCGATCGAGACCTCGGTCATGGGCTTACCCGCGCGCGATCATCGTCGCTGCGTTCTCTGCGGCGGACTTCAGGCATTCGAGACAGAGCGTGGGCGAAGGGGCCAATGCTGCAGCGGCGGCGGTCACTGCGCCGCCAGTCGTTGCTTCGCCGGCACCGACGTCGTCGAGCGTCGCGGACGATTGCGACGCGATCAGCGTCGCGCCGCACGCGGTCTTCATGCCTTCGATGGCCGTTTCCCGGCCTGCGATTTGGTGCGGGTAGCGTCGCCCGCTGGCGGGCAGGATCGGGAAGATGCCTTTGCACTTCGGGCAAAGTACCTTGTGCCCGACGCCTGCAATGGGTTTTCCGTCAATCGTCGCGTTCGCGCTGCCCTCCAGCACGCGGCCGCCGTGCGTCGTCGTGTCGCCGACGCAGATCATGGCTCGGGCCATATGTTCTCTCGTAGGTGTGGTTTTTATATGAATTTACCATTTCCGGGAGAGCGGCCGGCGCGCTGGCTATCGTGCAGTCGGTTAACTATTGTCAATCAAACTGGGAGGCATAGGCGTCAAGGCATCCCCGCTCGACCCTTCTCGGCACGCAGGAGATGGCATAGGCGCTGAAACTCGCCTTGTCCGCCCCCGGCGCGCCCCGGTCGAGGCGCGACAGACAGCAAAAAGCCCGCACGCAACGGGCTTTTTACGTAATTCAGATTGACAACAGCAGACAAGACATGCGTCCAAGAGCTGTATTGTATAAGCTTTACGCTTATTTTCATCTATATAGTCATCGCACGGATTTAGACGCGAAAGCAAACAATACTCTCGGAGCATTCTATTCTTCCGCCGCGATTTGAGGATTTTCCTCCGAGAGTGCTGAACGTAGAGTTAACTTGCTCGGTCTCGATTGATCGAAATTTCCCTCGCCCCATCGCAACAAAATCACGCGTGCTTAATCCATTGCTGGCTTTATTTGATGGGAATGTTAATACTAAATTGACCTCTTTGCGCATGCATATTTCAATAAGCCGTTGTGCTGCTGCGAAGGCTTGGCCTTTCTGGCTAAAATTAGAAGAAGGGCGTTGCGAAATGGGGGGGTAGCGCCCGACACCGGTCACAGGGACCTGTTTTCCTCGGGTAAGCGTTTCCAGTACATGGTAGAAGCGACTGTAATGTACATCGGAATACGGAGGGTCAGCGAAGACCAAATCCCCCGGTTCTAGTTGACTGATGCATTTATGGTAGTCCCCAAGGCATGTGGCCCCCTTCACTGTAGCGTGGGTCGAAGCAATTGTCTCCAATGCTTGTGAAACTTGTAGCCAAACATTGCGATTCCATGCCTCAGCAATAAATTTAGCGGCAGTTTTTGTCGGTTGAAAGGGCTGGGCGGTATGACCCGGTGCAGCCGCACAGCGGCTTGCCGCTTCCACAAGTGCCGCGAGACAGGCTTTTCGCGTCTCTGCGGACTTCGGTAACGTCTGCCGAAGTGCATCAATCTCGATGGCTTGTAGCGGGGAGAAATAATGACCGCCGTACGCGTGAGTCATCGGAAAGTCGCCACTCATTCGGGAGAGTAGCGGTGGTAGAACTTCATCGCAGAATGTCCTTGACCGAATAACTATACTTTGAATTTCAGGTATTGATATTTCGGGATGGATGGATTTGGCCGCATTTGGGAATTGGCTGACGATATTATCAACGACGGCGCGAGCAGACTCGAACCAGCGTTTGGTAATGCGGTTAGAATCAATTGCTCTTGTTCGCTCAACGACCGCAGCGGCGCGAGTTACAGCAAAAGACTGAAGATCACCCGATAAGACACCCTTATCGGTTTCTTGAGCCATATACCAAGAAACTGCGCCGGATCCACAAAAAGGATCTGCGATTTTTGAGGCATTAACTGCTTCCGCTTTCAAGATTTCCCCAAGTAGCGGCAGTAATTTTCCTTTGTGCCCCATGTACTTCATGCAACAAGACTCCAAGCAATACATGCATCGGGGCGCGAAAGTTTCGCTAACCGCGATGAATTCTCCCCATCCCACAGTGAGTTTGGCAGAGGGGGTGGGAATGAAAAATCCGTTACTGCTTCGCGATAATCAACTTCGATATCTATCGGATCAATTTCGAAAGAGCGAGACCACAAACCAGCGTGCTCGAGCCAGCTTTCGAGCCATTTGCGCGCAACTGGAGAGACACCAGGAATGGCAAGTGACCTTTTGAGAGCGAGCATAGCAATCCGGAGAAGTAGAAATGCGCGGCAGAGTACGTTGTCGGCGTTTGTCTTTTCCGAAGATGCCAATTCAAACGGCTTCGAAACATAAGAATCTATCGTGATTCGCCGTGAAATTTCGTCCGTAGACGCACCGGAATTATCCGCGATGTGCTTTGCTACTTTTTCGACGAAGGCCTTCCGTCTGGCCTCATCGTCCTCGGGTGCCAGTTTTGAGATAAAGTGGTTGCACAGAGCCGCGTCAAAACCAAGCGACCCGCCGTCTGGAAGGAAAAGTTTCCAAAGATCGCGAACCAACTCTGCTTCTTTTGTTTCCATGCGTGTGAGTTCAGCGCTCGCCCAGATGGCTTCATAGCTCGCGGTATTCCTTGCCGTATGGTCCTCGGACACTTTTACAAGGTCCGATCCCCATTGACTCAACGCCTGTTGAGGAATGGTGAAGTTGATCGCTTTTACCACATTCTTCAATGTCGCGACTGGATGTATGTGGATGCTATTCGCCAGAAGCGCTTCTACATCTGATCTCTTTGTCCATTGATTCCAAATATCCCAAATTCCAGTATGAGTCGGCGGATTTTTGGTGGTTGTCTTTTTAATGCCATTTTTGTCGAGATAGAAGTATCCGTTCCATTTGGCTCGAATTCCACTCCATGCGAAGAGCGACATCGCCGCCCTAAGTTCGGCGTAGTACGCAAAATGCGTAGCGGTAGCGTTCGAATGAGCCAAGAAGGCAGATGTTGCAGCGGCCGCATACCTCCATCCATCGACAAGATGGATGATTTGTTCTGCGGCGAGCAAGCACTGTGGGTTGTTGCTTAAAGCGGCGGTGATGAGCAAATTCTGAGGATTGCTGGCCGGGCCAAGTTGTTGCAGTCCGAGCAAAGTGCCTTTGCCATCGGCAGCGGCGCAGATAGATTCACTCCATTCCTGTCCTTTATTGACGATGGCGCTACCGCTCCCCGAAGCCTTACTCCCACCCACGTTTTTCTTCGCCCCGGCTTTCCCTTTGATTTTTGTTTTGCTCATCGCTTCATAAGCCCCGCAGCGGTAGTTGCGGAACTCGCCACGAGTTCATCGGGCGAGCTTTTCAATGCATCGAAGCATCGTTGTTGCAATAGCACATAGCCACTGCTTCCGCGATAAACGCTCTGCTCGTTACGCTGATTTTGGTCTAATCCTGGGGCGCTTGATGTGCGCCAATCTACGCCATCGATAAGCGCGCGCGATATTGCGCTCAGAAATGTATTCGGCCTCTTGTACTGCGAAAACTCGTTGAGTGCTTCCGTTACTTCATCTTCGTCCGGCTCGTCTGATACACGTTCAGATTCCCAGGATTCCAAGTCGAGATCGGCGTATGCTACTTGGTTCAGTGCATTAAATATAACAAGGATGGCACGCACCCCTTGGTCAGTGCCAAGAAGGGTGTTGGGGCCAGAGAAAGCGTCTTCCGGTGAAGTGTTTTTAGTTAATTCGCGAACCCACTTTGCATTGGATGTGCAGGTCGCCTCATAGAGATGTTGCCAGCATCGGATCAGAAACGCCGCTTGTTGCGAACGTTTCCAAGGTAATACTCGATCGGCTCCCTGAGATTGAAGGGAGCCGAATAGTCCGCCAATTTTATCTTCGTTGCCCCAGCTTCGGACAAAGCTGACCATTAGTGATCGAATAAATGCCGCGTTTGATACATGCCCGTCGACTCGATTGCCGTGTAGCTCAATCCGTCCTTTCCATGGGCTCAAATCATGGCGCCACAGAACTTCCGTGAGCTCTTGGGCACGGTGCTCTTGATAAACGCGAATGCCTTCGCCACCTTGAAGCCAACTTTGGTTTCGCAGTTCGGGATACAGGTCATATGCGAGGCTCGGATTGATCTTTTTGGGTTCTACGTTAATAACCCAAAAAAGATAAGCCTGCCAAGATGGACTCAAATTGTTGAAAATTACGACCGGTACTTCGTAATTTTCGATATCGGGTTCGCCATTGATTTCATCAATCGCATAAAGTCGATGCTGGCCGTCAATGATTTCAAGTGGTTCGAGGCTTGATGCGGGAATTTTAAACCCTTGTGCAAGAGCCTCCTGAGGTATTTTGAGAAATGCTCCGTCGTCACCTTCGATGACAGACACGCGACAATTGTCATCGACTACACGGTCCTTTCCGCCGCGTCTGCGCGACTCGTCGGCACCTACCACGTTCACGAGAATAGACGTAGGGAGCCAGCCCGGATGAATAAGGGTCCGATGTGTTTCAACATCGAGGCCAGACTGTCCCGACAGCGGGTACCCGAACTGAAGATATCGTGCAATGTTGCGCGACCGCGCCGGTTGGTGAGCCCGTTGGTAGCCTGCACCGACCTTTCTATCTCGCCGCTCATGCACGTTGCGAGTGCTTACGCCAGCCAAGCGGCGTAAGGTGGCGAGGCTGATCGACGCGATGAAAAAGTAGGGTGAGGGTTCAGGAAGGTGCTCGCTCCATTCAGCATTGTTCCAGCTTTGCATCCACTGATTGACCCGGACGAGCGGTATGCGAGTTGTTTTTGTCATTGTGAAAATTGGTGGTCTCGTTGACTTTGCGCCCGTTGCCGAGTGCGGTTTCGGAGAATGGTACTACGAGCGGCCCAGATCGATAGTCCTTCCGAGGCAATTGCCCCGAGAGCGTTCGACCGATGGATGGTATGTTCCCGTACCTGGTTCGACGGTCGCCGGTGAGGAGGGGCTATCGGTTCAGGTCGGGTAGTAGGTCGGAGCCAAAGGGGGAGCATTCATCGCGTCGTTAATCAGTCGTGATGGTGCTTGCCGCCGACGCGTCGGGGAGCGCGGCTTTTTCGACCTCGCCGAGCCAATCGGCCCATGCCTGCATCATTTCTCGTCGCTCTGGAAGATACTTCGCGTGATTGTACGTGGAGCGCGTCTTGTCTTTGTCCTTGTGCGATAGCTGCATCTCAACGACTTCATCCTTCCATCCCATCTCGTGCAGGTTGGTCGATGCAGTTGCTCGAAAGTCATGGCCCGTTATCGGTTCGGGGTTATTCGGCATCATCGAGTCGATCGCCCGGTTGATCGTCGCTCGGCTCATATGCGGTCGCTCTCGATTGCTATGAAGGGTCGGGAGGATATATCCGCGGTTGCCATACATTTCTTGCAGCTCGCGCAACAGACCGACAGCTTGTGTAGGAAGGGGAACGATGTGTAGCCGTCGCGATTTGATCTTTTCTGGAGGAACTCGCCACTCTGCGGCGCCCAGATCGATTTCTTCCCATCGCGCACGGCAAAGCTCGATTGTTCTCGGAAACAGCATCATCAGCAATCGAATCGCAATCGCGGTTCGTCTGCTCTTGTAGGTTGGAATCTGGCGAAAGAGCCTCTTCAGTTCGTCACGGCTCAACGCCCTAGCATTCTCTGTTGGTGGTTTCAGGACCGAGCCACGCAGCACCGATGCGGGATCTGTATCGGCTCGCAGTGTGATCACCGCATACTGGAACACGTTGGACACGTACTGGCGGAGCTTGATCGCTACGGAAGGGGAGCCACGCTCTTCGACTCGGCGCATCAAAGCGAGCACATCGTGAGCGGTGACTGAGCGCATGGGGCGGCTTCCGATGTAGGGGTAAGCGTCGGCTTCGAGCATCCGCAGAATCTCGCCGAAGTGTCGCTCAGTCCACGTCTTCCGTTTCTTCTCCAGCCACTCATCACTGACGGCGCGGAAAGTTGCTTTGCCTTCGTTGATGCGCGCGGACCGTACTTCCTGCCGTGCATGGGACGGATGCATTCCTTTTTTGACGAGTTCACGGGCATCGTCGCGCGCCGCGCGCGCGTCTTGAAGGCTGATGGCGGGATATTCGCCGATCGCGAAGAGATTCTCCTTCCCGGCAATTCTGTACTTGTATCGCCAGAGCTTGGAGCCGGACGGCTTCACCAACAGATACAGTCCATTGCCGTCGGTAAGTTTGGTAGGCTTGTTGCCTGCCTTCGCTTGTCGGATCTTGATGTCGGTAAGTGGCACGGTGAAAAAGGGGGTATCGTCTTTGGATGGTCACAATGATACCCCCTTTTATACCCCCTTTTTTTTCGGCTGGACACGATTTCCGGCGAACGCAAGCGAACAGTGGAAGGGCACAAAACCCCGAGCTGGTAAGGGTTTCGGGCAAGTTCCCGAACCAACACGAACTGGAGTGAACGAAGTGATTAGACATATTGTCATGTGGAAGCTGAAGGAATCGGCCGAAGGCGGCACGCGCGCGCAGAACGCGCTGAAGCTGAAGGAAAAGCTCGAAGGCTGCCGCGACCTCGTGCCGGGCATCCTGCAACTCGACGTCGGCATCGCGACGCCGGGCCTCGAAGCGACGTCCGACGTCGTGCTCGTGTCCGATTTCACGGACCAGGCCGCGCTCGATGCGTATCAGGTGCACCCGGTTCACCAGGAAGTGAAGAAGTTCATCGTGGCGGTGGCCGAATCGCGCCAGTGCGTCGACTACCTGTCCGACAGCGCACGATGAGCGACGCGACATCCCCGGCGGACGGTCCGTCGATCGAAAGCCCGTTCGTCGACCTGCTCGGCGTGCGGCTCGTGTCCGCGAAGGATGGTGCGAGCGAGATCGTGCTGCCGCTCGACGAGCGGCACATGAACACGTGGAGCATCGCGCACGGCGGCGTGACGATGACGCTGTCTGACATCGCGCTCGCGATGGCCGCGCGCAGCCTGACCGACGACGGCGTCGGCGTCGTCACGGTCGAGATGAAGGTGAACTTCATGCAGCCCGGGCGCGGCGAGTTGCGCGCATACGGACGCGTGATGCATCGTTCGACGACGATGGCGTATTGCGAAGGCGAAGTGCGCGACAGCGACGGCAACTTCGTCGCGAAGGCGCTCGGCACGTTCAAGTACATGCGGCGGCTCGCGGTGGGCCGCGACATCAAGCGGCAACGCACCCGCACCGCGCCGGATGCGCAGCCCGGCCCGAGTGACGCGTAAGCGCCCTCGACGAACGGCCCTGCCTTTTCACCGGCAGGGCCGTTTTGCGTGGCGGCCCGGCACCGCGCGGCGTGGCATCATGTGACGCTTGTCCGCTCACGGCGCCGCCCGCGCCGTCCTCACCGATGCCGCTGAATCCGAAGATTGCCCAGGTGCTCGACATGGTCGAGCGCGCGAAACGTCCGTCCTATCACCACCAGACGGCGCAGCAGGCGCGCGCCGCGTACGAGAAGAGCGCGCCGATCCTCGACGTCGCGCCGGCGCCGATGCATTCGGTCGAGGCCTGCGTCGTGCCGACGCGCGACGGCCGCTCGATCGGCGCGCGGCTGTACCTTCCGGTCGAGCCGAGCCTCGCCGAACCGCTGCCGGCGCTCGTCTATTACCACGGCGGCGGCTTCACGGTCGGCAGCGTCGATACGCACGACGCGCTGTGCCGGATGTTCGCGCGCGACGCGCAATGCGCGGTGCTGTCGGTCGACTACCGGCTTGCGCCCGAACACCGGTTCCCGACCGCGGTGAACGACGCCGACGACGCATTGCGCTGGCTGCATCGCGAGGCCGCCGCATTCGGCATCGATGCGACGCGGCTCGCGGTCGGCGGCGACAGCGCGGGCGGCACGCTCGCGACGGTCTGCGCGGTGCTCGCGCGCGACGCGGGCATCGGGCTTGCGCTGCAACTGCTGATCTATCCGGGCGTGACGGGGCACCAGGACACCGAATCCCACGGACGGCTCGCGAACGGCTACCTGCTGACGCAGGACACGATCCAGTGGTTCTTCACGCAATACTTGCGCGATCGGTCCGACCGCGACGACTGGCGCTTCGCGCCGCTCGACGGCACGCGCGACGCGCCGTCGTTCGCCGGTGTCGCGCCGGCCTGGATCGCGACGGCCGAATACGATCCGCTGAGCGACGAGGGCGCCGCGTACGCGGACAAGCTGCGCGCGGCCGGCAATACGGTTACGCTGGTCTGCTATCCGGGGATGATCCACGAGTTCTTCAAGATGGGCGGCTACGTGCCGGAGGTGCGGGCCGCGCATGCCGACGCGGTGGCGGCGCTCAGGGCCGCATTCGACGACGTTTGACGGCGGCGGCGCCCGGCGCCGCGCGGAGGAAGCGATGACCGACGGCTGGGTGGAAACGGGCGACTGGGCCGTGCTGGGTGGCGATGCCGCACGGATTCGCGATGCGGTGTTCGTGCGCGAGCAGCGGATTCCGCCGGAATGGGAACTGGACGACGAGGATCCGCTGTCGTTGCACGCGGTTGCCTACCGGGTCGATGCGGCGACCGGCTCACGCCGCGCGGTCGCGACGGGACGGTTGCTGCGCACCGGCACGATCGGCCGCGTCGCGGTGCTGGCCGACGCGCGCGGGCAGGGCGCCGGATCGGCCGTGCTGCATGCGTTGCTGGACGCGGCGCGGCATCGCGGCGAGCCGGTCGTGCGGCTTTACGCGCAGGATGCCGCGGTGTCGTTCTACGTGCGGCACGGCTTCGCGGCGATCGGCGAGCCGTTCGTCGAAATCGGCGTGCCGCACGTCGAGATGGCGCGCGCGCCGTAGCGCCGCCCGCGCCGCCCCCGCCGCTGGCTCAGCGCGGCGGCGTCGCGTCGATGTCGAACGTGAACGCGCGCTCGAAACTGCCCGGGCGAACGGTGCGGTGCGAGCCGTCGTCGTCGCAGCGTTCCTTGATGTCGACCGTCAAGCGCACGCCTTCCTTCATCGTCACGCGCAGCGCGGTCGTGCCGCGCGTGCCGTATTCGGGTGTCTCGATGAACGCGGCCGACAGCGCACGCTCGCGCTCGATCGGAATGCCGGTGTGCGGCAGCGCGTCGTCGTCCGCGACATGCGGATCGCGCATCAGCTCGATCAGCTCGTCGAGCGACGGGGCTGGGTTGTCGGTCAGCAGCGTGCCGAGTTCCGCGCGCTTGCGCACGACTTTCGGCCAGGGCGTATCGAGCCGGGCATTCGACAGCGCATGCACGCCGGCGGCGATCGCGACCGGCGCGGCGACGCGGGTTTCGCCTTCGGCCGCGCGGTTGCAGAACCACGCGAGCTCGCGCCGCTTCCAGTCGCCGACCAGCAGGTTGAAGCCGTTGTACACGGCCGCGTGCTCGGCCAGCTCGCCGAGATAGTCGAGCGGCGCGACGGACGGGCCGCGGAGGAAATCGGACACGAGCTTGCCGCGGGTCGGCGCGCCCGCGCGAATGTCGAACGGCGCGCGGTAATTGGTCAGCGCCGCGAAGCGGCCGTCGCGCGATACGCCGAGCCACGTGCCGCCCGCTTCGAGATCGCGGCCGGCCAGCACGCCCGGCACATCCTCCCACCACGAAAGCGGCGCACTCGTACGGCGAAAGAATTCATCGCGGTTGGCGGTCAGGGTAAAGACGGGACCGGCGGCGGCATCGGGCTGCCAGTCGAAGGCAATCAGACACATCGGGGGAATCTCTCGCAGGAAACATCGGGCGCCGGCTGCATCGTGCGAGCCGGCGTGCGACCGGGTTGTCAGTGCGTCACGCTTCCGTCGGCCACGCGTACGGCAGCGCGTCGAACGCGAGTGCCGGACCGTCGGCCGAACCGAGGTGCACGGTGCCGCTGTCGAGCGCGGCCAGCTTGATCTCGACCAGCGCGTCGACGCCGCCCGCGGGCGCGGCCGCCGCGTTGACGATCATCCCGCACGGCTGGCCCGGGTCGTCGCTGTGGAACAGCTCGACGCCGGCATGCACGGTGTCGGTCTCGCCGGCGACGTGCGCGAGCGCGGTACGGCGCTTGATCGTGCCGCGGTACTGGCTGCGCGCGACGATTTCCTGGCCCGGGTAGCACCCCTTCCTGAAGTTAACGGCGCCGATCACGTCGAAGTTGACCATTTGCGGCACGAACTGTTCGACGGCCGGCTGCGTGATGCGCGGCTCGCCCGCGCGCACGTCGAGCCAGTCCCATACGGCCGGCGACACGACCGGCAGCGTGTCGGCGAGCGCGGCGAGACGCGCGTCGACTTCCGCGCGCGGCCCGATCCACAGGTAGCGCTTGCGGCCGGCCGCGTCCGGGACGCGGATCAGCGCCCCGGCCGGGCCGTCGACCTTCACGTGCACGCCGTCCGGCAGCGCGTCGAAGATGCCCGACAGCGCTTCGCGCACGTCGCCCGCGAAGCCGACCACCGCGAGCGTGTCGCTCGCGTCCGTCAGTTTCGCCTTCGCGCGCAGCACGAACATCGACAGCCGTTTCTGCACGGCGGCCTGGACGTCCTTCGAGACCAGCAGGCGCACGCCGTGACCGGCGCGCCAGGCGAGGAACGACGCGAGCAGGCGGCCCTTCGGCGAGCAATAGCCGGACAGGCGCGCGCTCGCGGCATCGAGATGCTCGATGTCGTTGGTGAGCTGGGTGTGCAGGAACGTCGCGGCGTCGTCGCCGGCCACGTCGATCACGCCGAACTGCGCAAGCGGCATGCAGGCGCCCGGCGCGTCGAAATCGGCGGTGGACGGGCGGGGGAAAACGGGGAGCGAGACGGGTGCGGGCTGGGCAGCCGGTGAAGCGAATGGTGTGCTCATGGAATGAGGGAACAGTCAACCCTGACTTTGACGGAGGCGAGCAAGTATTATATGGGTCTTACCTGAGTCTCGTTTCCATGTCCCTACTGAAGAAATGCGCCGCGACGGTCGTGGCGCTGGCCGTCGTTGTGGCCGCTGCCGGCGCGGGCGGCGGGTATTACTGGGCGACCCGGCCGCTGCTGCTGGGCGCCGCAACGCTCGACGTCACGATCAAGCCGCGCAGCAGCGTGAAGAGCGTCGCGCTGCAGCTCAAGCACGGCGGCGTGCCGGTCGAGCCGTTCGGCTTCGTCGCGATGACGCGCCTGCTCGGGCTGTCGAGCCGGCTGAAGTCCGGAAACTACGAATTCAAGACCGGCATCACGCCGTACGACGTGCTGCAGAAGATCGCGCGCGGCGACGTGAACGAGTACGTCGCGACGGTGATCGAGGGCTGGACCTTCAAGCGGATGCGCGCGGAACTCGACGGCAATCCCGATCTCGCGCACGCGACGGCCGGCATGAGCGACGCCGAGCTGCTGCGCGCGATCGGCGCCCCCGACAACGCGATCCAGCGCGGCAGTGGCGAGGGACTGTTCTTCCCCGACACCTACCTGTTCGACAAGGGCACGAGCGACCTGAACATCTACCGGCGTGCCTACCAGCTGATGCAGACGCGCCTCGACGAAGCATGGGCCGCGCGCGCGCCGGGGCTGCCGTACAAGACGCCTTACGAAGCGCTGACCGTCGCGTCGATCGTCGAAAAGGAAACGGGCCATGCGGCCGACCGCGCGTTCGTCGCGGCGGTGTTCGCGAACCGGCTGCGCATCGGGATGCCGCTGCAGACCGATCCATCGGTGATCTACGGGCTCGGCGACGCGTACGACGGCCGCCTGCGCAAGCGCGACCTGCAGGCCGACACTCCTTACAATACCTATACGCGCCGCGGCCTGCCGCCGACACCGATCGCGCTGCCGGGCGTCGCCTCGCTGCAGGCGGCGATCAATCCGGCGCCGACGAGCGCGCTCTATTTCGTCGCGAAGGGCGATGGCACGAGCGTGTTCTCGGACACGCTCGGCGATCACAACAAGGCCGTGGACAAGTACATACGAGGTCAATAATGCCGAGCGGTAAATTCATCACCTTCGAAGGCATCGACGGGGCCGGGAAGACCACCCACCTGCAATGGTTCTGCGAACGCCTCCAGGCGAGGCTGGCCGCGAGCGGCCGGCAGGTCGTCGTCACCCGCGAGCCGGGCGGCACGCAGCTCGGTGAGAAGCTGCGCGAGATCCTGCTGAACCAGCCGATGGATCTCGAGACGGAGGCGCTACTGATGTTCGCCGCGCGTCGCGAGCACCTCGCGCTCGTGATCGAGCCGGCGCTCGCGCGCGGCGACTGGGTCGTGTCCGACCGCTTCACCGACGCGACCTTCGCCTACCAGGGCGGCGGCCGCGGGCTGCCGCGCGACAAGCTCGAGACGCTCGAGCGCTGGGTGCAGGGCGGTTTCCAGCCCGACCTGACGGTGCTGTTCGACGTCGCGCCGCAGGTGGCGAGCGAGCGCCGCGGCGCCGCGCGCATGCCCGACAAGTTCGAAAGCGAATCGGACGCGTTTTTCTCGCGTACCCGCGGCGAATACCTGCGGCGCGCGGAAGAGGCGCCGCACCGCTTCGCGATCGTTGACGCGACGCAGACGATTCCCGAGATCCGCCAGCAGCTCGAACGCGTGCTGGCCGCGCTGTAACACGAAGGAACGCACCACATGATCTATCCGTGGCAGACCGACGACTGGAACCGCTTGCAGCAACTGCGCGCGCAGTGGCCGCATGCGCTGCTGCTGCACGGCCAGGCCGGGATCGGCAAGCTGCAGTTCGCGCAGCATCTCGCGCAGGGCTTCCTGTGCGAGGCGCCGCAGCCGAACGGCGAGCCGTGCGGCACCTGCGCGGCCTGCACGTGGTTCGCGCAGGGCAACCATCCGGACTACCGGATCGTGCTGCCCGAGGCGCTCGCGGGCGAAGCGCCGGGCGCCGCCGACGACGCGAAGCCGGCCGACGCGGACGACGGCGGCAAGAAGACGCGCGCGCCGAGCAAGGAAATCAAGATCGAGCAGGTGCGTGCGCTGCTCGACTTCTGCGGGGTCGGTTCGCACCGCGGCGGCGCGCGCGTCGTCGTGCTGTATCCGGCCGAGGCGCTGAACGTCGCCGCGTCGAACGCGCTGCTGAAGACGCTGGAGGAGCCGCCGTCAGGCGTCGTGTTCCTGCTGGTGTCGGCGCGCATCGACCGGCTGCTGCCGACCATCATCAGCCGCTGCCGGCAGTGGCCGATGACCGTGCCGGCGCCCGACGCGGCCGCGGCGTGGCTGGCGGCGCAGGGCGTCGACGATGCGCGCGCGCTGCTCGCCGAAGCCGGCGGCGCGCCGCTCGCCGCGCTGGCGCTCGCGAGCGACGAGAACCGCCCGCTGCGCGATTTCACGCTCGGCCAGCTCGCCGCCGGCGCCGCGTGCGATCCGTTCGCGTGCGGCGAGACGCTGCAGAAGCTGCCGGTGCCGCTGGTGCTCGGCTGGCTGCAGCGCTGGCTGTACGATCTGCTCGCACAACGGATGGCGGGCGCGCCGCGCTACTTCCCGATGCAGGCGGCCGCGCTCGCGCGTTGCGCGGAAGCCGTCGACGCGAATGCGTTCGCGCGCTTCATGAAGGCCGTGACGCGCCAGCGGACGGTCGAGAACCATCCGCTCAACGCCCGGCTCGTCTTCGAGGAACTGTTTCTCGGTTATCGGGAAATGTTCGCGTGAGCGCGTATTGTTTCCTTGAAGAGGGGAAACGGCTGCCGGCGAGCGCATGAGCGCCCGCCTCACGTATTCAGGAAACACGATGTTCGTCGATTCTCACTGCCACATCAATTTCAAGGGTCTCGCCGACCGCCTGCCGGCCGTGCTGGAGAACATGCGCGAGCACGACGTCACGCATGCGCTGTGCGTGTCGGTCGACTTCGAGACGCTGCCCGACGTGCTCGCGATCGCGCAGGCGCACGACAACGTGTACGCGTCGGTCGGCGTGCATCCGGATCACGAGGACGCACGCGAGCCGACGCTCGCGGAACTGATCGAGCTGGCCGCGCACCCGAAAGTCGTCGCGATCGGCGAGACGGGCCTCGACTACTACCGCCTCGAAGGCCGCTCGATCGCCGACATGGAATGGCAGCGCGAACGCTTTCGCACGCATATCCGCGCGGCGACCGCGACGATGAAGCCGCTGATCATCCATACGCGCTCGTCGTCGGAAGACACGCTGCGGATCATGGCCGAGGAACGCGCGGACGTGCCGGGCGGCGTGATGCACTGCTTCACCGAGCCTTGGCCCGTCGCCGAGCAGGCGCTCGCGCAGAACTTCCATATCTCGCTGTCGGGGATCGTCACGTTCAAGAACGCGACCGACGTGCAGGACGTCGCGCGGCGGGTGCCGCTCGAGCGGCTGCTGATCGAGACCGACTCGCCGTACCTCGCGCCGGTGCCGTATCGCGGCAAGCCGAATGAACCTGCGTACGTCAGCCATGTCGGACGCTTTATCGCATCCGAGCGCGGCATCCCCGTCGAGGCGCTGGCCGATGCGACGACCCAGAACTTTTTCCGGCTGTTCAAGATCGCCCGCTAACGACGCGCGCCCAGCCGACAACCCAGGGAAGGAGCCCACAACAATGACGAAGCCGACCACATACCTGCCCAAGCGCGCCCTCGTCGCCGCCGCGCTCGTCGCGAGCGGCCTGTTTGCCGCCGCCGGCGCGCATGCCGAGTCGCTCGACGCGGTCGTCAAGGCGGTCAAGTTCGACGACATCGCCGACATCGGCAAGCAGCTCAAGAGCGGCAAGCTCGATCCGAACACGATCGCGCCGAACGGCGACCCGCTGATCGTGATCGCCGCGCGCGAGAAGTCCGACAAGGTCGCCGCGGCGCTCGCCACGACGCCGAACATCGACCTCGAGAAGGAAGACAAGGCCGGCGAGAACGCGCTGATGCTCGCGTCGCTGAACGGCGACGTCGGGCTCGTCAAGCTGCTGATCGACAAGGGTGCGGAAGTCAGCAAGAAGGGCTGGGCGCCGCTGCACTACGCGGCCACCAACGGCCAGGACGAGGTCGTCAAGGTCCTGCTCGACCATGACGCGTATATCGACACCGCGTCGCCGAACGGCACGACGCCGCTGATGATGGCCGCGCGCGGCAACCACGCGTCGACGGTCAACCTGCTGCTCGACCAGGGCGCCGATCCGCAGGTGAAGAACCAGCTCGGCATCACCGCGCTCGAGTTCGCGCAGCACTACAAGGCGCCGGATGCGATCGACATCCTGAGCAAGCGGACGGTGCGCGTCGGTGCATCGGCGCCGGCAGATGCGCAAAAGAGTGCAAAATGACGGTTTCGGCGCGGTGGCGCAGCGCCCGGCCGGCCGGAATCCGGCCGGCAGCGGGCGTCCGGCCGCCGCGCCGGTCAGCGCAGCAAGCGGCCCGAGGCCGCATTGACATAAGGAACACCATGTTGCGGGCTATGTTTTGTGCCGCGGCGTTTGCCGTGCCGTTGTCGGCGGCGGCTTTCACGGGCGCGGATCTCGACCGGCTGTGCGCGAAGACGGACGTCAAGTCGCGGGCGTCGTGCGCGGCCTACATCGAAGGCGCTGCCGATGGCGTCTACAACACGATCGACGCGATCGGCGGCACCACCGGGCCGCGCGTCGGGCAGTATTTCTGCCTGCCACCCGACATCCGGGCGCAGCAGATGACCGACGCGGTGCGCAAGTACATCGCGGAGAACCCGAAGCTGGCCGACTACAACGCGAGCACCGCGGTGTCGCTCGGTCTCGGCAAGGCATTCCCGTGCAAGGGCGGCAGTTGATCTGACACCGGGTCCGGGCGCGCGCTGCCCGGACGTCGCCGACGCATCCAGGACGAGGCCACCGCGCCTCATAACCGAAGCATCCCGGGCGCCGATGATTTCAATCGAGGAACTGCAGCGCATCGCCGATGCGCCGTTGCATTCGTGGTCCGGCACGCTGATCGTGTCGGTCATGGTCGTGCTGGTCGTCGTGATCGTGCACCGTCTCGGCGCACGCATCGTCAAGCGCATCGCGCAGCCGTATCCGCTGATGAGCGTGATCCTGCGCTACATCGACAAACCTTCGCTCGTCACGCTCGCGCTGCTTGCGCTCGAATTCCTGTGGATCCAGACGGACGAAGGCATGTCGTTCGTGGGCGGGATGCGCGCCGCGGCCGCGGTCGGCTCCATCGTATCGCTGACCTGGCTGCTGGTGCGGCTCGCGGCCGGCGTCGGCGACGCGATCATCCAGGCCCATCCGATGGATGCGGCCGACAACCTCCACGCGCGGCGCGTCCACACGCAGGCCAAGGTGCTCGTGCGGACCGTCATGGTGCTGATCGTGATCATCGGCACGGGCGCCGCGCTGATGACGTTCCCGAACGTGCGCCAGGTCGGCGCGAGCCTGCTGGCGTCGGCCGGCGTCGCCGGCCTCGTCGCCGGTATCGCCGCGCGGCCGGTGCTCGGCAACCTGATCGCCGGGCTGCAGATCGCGCTCACGCAGCCGATCCGGCTCGACGACGTCGTCGTGATCCAGGGCGAGTGGGGCCGCATCGAGGAAATCACCGGCTCGTTCGTGTCGGTGCGGCTGTGGGACCAGCGCAGGCTGGTCGTCCCGTTGCAGTGGATCATCGAAAACCCGTTCACGAACTGGACGCGCCACAGCTCGGAGATCATCGGCACGGTCTACCTGTCGGTCGACTACCGCACGCCGCTCGCGCCGCTGCGCGAGGAACTCGCGCGGCTCGTCCATGCGGCGCCCGAGTGGGACGGCCGCGTGCAGGTGCTGCAGGTGACCGATGCCACCGAGCGCACGATGCAGTTGCGCGCGCTCGTCAGCGCGGCCGACTCGTCGGCGTGCTGGGATCTGCGTTGCCGCGTGCGCGAGGGCTTGATCGCGTACCTGCAGGCGCGTTTTCCGCAATGCCTGCCGCGCAGCCGGATGGAACTGTATCCGCACGATTCGGCGCCGGGCGAGCCTAGCCCCGAACGGCCGCACGCGCGGCCGCCCGCCGCCAGCACGGCGGCCAACACCGCGGCCGATCCGAAGGCCGCCGAAGGCCGCTGAACGCGCGCCGGTGCCTGCTGCCATCCCCTCCATGACCGCGCTGAAGACGCTTGCCATCGCCAACTACCGCTCGCTGCGCGAGCTGATCGTGCCGCTCGCGGCGCTCACCGTCGTCACCGGGCCGAACGGCAGCGGCAAGTCGAGCGTGTACCGCGCGCTGCGGCTGCTTGCCGACACCGCGCAGGGCCGCGTGATTCCGTCGCTCGCGCGCGAAGGCGGGCTGCCGTCGACGCTGTGGGCCGGCCCCGAGCGCTTTTCGCGCGCGATGCTGAGCGGCGACACGCCGGTGACCGGCACGGTGCGCAACGGACCGGTGAGCCTCAAGCTCGGTTTCGCCGGCGACGATTTCGGTTACGCGATCGATCTCGGCCTGCCGGTGAAGAACGATGCGTCGATGTTTCGTCTCGATCCGGTCGTGAAGCGCGAATGCATCTGGGGCGGCGCGCTGCTGCGGCCGTCGACGCTGCTGGTCGACCGGCAGGGCGCGCAGATTCGCGCGCGCAGCGGGTCGGGCGACTGGCACACGGTGCCGCAGCCGGTGGCGAGCTTCGACAGCATGATGACCGAGTTCGCCGATCCGGTCGGCGCGCCGGAGATGATCGCGGTGCGCGAGCGGATCCGGTCGTGGCGTTTCTACGATCATTTCCGGACCGATGCGCAGGCGCCGGCCCGGCAGTCGCAGATCGGCACCCACACGCCGGTGCTGGCGGACGACGGCGCCGACCTGGCCGCCGCGCTGCAGACGATCCGCGAAATCGGGGATGCGGCCGCGCTCGATGCCGCGATCGACGACGCGTTCCCCGGCGCATCGATCGACATCGACAATCCGGGCGGGCGCGGCCGCTTCGACGTGCTGATGCGCCAGCCGGGGCTGCTGCGGCCGCTGTCGGCGGCCGAGCTGTCGGACGGCACGCTGCGCTACCTGCTGCTCGCGGCCGCGCTGCTGACGCCGCGGCCGCCCGCACTGATGGTGCTGAACGAACCGGAAACGAGCCTCCACCCCGATCTGCTGCCGGCGCTCGGCCGCCTGATCGCGCAGGCCGCGCAGCGTTCGCAGGTGCTGGTCGTGTCGCATGCGGCGCGGCTCATCGCGACGCTCGAACGCGAGGCCGGCTGCGAGTCGCTGGTGCTCGACAAGCAGCTCGGCGCGACCGTGCTCGTCGATGCGGACACGCGCGACCTGCCGCCGTGGAAGTGGCCGTCGCGCTGACGGGCAAAGCGGTGCGCGCGCGGCCGCGTCGGCGGCATGCCACGGGCAGCCCGCCGTCGGGCCTGCGGCGCGAATGTATCCTGTCTGTAACAACACCCATAAAATGAAAGCCCGGTGCTTCCGGGCATCGGGATCGCGAATAATAATGAGATATCCGGCCGGCGCGATGCCGGCCGTGTGCTGCACGGAGGGGATTGTGCGCCAGCCCCCGTGCCGGCCGACCGAGGACACAGGAGACGTGGACCATGAGAATTGCCCAGATCGCCCCGCTGACCGAATCCGTGCCGCCGAAGCTGTACGGCGGCACGGAGCGCGTCGTGTCCTACATCACCGAGGCGCTCGTCGACCTCGGCCATGACGTGACGCTGTTCGCCAGCGGCGATTCGACGACCCGGGCCAGGCTCGAACCGGTATGGCCGCGCGCGCTGCGGCTCGATGCGTCGATCCGCGACCGCGTCGCACCGCACATGCTGCTGATGGAGACGGTCGCGCGCCGCGCGAAGGACTTCGACGTGCTCCATTTCCACATGGACTACTACTCGTTTTCGGTCTTCAACCGGCAGGACACGCCGTTCGTGACGACGCTGCACGGCCGGCTCGACCTGCCCGAGCAGCAGCCGGTGTTCGACACGTTCAACACCGCGCCGGTGATCTCGATCTCGAATTCGCAGCGCCAGCCGCTGCCGCAGGCGAAATGGCAGACGACCGTGTACCACGGGCTGCCCGACACGCTGTACCTGCCGCAACCCGTCGAGCCGCGCTATCTCGCGTTCCTCGGCCGCATCTCGCCGGAGAAGCGGGTCGACACCGCGATCCGCATCGCGCACCAGTGCGGGCTGCCGATCAGGATCGCCGCGAAGATCGACGCGGCGGACCAGGAGTACTTCGAGCGGGAGATCAAGCCGCTGTTCGCACTGCCGCACGTCGAATACATCGGCGAGATCGCCGACCACGAGAAGGCAGAATTCCTGTCGGGCGCGCATGCGCTGCTGTTTCCGATCGACTGGCCGGAGCCGTTCGGGCTGGTGATGATCGAGGCGATGTCGTGCGGCACGCCGGTGATCGCGTTCAATCGCGGCGCGGTGCCGGAGGTGGTGGACGAGGGCGTGTCGGGCTTCATCGTCGAGGACGAGATCAGCGCGGTGGCCGCCGTGAACCGGCTGCACCTGCTGCCGCGCGCACGCGTGCGGCGGCGCTTCGAGGAGCGCTTCACGTCGCGGCGGATGGCGCAGCAGTACGTCGACGTGTACCAGTCGCTGATTCGTGCGCAAAAGCGCTCGCGCTTCAAGGTGATCGATTCGACGACCTGACGCGCGGCGGGTGCGGATAAAAGAACGGCGATGTCCGCAAGGACATCGCCGTTTGCACATCGCCCGCGCGCGGTGCGCACGGACGAGGACGCCGCAGCGTCAGATCTTCAGCTTCGTGACCTTCGTGCCGTTGATCGACACGTCGCCCATCAGGCCGGCGTTGGTCAGCACGATGACCTGGACCGGCGCGGTAGCCGTGTTGGAGTCGACCGCGCCGTTCGCGCCCATCTTCACGAGCGCGACCGATGCGCCGGCGCCGGCTGCCCAGCCGTCCGAGCCGCGGAATTCGTCGAGCGCTTCCTGCGTCATGAACAGGAACACGATCGCCTTCGACTGCGCACCGGCCTGCAGGCCGACCGACAGCGACGACGTGTTGTAGTAGCCGACCGTGCTGCCGCCGACGCGCAGCGCGCCGTTGCCCGACTGGCCGCCGACGATGAAGCCGGCCTGCAGCACGTCCGGGAACACGAGCACGCCGCGCGACTTCGCGACGAGTTCACGCGAACCCTTGACCGTGGAATACATGCGCGACAGCGTGGCGTCGACGCTGGAATCGATCGCCTGACGCTTCGACGCGTTGGTCGCGGCGTTGTCGGGCTTGTCGGGGGTAGTGGTGCAACCGGTGAGCGCAAGGCTGCCGACGACGAGCGCAGCGGCGGCTTTCAGCACGAGGTTCCGTTTTTGCATCGTTCTTCTCCATCGGATGACGTTCGGAGTGAGTCTCGCTCACGGAGCGGATCACGTCGGCAGTTATATCACAACGGATTACAACCCCATTTCGTGCGCGCATGAAAAGGCGCCGAATCGGTTTGCGGTGTCGCGGCGCACCAACGGACGGATCGGCGCGCGCACGGCGATATGTCGCTACATCGCGCGACGGCCGGGGCGGGCGGGAACGGCGGGGCCGGCAGGTGCAGGTCAGTGCGTGACGGGCGGCGCCGGCGGGGTCGGCGGCTTGATCGGCGGGCGCCGCAACGCGCGGCGGATCAGCGCGATCACGACCCCGCACGCGAACAGGAACGCGGCCGGCACGACCCAGTAGCCGACGAACGCGTGCCACAGATAACCGGCGAGCGTGTTGCGGCGCACGACGTATTCGTCGCGGGCCGCCTGCTGGCGTGCCGCGTTGGCGGCCAGCACGTCGGCCGGGCAGCCGGCCGCGCGCGCCGCGTCAGGATCGCCGTGGCACTTCGTGGCGGCGCCGGCCGCCTGCTGCGCATCGGTGAGCTGCCAGGTGGTCAGCGCGAGTTGCAGGTCGGCCTTGTTGTACGCCATTTCCTCGCGGATCTCGCGCACGGCGACGATCGCGACGGGCACGGCCCAGAACACGATCACGATCAGCCAGCGGCGGAACCAGCGGTGTTGTCTCCATGCCATCCATGCCTCCGTTTGACGCGGCGTGCGCGTCCGTCTCGAGGGCGGCCCGATGGCGCTTCTTGTACTTGGGTGGGCCGCGTTGCAGCCATCATAGAAGAAATCGCGGCGAATTGCCGCACCATGTGGCGGCATTTGTACGGCGTGCTGGGGAAGCGGGGCGGGCAGGCGGCGCAGCAGGTCGCGACGACGGCAGCGACGGTGCCGCCGGCCGGCGCGGCGACGCATTCGGCGTCATCGCGTGCGTCGATGCGCGTGCAACGAAAACAAAAATGCCGCGCCCGCCGAAGCGGTGCGCGGCATTCGCGCGGGAGCGCCGGAACTCAGGCGGCCGGCTGGCTGCTCAGGCAGCTCTTCATGAACGCCTTGCGGTCGTCGCCCTTCTTGTCGGCGGCCTGCGTGTTGCACGCCTTCATCTTTTCCTGCTGCGACATCTTCTTCGCGGGCTTGGCCGACAGGCAGTCCTTCATGAACGCCTTGCGTTCATCGCCCGTCTTGCCGGCGGCCTGCGTGTTACAGGCCTTCATCTTGTCCTGCTGGCTGTTCGCCGCGAAAGCGGGGGAAGCCAGCATGCCGCCGAGAAGCACTGCGGCTACGAGCGATTGGATTTTCATTTCGACACTCCCATGGGGTGAATTGCGTTTTATATCGACGCCGTCACGAAGCCCGGCGCAACGGGAACAGGGCCACATCACGCCGCGCGCTCCGATTATGGCAAATCAATGTGAAAACACCAAAACGGCATTCCTATAACGCGGCGGGCGACGTGGCCGTTGACGGCGTGCGTCCCGCGGTGATCGGGACTAACCATGATGCGTGGCGGCCGGCGGCGGCCGTATCTACCGGATGCCGGCCGCGAGCCATTACAATCGCGGCCATGAATACTCCGAACTCCGCATCCCCTTCGTCCGCGCCGGCCCTGCCGCGCATCGCCGTACTTGCCACCGGCGGCACGATCGCCGGCGCCGCGCCCGACGCCGCCAGCACGGCCGGCTATCAGGCCGGCGCGCTCGGCGTCAATTTCCTGCTCGACGCGGTGCCGGCGCTCGCGTCGGTCGCACGCATCGATGCCGAGCAGGTCGCCAGCATCGACAGCAAGGATCTCGCGCTGCCGCTGTGGAATACGCTCGCCGCGCGCATCGACGCGCTGATGGCCGATCCGGCGATCGACGGCATCGTGATCACCCACGGCACCGACACGCTCGAGGAAACCGCCTACGCGCTGCATCTGGTCGTGACCGGCGACAAGCCGGTCGTGCTGACGGCCGCGATGCGGCCGGCCACCGCGCTGTCGTCCGACGGCCCGCTGAACCTGCTGAACGCGGTGACCGTCGCCGCTCACCCGGCCGCGCGCGGCCAGGGCGTGCTCGTCGCATTCAACAACCGGATCCACGGCGCGCGCGACGTCGTGAAGACGAGCACCTACGCGGTCGATGCGTTCCAGTCGCCGGAACTGGGCGCGCTCGGCTGGGTGCAGGACGGCCGCGTCGAATTCGCGCGCCGCGTGACGCGCTCGCGCGATGCGCGACTGGCGATCGCCGCGGCGTGGCCGCCGGTCGAAGTCGTCGCGAGCTATGCGGGCGTGACGCGCACGGCCGTCGATGCGCTCGTCGCGGCCGGCGTGCGCGGCCTCGTCGTCGCGGGCACCGGCAACGGGTCGATCCATGCGACGCTGCAGGCGGCGCTCGCCGATGCGGTGAAGGCGGGCGTCGCCGTGGTGCGTGCGTCGCGCGTCGGCTCGGGGCACGTGATGCGCAACGGCGCCGCGAACGACGACGCGCTCGGTTTCGTGAGCGCCGGGTCGCTGAGCCCGTTCAAGGCACGCGTGCTGCTGATGCTCGCGCTCGCGAACGGGATTCACGAGCGCGACGCGCTGCAACGCGCATTCGACACGCTGTGACCGCTGGCCGCCGATCGGGCGGCGCGCGGCGTGCATGAAAAAGCGGCGCCTCGTGAACGGTTTGCGCGGCGGATTCGACTGCTTGCCCCGCGGCAAGCCTGCAACTCTGATGCCAAAAAGACGAAACCCCACGCTCCGAAAAGCGTGGGGTTCGTCAGCAGTCCGGGCAGGCCGTTGGCCTGCCTTTTTTGCGTCAGTGCCGCGCGAATGCTCAGGACTGCGGCGGAATCACGAGCTTCTGGCCCGGATAGATCCGGTCCGGGCTCGACAGCATCGGCTTGTTCGCCTCGAAGATCGCCGGGTACTTGTTCGCGTCGCCGTACACTTCCTTGGCGATCGCCGACAGCGTGTCGCCCGGCTTCACGTCGTGGTACTGAACTTCCTGATCGTCCGGCTGCAGGTCGTCGTCGTTGACGCCCGCGACGCCTTGCACGTTGCCGGCCGCGACCTTGACCTTCGCCTTCGTGTCGAGATCGGCGACGCTGCCCGACAGCGTGACGGTGCGCGACGCGCCGTCGAACGCGACGCTCAGGTTCGACGTGTCGAGACCTTGCGTGCCGATGTAGTTCTTGATCGCGTCGGCCGCGGTCTGGTTCGCGGCATTCGGATCTTCCGCTGCTTGCGCATCGGCGTGACCCAGCAGTTTTTCACCCGCCTCTTTGATAAACGAAAGAAGACCCATCGCTGCACTCCCTAGGTGGTTGAAAAGAAAACGCGCCGTGAAGTGGCGAAAAAAACACCGCGCTGGGCGCGCTCACCGGAGCGAGCGCCAAGCGCGGCGGTTTTCTCGAAAGGCGTGGCGAAAGTGTAGGCGTTCAACGCGACGATTGCATGAAAAATCGCACGCGTGAACGTAAAGAAATGTAATACGCGAAATCCGACAGGCGGACACCCGACGACGACGTCTGACCGACCAAGGCTTCCCCGGCGCCGCCGGGTGCCGCTGCGGACCCCACCACGCCGCTCTCAGCCCAGAGCGGCGTTTTTCGCCCCGTCGCGCACGCGTTTCGGCGATACGCGGCGGGGCGCCCCACCGTGATGCGCGCATCGTCGCGCATCGATGCGACCGGCCGTGACCGGACCGCTTGTATTCGTCGCGCGCGTTCCGCCGTTGCAGCGAAACGCGCGTCGTTGCGTCCGCGTTACGCGGCCGGCGTCTGGCCGATCTCGAAGTTCGACATGATCTCGAGCGCACGCACGAGTGCCGAGTGATCCCATGCCTTGCCGCCGTGCGAGGCGCACACGCTGAACAGCTGCTGCGCGCTCGCCGTGTGCGGCAGCGCGAGGCCGAGCTTGCGTGCGCCGTCGAGCGCGAGGTTCAGGTCCTTCTGGTGCAGCTCGATGCGAAAGCCGGGATCGAACGTCCGCTTGGTCATGCGCGCGCCGTGCACTTCGAGGATGCGCGAGGCGGCGAAGCCGCCCATCAGCGCCTGGCGCACGCGCTCCGGATCGGCGCCCGAGCGTGCGGCGAACAGCAGCGCTTCGCCGACCGCCTCGATGTTCAGCGCGACGATGATCTGGTTCGCGACCTTGCAGGTCTGGCCCGCGCCGTTCTCGCCGACGAGCGTGATGTTCTTGCCCATCTTCTCGAACAGCGGCTTCGCGCGTTCGAACGCCTTCTCCGGGCCGCCGACCATGATCGTCAGCGTCGCTTCGCGCGCGCCGACTTCGCCGCCGGACACCGGCGCGTCGAGGTAGTCGCAGCCGAGCGCATTGATCTGCTTCGCGAACTCCTGCGTGTCGAGCGGCGAGATCGAGCTCATGTCGATCACGAGCTTGCCGGCGCTCAGGCCCTTCGCGACGCCGTCGTCGGCGAACAGCACGTTACGCACGTCGGGCGTGTCCGGCACCATCGAGATGATGATGTCGGCGTGCTGCGCGACTTCGGTCGAGTTCGCGACGACCTTCGCGCTCGCGCGCAGGTCGTCGGGAATCGGGAACGCACCGTTCACGACGAGCTGATGATCGCCCTTGAGCAGGTTGCGCGCCATGTGCGCGCCCATGATGCCGAGGCCGATGAAACCGATGGTTGCCATGTGAAAGTCTCCTATAGGGGCGAAAGGGAAGAGCGGATCTCAGGCGGCGCGACGCGCCGAGCCCGGTGCGCAGCCGGCGACGCTTTGCAACCAGCCGAGCCCTTCCGTCGTGGTGGTGCGGGGCTTGTATTCGCAGCCGACGTAGCCGGCGTAGCCGAGCCGGTCGAGCAGCGCGAACAGGAACGCGTAGTTGATCTCGCCCGTGCCCGGCTCGTTGCGGCCCGGGTTGTCCGCGAGCTGGACGTGGCCGATCGAGGCGAGGTTGCGTTCGATCGTCGCGGCCAGTTCGCCTTCCATGCGCTGCATGTGATAGATGTCGTACTGCAGGAACAGGTTGTCTGAGCCGACCGCGCGGATCACGTCGAGCCCTTCGGACGAGCGGTTCAGCGCGAAGCCCGGGATGTCGAAGCCGTTGCACGGCTCGACCAGCAGGCGGATGCCTTCGCGCTTCAGCGCATCGGCGGCGAAGCGCAGGTTGTCGACGATCGTGACGAAGGTCTTGTCGCGCGCGGTGCTCGCCGACGGGATGCCGACGAGGCAGTTCAGTTGCGGCACCTTGAGCGCCTTCGCGTACTCGATCGCACGGCCGACACCTTCCTGGAACTCGCCGACACGATCGGGCAGGCACGCGATGCCGCGCTCGCCCTGGTCCCAGTTGCCGGCCGGCAGGTTGTGCAGCACGAGGCGCAGGCGGTGCGTCTCGAGCCGCTCGGCGAGTTCCTCTTTCGCGTACGGGTACGGGAACAGGAACTCGACGGCGTCGAAGCCCGCGTCCGCGGCCGCCTTGAAGCGGTCGAGGAACGGCACTTCGTTGAACAGCATGGTCAGGTTTGCAGCAAACTTCGGCATGAGCTAAGCCTCTTCGGTCGGTCAGTCAAAAAATGGCGTGCGGATCAGTCGAGCATCGAGATCGCGGTCGGCGCGTGCTCGGCCTTTTCGGCGAGCTCTTCGAATTCGTTGATCGCGTCGATTTCGGTGCCCATCGAGATGTTCGTCACGCGCTCGAGGATCACTTCGACGACCACCGGCACGCTGAATTCTTCCGCGAGCGTTTGCGCCTGGCGCAGCGCCGGCTCGATCTCTTCCGGCTTGAACACGCGCAGCGCCTTGCAGCCGAGGCCTTCGGCCACCGCCACGTGATCGACGCCATAGCCGTTCAGCTCCGGTGCGTTGACGTTGTCGAACGCGAGCTGCACGCAGTAGTCCATGTCGAACGCGCGCTGGGCCTGGCGGATCAGGCCGAGGTACGAGTTGTTCACGACGACGTGCACGTACGGCAGCTTGAATTGCGCGCCGGCGGCCAGTTCCTCGATCATGAACTGGAAGTCGTAGTCGCCGGACAGCGCGACGATCGGACGGCGCGGGTCGGCCGCACGCACGCCGAGCGCGGCGGGGATCGTCCAGCCGAGCGGGCCGGCCTGGCCACAGTTGATCCAGTTGCGTGCCTTGAACACGTGCAGGAACTGCGCGGCGGCGATCTGCGACAGGCCGATCGTGCTGACGTAGCAGGTATCGCGGCCGAACACCTTGTTCATCTCTTCGTACACGCGCTGCGGCTTGACCGGCACGTTGTCGAAATGGGTCTTGCGCTGCAGCGTCCGCTTGCGTTCCTGGCACTCGGACACCCAGGCGCTGCGGTCCTTCAGCTTGCCGGCGGCCTTCCATTCCTGCGCGACCGCGACGAACAGCTCGAGTGCGGCCTTCGCGTCGGACACGATGCCGAGATCCGGGCCGAACACGCGGCCGATCTGCGTCGGTTCGATGTCGACGTGCACGAACTTGCGGCCCTTCGTGTAGACCTCGACGCTGCCCGTGTGGCGGTTCGCCCAGCGGTTGCCGATGCCGAGCACGAAGTCGGACGCGAGCATCGTCGCGTTGCCGTAGCGATGCGACGTCTGCAGGCCGACCATGCCGGCCATCAGCGGGTGGTCGTCCGGAATCGCGCCCCACGACATCAGCGTCGGGATCACCGGCACGCCGATCGTTTCGGCGAATTGCACGAGCAGGTCTTCGGCCGCTGCGTTGAGCACGCCGCCGCCCGACACGATCAGCGGCTTGTCCGCGTCGTTGAGCATCGCGAGCGCCTTCTCGATCTGCGCGCGGGTCGCCGCGGGCTTGTAGACCGGCAGCGGTTCGTACGTGTCGATATCGAACTCGATTTCGGCGAGCTGCACGTCGATCGGCAGGTCGACCAGCACCGGGCCCGGACGGCCCGAGCGCATCAGGTGGAACGCCTGCTGGAACACGCGCGGCACGAGCGCCGGCTCGCGCACGGTGACGGCCCACTTGGTGACGGGCTTCGCGATCGACTCGATGTCGACGGCCTGGAAGTCTTCCTTGTACAGGCGCGCACGCGGCGCTTGGCCCGTGATCGCGAGGATCGGAGTCGAGTCGGCCGATGCCGAGTAGAGGCCGGTGATCATGTCGGTGCCGGCGGGGCCCGACGTGCCGATGCACACGCCGATGTTGCCCGGTGCGGCACGCGTGAAGCCTTCGGCCATGTGCGACGCGCCTTCGACGTGGCGCGCCAGCACGTGGCTGATGCCGCCCGACTTGCGCATCGCGGAATAGAACGGGTTGATTGCTGCGCCCGGCACGCCGAACGCGGTCTGGATGCCTTCCTTCTCGAGCACGAGTACGGCTGCGTCGACGGCTCTCATCTTGGCCATGAATGTCTCCTTGGATAGTTGGATCTTGCGAATCGGTCTGTTGGGAACACTTTAGGGACGCAAGAAAGGTTTGATAAGATCAGCCGAAGTCGCTTATTTCGAAACTAAAAGTATGGAATGACGGCCGGACGGGGCTTCCCGCCGGTGTCGGAGCCGGGACGGAGACGGGAAATGGATCGTTTCAAGCAGATCGAGACGTTCGTGCGGGTCGCGGACGCGGGCAGCCTCGCGGCGGCCGCGCTCGAGGAGGGCGTGTCGCCGGTGGTGCTCGGGCGGCGCATCGACGCGCTCGAGAAGCGCCTCGGCGTGAAGCTGATGTATCGCTCGACGCGCCGGCTGGTGGTCAGCGAGGAGGGCGCCGCGTTCCTCGAGCGCTGCCGCGGGCTGCTGTCCGAATGGGACCAGGCCGAGAACGAGCTGGCCGCCGGGCGGCGCGCGGTCAGCGGGCACCTGATCGTGTCCGCGCCGGCCGCGTTCGGCCGCAAGCACGTCGCGCCGCACGCGCCCGGTTTCCTCGTCGACAAGCCGGAAATGCAGCTGTCGTTCAACCTGACCGACCGCGTCGTGGATCTCGTGCGCGAAGGCTACGACCTGTCGATCCGGATCGGCGGCTCGGTCGATCCGAACTTCGTCGCGGTGAAGCTCGCGTCGAACCGGCGCGTCGTGTGCGGCACGCCCGCGTATTTCCGCAAGCACGGCCGGCCGAAGTCGCTCGACGACCTGCTGAAGCACAACTGTCTCGCGTTCAACCTGCAGGGCGGCCAGAACCGCGGCTGGTATTTCCAGCGCCACGGCAAGATCGTGACGATGCGGGTGGCCGGCAATCTCGACTGCAACGACGGCGAGCTGCTGCATCGCTGGGTCGCGGAAAGCCTCGGGCTCGGCTGGCGCTCGACCTGGGAAATCGCCGCGCAGCTCGAAACGGGCGAACTCGAAACCGTGCTCGACGAATACGCGCTGCCGGACTACGACATCCTCGCGGTCTATCCGCAGCAGCGCTACGTGCCCGCGCGCGTGCGCTACTTCATCGACTACCTGCGCGAAGCGTATGCGCGCCCCGGCTACTGGAACAGCACGCCGTAACGGGCGCGGCGGTTTCCGGCATTTTTTTGCGCATCATCGGCTTCGTGCGGGAATAAACTCGACGCAGCGGCGGTAAGGTGATCGAGAGCGCCCGCTGCCGGTCTGTCCGGGCACCGGACGCGGAACGGGCGCGGCTTCGGCCGCCGGGACCAGGGAGGTCATGTGGGGCAAGCCGGACAGGCGGTCGACGAACGGGCGGAGGACGACGCGGTCGCGCGCGGCGAACGGTTTCGCGTGCTCGTGCTGCCGCATCTCGACGCCGCGTACAACCTCGCACGCTGGCTGAGCGGCAATGCGGGCGACGCGGACGATGTCGTCCAGGACGCGTGCATGCGCGCGCTGCGCTTCGTCGACTCGTGCCGCGGCGACAACGCGCGGCCGTGGCTGCTGACGATCGTGCGCCACACCTGGTACACCGAGTGGCGCCGCCGCGCCCACGCGCACGAGGTCGCGCTGCCCGACACGCTCGACGACACGGAGGTGCCGGACGACTGGCAGCCGGCGACGGAGGATCCGCTCACGCACCTGTTGCGCGGCGAGAACGTGCGGCTGGTGAACGCGGCGCTCGCGAAGCTGCCGCCCGAATACCGCGAGGTGCTGGTGCTGCGCGAGATGGAGGATCTGAGCTATCGCGAGATCGCGGCGATCGCCGACGTACCGGTCGGCACCGTGATGTCGCGACTCGCGCGCGGCCGGCGTCGGCTCGCCGCGCTGCTGGCCGGCACGCAGGCGCCGGCACCCGAACCCGCGCCGGGACGTGCGTCGGCAAGCGGAACCGCATCGGAGGCGATCGATGGACTGTAACGAAGCGCGCGCATTGCTGGACGCGGACGTCGACCGCGAGCTGTCGGCGCCCGATGCGTTGCGCGTCCAGCGGCATGTCGAAGGCTGCGACGCGTGCCGCCGCGAACGCGAGCGGATCGTCGCGCTCGGGCGCGCCGTGCGGCAGGCCGATTATCACCGCGCGCCGGAGGCGCTGCGCGCGAGCATCCTCGCGGCGCTGCCGGCGGCGGCCGGCGCGAACGCGCGCGGCCAGGCCCGCGTGGAACCGGCGCCGGACGACGCTGCGGCGCGACCGCGGGCCCAGCCTCGGCCGACCGCTCGCCGCTGGTTCGCGTGGCTGGGCGGGCGCGGCGCAGCGGCTCGCCCGGCGTCGACCGGACCGGGGGCGGGCGTCGCCGCGCTGCCCGGGCTCGGATGGGGCGTCGCGCTGCTGGTCGCGCTCGCGGCGGCGGCCGGGATGGCGCTGTCCGCCCGCCACGCCGCAACCGACCAGACGGTCGATGAACTGGTCGCGAGCCACGTGCGGGCCGGCCTGTCGGCGCGCGACATCGACGTGATCTCGACCGACCGGCATACGGTCAAGCCGTGGTTCAACGGCCGGCTCGACTATGCGCCGCCGGTCGAGGACCTGTCGGCGAGCGGCTTCCCGCTCGCGGGCGGCCGGCTCGACTACGTCGGGCGGCGCCGCGTCGCGGTGCTCGTGTACCGATACCGGCAGCACGTGATCGACGTGTACGTGCAGCCGGCAGGCGTCGGGCGGGAGGCCGCGCCGTACGCGACCGTGTCGCAGGGCTACGCGCTCGACCGCTGGGAGGCGGCCGGGATGACGTGGTGGGCCGTGACCGACGCCGAGCCGTCGGCGCTGGTCGCGTTCAGGACGGCGCTCGACGCGCGGCTGGGCGAGGCGCGCGGCGAGTGACGGCGGGCCGCGTCGCCGGCCCGCAAGCGCGCGCTCGAGACTCCGCCCCCATTTCAGAACGGTCGCGCCGACAGCGGCTTCAGCTGCCGGCGCCATTCAAGTCGTTGAAAACATGGCCGAATCCGGTCGGGAATCGTCGATCGGTGTTGCATGCGCCCCGTATCCGGGTTAGAATCTTCGGCTTCTCACTTGCCACACCGGTTCAGACGCCCGGGTGGCTTTAATCCACAAGGAGTGTGTAATGCGTCATTACGAAATCGTATTCATCGTGCACCCCGATCAGAGCGAGCAAGTGCCCGCGATGATCGAGCGTTACAAGACCACGATCACGACGCACGGCGGCCAGATCCACCGTGTCGAAGACTGGGGCCGTCGCCAGCTGGCCTACATGATCGAGAAACTCGCGAAGGCTCACTACGTCTGCATGAACATCGAGTGCGACCAGACGACGCTCGACGAACTCGAACACGCGTTCAAGTTCAACGACGCCGTGCTGCGCCACCTCATCGTCAAGATGAAGAAGGCCGAGACCGGCCCGTCGCCGATGATGAAGGAAGTTCAGCGCGAAGAAGCCAAGAAGGCGGCTGCAGCTCAGCCGACCGAAGCGCAGGCTTAAGTTCGTCACTCATTAAGCCATCAAGGAGCGCGTCACTCACGTGAACAGGTTGCAATTGACGGCGAGCGTCGTCGAACGCGCACCGGTGCGATATACGCCGGCGGGTGTTCCGATCGCAAGCGCCACGTTGCATCACCGCACGGAAGTCGTCGAAGCAGGCATTCCCCGTCAGGTCGAAATGACGATCGAGGCGGTGGCGGCCGGTGAGGCGAGCGGCAAGCTGGAGCGTCGTGAAATGGGCGTCGAAACGCTGTTCACGGGCTTCCTGGCAAAGAAGAGCCGCAACGCGAGAACCTTGGTGTTTCACATCACTGCATTGCAGGACATAGGAAAGGACTGAAATCATGGCCCGCCCGACTGGTAAGAAATTCGACAAGCGTCGTCAGCAACAAAACCCGCTCTTCAAGCGCAAGAAGTTCTGCCGTTTCACGGCTGCCGGCGTCGAGCAGATCGACTACAAGGACACGGAAACGCTGAAGGACTTCATCGGCGAAAACGGCAAGATCACGCCGGCGCGTCTGACGGGTACGAAGGCGCACTATCAGCGTCAGCTCGACACGGCAATCAAGCGTGCGCGTTTCCTCGCGCTGCTGCCGTACACCGATCAGCACAAGGCGTAACTCGGCGACGCCATAAGGAGAATTCGAATGCAAATCATTCTGTTGGAAAAAGTCGCCAATCTGGGCAACCTCGGCGATATCGTCAAGGTCAAGGACGGTTACGCTCGCAACTTCCTGATCCCGAACCGCAAGGCTCGCCGTGCAACGAAGGAAGCGATCGCCGAATTCGAAGTTCGCCGCGCTGAACTCGAAAAGATCGCCGCTGAAAAGCTGGCAGCATCGCAGGCAGTCGGCGAGAAGCTGAACGGCCAGTCGTTCGAAATCACGCAGAAGTCGGGCGTCGACGGCCGTCTGTTCGGCTCGGTCACGAACGGCGACGTCGCGGAACTGCTGAAGAAGGCAGGTTTCGAAGTCGAGAAGCTGCAAGTTCGCATGCCGGAAGGCCCGCTGAAGATGATCGGCGAGCACGTCGTTCAGATCGCGCTGCACACGGACGTCGTCGTCGACGTCACGATCAACGTGATCGGCGACCACGCGTAAGCGTATGCAAGCTTTCCGGGCGGCTTCCGCCGTCCGGACAAGGGCAGGCGCCCGGGCAACCGGGGCCTGCCTTTTTTATTGCCCGATCGCCGGAGCGGTAGCGCTGCTGCGATCTATTCGCGATAATCCCAACCCATGAACGCGCCGCAAGATCCTCAAATCGAATCGCTGAAAGTCCCGCCGCATTCGGTCGAAGCCGAGCAGTCGGTGCTCGGCGGCCTGTTGCTCGACAACGCGGCATGGGACCGGATTGCCGACTTCCTGTCGCAGGGCGACTTCTATCGCTACGACCACCGGATCATCTACGAGCACATCGGCCGGCTGATCGCGTCGACGCGCCCGGCCGACGTCGTGACCGTGTACGAAGCGCTGACCACGTCCGGCAAGGCCGACGACGTCGGCGGCCTCGCGTACCTGAACGCCCTCGCGCAGAACACGCCGAGCGCCGCGAACATTCGCCGCTACGCGGAAATCGTGCGCGACCGCGCGGTGCTGCGCCGGCTCGTGTCGGTCGCGGACGAAATCTCGGCCGACGCGTTCAATCCGCAGGGCAAGGAAGTTCGCCAGCTGCTCGACGAGGCCGAGTCGAAGGTGTTCTCGATCGCCGAAGAGGGCGCGCGCGGCAACCAGGGCTTCCTCGAGATCGGGCCGCTGCTCACGCAGGTCGTCGAGCGCATCGACACGCTGTATCACACCGCGAACCCGAGTGACGTCACGGGCACGCCGACGGGCTTCGTCGACCTCGACCGGATGACGTCCGGGATGCACGGCGGCGAACTGATCATCGTGGCCGGAAGACCGTCAATGGGGAAAACGGCCTTTTCCATGAACATCGGCGAATACGTCGCCGTCGAGTACGGGCTGCCGGTCGCGGTGTTCTCGATGGAAATGCCGGGCACCCAGCTCGTGATGCGTATGCTCGGCTCGATCGGCCGGCTCGACCAGCACCGGATGCGTACCGGCCGGCTGACGGACGAGGACTGGCCGAAGCTGACGCACGCGGTGCAGAAGATGAGCGAGGCGCAGCTCTTCATCGACGAGACGGGCGGCCTGAACCCGATGGAATTGCGCTCGCGCGCGCGGCGTCTCGCACGTCAGTGCGGCAAGCTCGGCCTGATCATCGTCGACTACCTGCAGCTGATGTCGGGTTCGTCGCAGGGCGAGAACCGTGCGACCGAAATTTCCGAAATCTCGCGATCGCTGAAGAGTCTGGCAAAGGAGCTGGACGTGCCGGTGATCGCGCTGTCGCAGCTGAATCGCGGGCTGGAGCAGCGTCCGAACAAGCGTCCGGTGATGTCGGATTTGCGTGAATCGGGCGCAATCGAACAGGATGCGGACGTGATCCTGTTCATCTACCGTGACGAGGTCTACAACCCGGACAGCCCGGACAAGGGCACGGCCGAAATCATCATCGGCAAGCAGCGTAACGGCCCGATCGGACCCGTTCGGCTCACGTTTCTGGGTCAATACACGAAGTTCGACAACTTTGCGGGGGCGCAGAACTTCTACGGCGAGTAACACTTCTACGCCGGTTGTAAACCCTTATTTCGCCAAGCGTTGTATCCAATCCCGGCGCGCGCATATGCGCGCGTCGCGGCGCAACCGAAAACGGTACAATATCGCCCGTTTTCGTGACAGTCGTTTGACAATCTCTCAGGAATCCCATGTTCGGTCGATTCATGCCCACCGAGGGCAAGTTCTTTGAACTCTTCAACGCGCACGCGAAGCACATCGTTTCCGGTGGCCGCGAGCTCGAACTGCTGATCGACAATCTCGCCGACGCCGAGATTCACAAGCAAAACGTGCAGACCGCCGAGAAGGCCGCTGACAAGCTGACGCATGAAGCGATCGATCTGCTGCACAAGACCTTCATCACGCCGCTCGATCGCGACGAGATCCACAAGCTGATCACGACGATGGACGACATCCTCGACCTGATGGAAGACGTCGCGACGGCCGTGTCGCTGTACGACGTGCAGTCCGTTACGTCCGAGGCGAGCCAGCTCGCGCACATCGTCACGCAGTCGGCGCAGCACGTGCAGCAGGCCGTCGGATTGCTGTCCGACATGAAGCAGTCGGCGCAGATCCTCAAGCAGTGCGAGGAGATCGACCGCTGGGAGTCGGAGGCCGATCGCGTGCTGCGCGCGGCGATGTCGAAGCTGTTCCGCGAGGAAGACGACGTGAAGACGCTCATCAAGCTGAAGGCGATCTACGAACTGCTCGAAGAGATCACCGACAAGTGCGAGGACGTCGCGAACATCATCGAAGGCATCGTGCTGGAAAACGCCTGAGCGGACCACGATGCATTCGATACAACTCGCCCTATGGATGGTCGCGACGCTGGTGCTCGTCGCGCTCGTATTCGACTTCATGAACGGCTTCCACGACGCGGCGAACTCGATCGCTACCGTCGTGTCGACCGGGGTGCTGAAGCCCCAGCAGGCCGTGGTATTCGCGGCCGCGTTCAACGTCATCGCGTATTTCATCTTCCACCTGAAAGTCGCCCAGACTGTCGGTAAAGGCACGATCGATCCCGAGATCGTCGACCACTATGTCGTGTTCGGCGCGCTGGTCGGTGCGATCGGCTGGAACGTGATCACGTGGTACTACGGGATTCCGTCGAGCTCGTCGCACGCGCTGATCGGCGGCCTCGTCGGCGCGGCGCTCGCGAAGTCGGGCTGGAGCTCGCTGAACATCGACGGGCTGCTGAAGACGATCGCGTTCATCTTCATTTCGCCGCTGCTCGGCTTCATCCTCGGCTCGCTGTTCATGCTCGGCGTGTCGTGGCTGTATTTCCGCACCGCACCCAGCAAGGTCGATCGCCGCTTCCGGCGGCTCCAGCTGCTGTCGGCCGGCCTGTACAGCCTGGGCCACGGCGGCAACGACGCACAGAAGACGATCGGCATCATCTGGATGCTGCTGATCGCGTCGGGCTATGCGTCGGCGACGTCCGATGCGCCGCCCGCGTGGGTGATCGGCGCGTGCTACCTGTCGATGGGGCTCGGCACGCTGTTCGGCGGCTGGCGCATCGTGCGCACGATGGGCCAGAAGATCACGAAGCTCAAGCCGGTCGGCGGTTTCTGTGCCGAAAGCGGCGGGGCGATCACGCTGTTCATCGCGTCGTTCCTCGGCATTCCGGTGTCGACCACGCACACGATCACCGGTGCGATCGTCGGTGTCGGCGCCACGCAGAAGCTGTCGGCCGTCCGCTGGGGCGTCGCCGGCAACATCGTCTGGGCGTGGGTGCTGACGCTGCCGGCGGCCGCGCTGTTCGCGGCCGGCGGATGGTGGCTCGGGCACCAGATCTTCTGATATCGACGCTGCCGGATCGATACGCGCAATGCGCCGCACACCGAAAGGTTGCGGCGCATTTTCTTTGCGCGGTCGGGAAAGTGCGACGACGGGCGGCGGCGCTGCGGCGGATGACGTGGATCAGTAACTGCCGTTCGCGAAGCGGGCGATCGGATCGTCGGCGGTGGCGGTGCGCGGGCTGATCGGTGCGGATTGCGTCGACGCCCGCAGCACCTGCACGGGCTCGGTGTCGCGCAGCGACGGCGCGGCGGCCGCGGGCGGCGGTTCCGCGTCGAACGCGGCAGCCTGGGCGGCCGTCAGCGCGGTGGTCGGAATCTGCGTGCCGGTCTCGGTGGGGCCTGCCGGCCCCGGATTCGCCGTCGTAGCGATCATGTCGCCATTCACGGACGTTGCCTGCTGCTGCGCGGTCAGCACGCGCGGCGGCGGTTCGTACGGATCGGCGGCGGGGGCGATTGCCGCGGCCGTCGGGGCAACTGCCGCGGTCGACACGACCGGAGCGGCTTGCGTGACCGGCGCGGGCGACGGCGCGACGCCCGCCTGAGACGCGGCATACGCAGAGGCAGGCCGTCGCGACGCGGCTGCCGCGACGACAGGCGCTGCCGCCGGCACATCGCGCCGCGCCTCGTAGGTCGGCGCATCGAACGGCCCGGGCGCACCGCGCGGCGGCGCGACGCGGCGAATGCCGTCGAAGCGCTTGGCCCAGTACGGGTTCGTCAGGTAGTCGAGCCGCACGGTGCCGCCGGTCGACGGCGCGTTGACGAAACGCAGCTTGCCGACATAGATGCCGACGTGCGAATGCGGGCGGCCGGTCGTATTGAAGAAGATCAGGTCGCCCGGCGCGACCTGTTCGGGGTCGATCGACACGCCGCGGCTGCTCATGTCGGCGGTCGTGCGCGGCAGGTCCACGTCGGCCGCGCGGCCGATCACGTAGCGCACCAGGCCGCTGCAGTCGAAGCCGCTCGTCGGCGTGTTGCCGCCCCAGCGGTACGGCACGCCGACGAGGCTCATCGCCTGGATCGAGATCTCTTCCTGGCCGACGCTGTGGTCGACGAATTTCGGGAAATTGGCGGGTGCCGGGAAGGCGCGCGGCGTCGTGATCTTCATGCCGGAGGTGCGCGAGGCCGACTGCGGCGGCACGCTGGAGCAGGCCGCGAGCAGTGAAACGACGGCGACGGGAACCCAGATTCGAAGCATGACAAGGCGGACGAGCGCGGCGCGCTCGCGAATCGTATGACAACAGACAGACCCGATGGTAGACGTTCCGGCGGGGCTTAGGCAACCATTCCTGAGAATTTACTTGAAGTTTCGCGTGTAAGTGAGGTTGTTGCGTAACGAAGCATGACCAACGTTTTCGACCCCAAAAATGAAAACGGCGCTCCGGAAACCGGAGCGCCGCGTGGCGTCGGAGGCCGGCGGGCAGCCGGCGTATCGCGTTACAGGATGTCCGACGCGTAGTCGGCGAGCCGCGAGCGTTCGCCGCGCGCGAGCGTCACGTGGCCGCTGTGGCCCCAGCCCTTGAAGCGGTCGACGACGTAGGTCAGGCCCGAGCTGCCTTCGGTCAGGTAAGGCGTGTCGATCTGCGCGATGTTGCCGAGGCACACGATCTTCGTGCCGGGGCCTGCGCGCGTCACGAGCGTCTTCATCTGCTTCGGCGTCAGGTTCTGCGCTTCGTCGATGATCAGGTACTTGTCGACGAACGTGCGTCCGCGCATGAAGTTCATGCTCTTCACCTTCAGGCGCGAACGGATCAGCTCCTGCGTCGCCGCACGGCCCCATTCGCCGGCTGCGTCGTCGGTCTTCTGCAGCACTTCGAGGTTGTCGTCGAATGCACCCATCCACGGCTGCATCTTCTCTTCCTCGGTGCCGGGCAGGAAACCGATGTCCTCGCCGACGGGCACGGTCGCGCGCGTCACGATGATCTCGTTGTAGCGCTTGTCGTCGAGCACCTGCGCGAGGCCGGCCGCGAGCGCGACGAGCGTCTTGCCGGTGCCGGCCTGGCCGAGCAGCGTGACGAAGTCGATCTCGGGGTTCATCAGCAGGTTCAGCGCGAAGTTCTGCTCGCGGTTGCGCGCGGTGATGCCCCACACGTTGTTCTTGTGGTGGCTGTAGTCGCGCAGCGTCTGCAGCAGCGCCGTCTTGCCGTTCAGCTCGCGCACGATCGCGTGGAACGTCGGCTCGCCGTTCTGCGGCTCGAGATAGACGAACTCGTTGACGAGCATCGACCCGCAGAGCGGGCCCGTCACGCGGTAGTACGTGGTGCCCGTCTTCGTGTCCTGCCAGCTCTCCATCCCCTTCGCGTGTTTCGTCCAGAAGTCCTGCGGCAATTCGCGCACGCCGCTATAGAGGAGATCCTTGTCCTCGAGGACCTGGTCGTTGAAGTAGTCTTCCGCGGGCAGGCCGAGCGCATGCGCCTTGATGCGCATGTTGATGTCTTTCGACACCAGCACGACCTGGCGGTCCGGCCGGTCGCGCTGCAGCGCGCGCACGACGCCGAGGATCTGGTTGTCGGCCTTGCCTGCGGGCAGGCCTTCGACCGGCGCGATGTCCGCGAGCCTGGTCTGGAAGTAGAGGCGGCCGAGCGCCTCGCGGCTGCCGAGACGCGACAGCGGAATGCCGTCGGAGATCGGGCCGCCGTCGGCGACCAGCGCGTCGAGCGTGCGGCTCACCTGGCGCGCGTTGCGCGCGACTTCGGACATCCCCTTCTTGTGGTTGTCGAGTTCCTCGAGCGTCATCATCGGCAGATAGACGTCGTGTTCCTCGAAGCGGAAGAGGCTGCTCGGGTCGTGCATCAGCACGTTCGTGTCGAGCACGAACAGCTTCTGCAATTCGGCTTCGGCCGGCTTGCGGCTGCGCGACTTCGTCGCGGCACCGGCATCGCGTGCGCTCGCGGTGGTCGGCTTGCCGGCCCCGGGCTTGTCGTTGCGTGCGACGACCGGCGCGGCGGGGGCGGCAGGGGCCGCCGGTTCGACCGGTGCCGGCATCGGCTGCAGCAGCGCGGCCGTCTGTCTGGTCTTGCGACCGCGTGCGGGCGTGCCCGCGGCTTCTTGCGTCGACGCCGCGACGGCGCGCAGCGGCGCGGCCGTGTTCGCGGCTTCGGTCATCGGTTGGGCCACGCTGGCCGGGCCATATTCTCCGGCTGTGGAGGCGTCCCCTTCGGCGGATTTCTTCGCGGCTTTCGCGGGCCGCGCTTTCGCCTTGTATTCATCGGGCGGCAGCAGGCTGCCGAGCTTGCTGGGGGCAGTAGGCAAAGGCATGGTGTCCCTCGGGAGGAATCGTGTCGCATGGCGTGCGCCGCTGATCGCATCCTGCGTGACGTGGAAGGTGCATGCAGTTTGCGCGCGGTGGCGCACAGGAAATTCGTCTAGCCGGTTCGCCTAAGTGTCGATCAGCTCCTTGACGGGGTGAGGGGCCGGACCGAGAGCCGGCGCGCAGTCCATAAAAAAAGCCGCTGCCCCGGGGACCGGGACATGCGGCTCGGCTGATACCGTCGTGATGCGCGTCAGGTGCCGGAAAGCATCGCAACGGGCACCGGCGCAGCTACGAGAAATATGGGGCGAACTGGCATTCATTGCGGCCCAATATAACGCGGCTCAAAGCGCTTGTACAGCACTTAGCACGTCGTCCACGTGACCGGGCACCTTGATGCCGCGCCATGCCTGGCGAAGCACGCCGTCGGCGTCGATCAGGAACGTCGAACGCTCGATTCCGCGCACTTCCTTGCCATACATTTTCTTCATCTTGATGACATCGAACAGCGCGCACAGCGCCTCGTCGGCATCGGAAATCAGCGGGAACGGCAGTTCGAGCTTCGCCTTGAAATTGTCATGCGAGCGCAGGCTGTCGCGCGACACGCCGATCACTTCGGCGCCGGCCTTCTTGAACTTCGGATAGAGATCGCGGAACTGCAGGCCTTCGGTGGTGCAGCCCGGCGTGTTGTCCTTCGGATAGAAATACAGGACGAGCTTCTTGCCCTTGAGGTCGGACAGCGAAATGTCGCCGCCCGTCGCCGGTGCGGTGAAATCGGGAACTTGACGGTCAACTTCGACGGACACGTGTTTCTCCTGTTGTTATGGAAAGGCGCCGCTCGGGCGGCGCGGTTCGGCGGCACGCCGCAAGGGCAGGGCAGGCGGCGCGGGTGCGCGCGAACTCAGTCGGGCTGGACGATCAGCTCGCCGGAGCGGCCGGGAATCTCGCCCCACGTGACAGGGTACGATGGCAGCGAGTCGCGGTCCAGCGTCGCGTGGTAGTCGCCCATCGTCGCAAACGTATGGCCCTGTGCGCGCCAGCCGGCGAGCAGCTGCTCGAATACCGGCGCGAGCTTCTGGCCTTCCAGTTCCGCATGCAGCGTGAACACCTGGTCGTGCGGATTGGTTTCCGTGAACTTCAGGATGTGCGCGGCGACGTTGTGCGTGTCGATGCCGTCGATGCCGAGCACTTCGTCGAGGGTCGGCAGCGTGGTCGGCATCTGCACGTGCGACAGCGTGCGGCCGCCGACCACGGGCAGATACGGCGAATGGCCGCGGCCGTCGGATGCGTAGCGCATCCCCCACGCGTCGATCTGCTCGAACGCCGCGTCGTTCATCTGCCAGCCGGCCGCGCCGTGCGTGACGGGTGGCGCGCCGAAGACGTCGACGAAGCGCGCATGGCTCTTCTGCATTTCACGCGCGGTCCAGTCGCGATCGCGCACGCGCACGTTGTCCTGCCAGTACACGTGATCCCACGTATGGATCCCGCATTCGAAGCCGGCCTCGTGGATCGCGCGCATGTCGGCGATCGCGCGGCGGCCGATGTCGGGGCCCGGCAGCAGTACCCCGTACATCAGCTGTTTCACGCCGTAGTGCTCGACCACCGACGTGCGCGACACCTTCTTCAGGAAGCCAGGGCGGAACACGCGCCGCAGCGCCCAGCCCGTGTGATCGGGCCCGAGGCTGAAGAGGAAGGTCGCGCGCGCGCTGAAGCGGTCGAAGATGCGCGCGAGGTTCGGCACGCCTTCGCGCGTGCCGCGCAGCGTGTCGACGTCGATCTTGAGGACGATACGAGCCAAGCGAGCGTCCCGTCAGTTCTGCTGCTCGACCAGCGCGCGCGCATCGGCGACATGGCCGCGATACGCTTCGAAGATCTTGCGCAGCGCGTCGTCGAACGTCGATTGCGGCGCCCAGGCGAGCTCCTGCATCGTGTTGTCGATCTTCGGCACGCGGTTCTGCACGTCCTGGTAGCCATTGCCGTAGTAGGCGCCCGACGTCGTTTCGACGAGTTGCACCTGCTTCGCGGAGCCGGCGTATTCCGGGTATTCGGCGGCCAGTTCGAGCATCTTGTGCGCGAGTTCGCGAACCGAGAAATTATTCTTCGGATTCCCGATGTTGTAGATCTTGCCCGATGCGACGCCGTTCTTGTTGTCGATGATCTTCATCAGCGCGCTGATGCCGTCGTCGATGTCGGTGAACGCGCGCTTCTGCGAGCCGCCGTCGACGAGGCTGATGTTCTCGCCGCGCACGATGTGGCCGAGGAACTGCGTGACGACGCGCGAGCTGCCTTCCTTCGGCGTGTAGATCGAGTCGAGGCCCGGGCCGATCCAGTTGAACGGACGGAACAGCGTGAAGTTCAGGCCTTCCATCCCGTAGCCCCAGATCACGCGGTCCATCAGCTGCTTCGAGCAGGCGTAGATCCAGCGCGGCTTGTTGATCGGGCCGTACGTGAGCGCCGATGCATCCGGGTCGAACTGCTCGTCCGAGCACATGCCGTAGACCTCGGAGGTCGACGGGAACACGAGGTGCTTGCCGTACTTGACGGCCGAACGCACGATCGGCAGGTTCGCCTCGAAGTCGAGCTCGAACACGCGCAGCGGCTGCTGGACGTAGGTCGCGGGCGTCGCGATCGCGACGAGCGGCAGGATCACGTCGCACTTCTTCACGTGATACTCGACCCACTCCTTGTTGATCGTGATGTCGCCTTCGAAGAAGTGCATCCGCTCGTGGTTGACGAGGTCGCCCAGCCGATCGGTCTGCATGTCCATGCCGAACACTTCCCAATCGGTGGTTTCAAGAATGCGCTTCGACAGGTGATGGCCGATGAAGCCGTTCACACCCAGGATCAGGACTTTTTTTGCTTTCATGAATGACGGGAAGAATGAATGAACTGCGCGAATTCCGCGGGCGTCACGACGGTTTCGCTGCCGTCGCGCTGCTGCCACAGCTCGAGAATGGATAGGGCGCGGCTGTCGCCGCAGACGCCGAATAGCGCATTATCGCTTACGTGCAGGCCGGGCGGCAAATCCGCTGCGGCCGCGGCGGCGGCGCTGCCGGGCGCCGCGAGGCGCGCGCGGGCGATCACGAAACGCGTGCCGGCGACGTCGGTGAACGCGCCCGGATACGGGGGCGCGACCGCGCGTACCAGGTTGTAGACCTGCGCGGCCGGCTTCGACCAGTCGACGCGGCCGTCCTCCGGCTTGCGCCCGCCGTAGTAGCTGCCGTTCGCGAGATCGTTCGGCAGGTGCGGCGCCTCGCCCGCGAGCAGCGCGGGCAGCACGCGCCAGAGCGTCTGCTCGGCGGCGACCGTCACCTTGTCGAACACCTGCGCGGCCGTGTCGTCCGGCAGGATCGGCACGGCGGTCTGGCCGATGATCGCGCCCGCATCGGGCTTCGCGGCCATCTCGTGCAGCGTCGCGCCGGTTTCCGTTTCGCCGTTCAGCACGGCCCAGTTGGTCGGTACCCGACCCCGGTATTTCGGCAGCAGCGAACCGTGCATGTTGTACGCGCCGCGCGGAGCGATCGCGAGCAGGTCCACCGGCAGCATGTGGCGGTAGTAGAACGAGAAGATGAACTCGGGCCGCGCGTCGGATACCGCGCGGCGCAGTGCCGGCTCGGCGGGGTCGGCCGGCGTGACGACCGGGATCCCGTGCTCGGCGGCCACCGATGCGACGCTGCCGAACCAGATGTTCTCGTTCGGGTTGTCCTCGTGCGTGACGACGAGCGCGACGTCGACGCCGCGTGCCAGCAGCACCTGCAGGCAGCGCACGCCGACGTTGTGATACGCGAAGACGACGGCGCGCGGCTTCATTGCGACGTCCCCGTGCGGCTCGCGGGGGCCGGCACCGCCGGCATGCCGTCGTGCTGTTCGAGCACGGCCTGGATCAGGTAGCGCGGCCGTGCACGCACTTGCTGGTAGATGCGGCCGACGTATTCGCCGAGCAGGCCGAGCGCGAAGATGATCACGCCGAGCAGGAAGAACGTGATCGCGAACAGCGTGAACACGCCTTGCACTTCCGCGCCGACGATGAAGCGGCGCACGAGCAGCAGCACGAACAGCGCGGCGGAGCCGAGCGACAGGATCACGCCGATGAACGACAGCCACTGCAGCGGCACGACCGAGAAGCCCGTCACGAGGTCGAAGTTCAGCCGGATCAGGCTGTACAGCGAGTACTTCGACTCGCCCGCGAAGCGTTCCTCGTGCGCGACCTCGATTTCGGTCGGTTTCTGCGCGAACGTGTAGGCCAGCGCGGGGATGAACGTGTTGACTTCGCCGCACACGTTGATCGTGTCGATGATGCGGCGGCTGTACGCGCGCAGCATGCAGCCCTGGTCGGTCATCTTGATTCGGGTGATGCGCTCGCGCAGCCGGTTCATCATCTGCGACGCCTTGCGGCGCCACAGGCTGTCCTGACGCTGCTTGCGGATCGAGCCGACGTAGTCGTAGCCTTCGCGCATCTTCGCGATCAGCTTGCCGATTTCCTCGGGCGGGTTCTGCAGGTCGGCGTCGAGCGTGATGACGATCTCGCCGCGCGACTGCGCGAAGCCGGCGAGGATCGCCATGTGCTGGCCGTAGTTGCCGTTGAGCAGCACGACACGCGTCGTGTCGGGGCGCACGTGGAACTGGTCCGCCAGCATCGCGGCCGAGCGGTCGCGGCTGCCGTCGTTGATCAGGATCACTTCGTACGACGTGCCGAGTGCGTCGAGTGCCGGGTAGAGCCGCGCGAACAGCGCGGCCAGGCCGTCTTCCTCGTTGTACACGGGGATGATGACCGATACCTCCGGGGTCGCGGCGCCCGGATGCCCGGCGCGTGCTTCAAGGTGATTCATGTACGCTTATTTTCCGTATTGTTCGCAAATCTGGTTGATGGCGTCGGCCACGCGACGCACGTCGTCTTCCGTCATCTGCGTGAAGAGCGGCAGCGTGACGGTCGATGCGCCGTATCGTTCGGCGTGGGGGAACATGCCCTCCTTGAAGCCGCGCGCACGATACAGCGTGAAAAGATGGATGGCCGGGTAGTGGACGCCCGTGCCGATGCCGCGCTCCTTCATCTGCGCCATGAAATCGGCGCGCGAGATCGACAGCCGGTCGAGCGGCAGCGTGACCTGGAACATGTGCCAGTTGCTGTTCTCGAAATCGGCGACGGGCAGGCCGAGCCCGAGCTGCACGGCCGCACCGCCGTCGAGCGCGGCGAAATACGCGCGCGCGAGTGCGCGGCGCTGCGCGGTGAAGCGCTCGAGGTGCGGCAGCTGGCCGAGGCCGACGCGCGCGGCGACGTCGGTCAGGTTGTACTTGCCGCCGAGCACGTCGCAGTCCATCCCGTCGAAGCCGGTGCGCGTGATGCCCTGCAGCCGGTACTTCTGCGCGAGCGTCGCCTCGTCCTCGTTGTTCAGCACGAGCGCGCCGCCTTCGATCGTCGTCAGGTTCTTGTTCGCGTGGAAGCTGAACGACACGATGTCGCCGATCGCGCCGATGCGCTTGCCTTGCCACGTCGAGCCGAGCGCCTGCGCGGCGTCCTCGATCACGCGCAGGTTGTGTGCGCGCGCAATCGCGTACAGGCGGTCCATGTCGACCGGCAGGCCGGCCAGGTAGACCGGGATGAGCGCCTTCGTGCGCGGCGTGATCGCCTGCTCGAGCTTGTCGAGGTCGATGTTGCGCGTGACGGGGTCGATGTCGGCGAACACGGGCGTCGCGCCCGTCTCGAGGATCACGTTGCTGGTCGATACCCACGACGCCGGCGTCGTGATCACCTCGTCGCCGGGGCCGACGCCCGCGATGCGCAGGCCGATCTCGAGCGTGCAGGTGCCCGAATTGAACGCGCGGACCGGACGGCCGCCGCAGTACTCGGACAGCGCGGCTTCGAACTTCTGGCTCTGCGGGCCGGTGGTGATCCAGCCCGAGCGCAGTACGTCGACGACGCCCTGGATGGTTTCCTCGTCGATCTCGGGGCGGGTGAACGGCAGGAACGGAGCGGTAGTCTGGCTCATGAACACTTTGCCTGTAATGGCGTGTAATAAAGGGGTCGGGCGATCCGGCCCGAAACCGGCATTAAACACCGGTTGCCGGATTCGTACCGTGATTTTTTGTAGGCGGACGCTTAATGCCCGCCGGGCCGGCGGGGCGCGCTCAACTGCGCGCGAGCACGAGCACGCCGATCAGGATGATGCCGATGCCGACCAGCCGCTGGACCGACAGCACCTCGCCGAACAGGTACCAGGCGGCGAACGCGTTGACCACGTAGCCGAGCGACAGCATCGGATAGGCGATCGACACGTCGACCCGCGACAGCCCGACAATCCAGACGACGACGCTCAGCACGTAGCAGCCGAGGCCGCCGATGATCGGCAGCTGGGTCGCGATCTTCAGGCCGACCGGCAGGATGTTCGCACGGCTGAATTCGAAGTGTCCAACGGCGTTGACGCCGGCTTTCAGCAGAAGTTGCGCACAGGCGTTGAGCATCACGCCGGTGATGATGCAGACGAACGAAACGGGATTCATGCGGCGGGCGTCCTTACGATTGCGGTTTCTCGACGATCACGCGGCGGTTGTCGCGCGCGATCACGCGCATCGGCACGCCTTGCCTGACCAGCGTGTCGTACTGGCCGGGCGGCATGATCGCGAGCGCATGGGTGTCCTGCTTCCAGCGTTCGATCCATTGGTCGACGGTCGGGATCCACTTGTCCGGCTCGACCGAGATGCCGAATGCGAGCTCGTCCTGGCGCTGGACCATGATCGTCGTGTGGCCCATATAGAACGGGAACGTGTGATCGAGCATCTCGATCGAGTAGAACGGCGTGTCAGGCGGCAGCTTCGCCAGTTCGGCGCGCACGGCGGGCGCGAGCAGCGCGCCCGAGCTGTAGCGGCCGAATTCGTCGTGACCGGTGCCGCCGATCGTGCCGAACGCGAGCCACGCGGCGCCGAACGCGGTGATCGCGGCCGCGACGCCCACGCGGCGGTTCAGCCAGGCGGCCGCGAGCGTCAGCGCGCCCGCGACCGCGAGGCCCGCGTACAGCCACACCTGGAACGCACGATACAGCGCGTTCGGCGTGCGGGCGTCGCCCTGATACGCGAGGAAGATGATCCCGAACGCCGCGACGACGAAGAACACGAGGTAGCCGAGCAGGTGGCGACGGAACCGGTCGGCGCTCATCAGCGGCAGGTACGCGCCGATGATCAGCGCGAGCGCCGGCGCGACCGGCAGCACGTACGAGATCAGCTTCGAGTGCGACGTGCTGAAGAACAGGAAGATGAACGCGCTCCAGATCAGCAGCACGAGCATCGGCGAGAAGCCGTTCGGCTGGCGCGGCATGCGCAGCGCATGGCGGATGCTCTGCCACGCGACCGACAGCCACGGCAGGAAGCCGACCAGCAGCACCGGCACGAAATAGTAGAACGGGCCCGGGCGGTTCTGCTCCGGGGTCAGGTAACGGCGGAACTGCTGGACGATGAAGAAGAAATTGAAGAACTCGGGGTTGCGCTGCTGGACGAGCACGAACCACGGCGTGACGATCGCGAAGAAGATCACGAGGCCGCTGACCAGGTAGAGTCGCTTCCACAGTGCCCAGTCGCGGGCGATCAGCGTATAGAGCACCAGTACGGCGCCGGGCAGGATCAGGCCGACGAGGCCCTTGGACAGCACGGCGAACGCCATCGCGGCCCAGCACGCCCACATCCAGCCGCGCACCGCGCCCGCCGGCAGCCCGGGCCGCTGCGCGAGCAGCAGCGAGCAGAGCGACAGCGCCATCCAGAACGCGAGCCCCATGTCGAGGGCGTTGAAGTGGCCCATCAGGTTCCAGTACGGCGAGCACGCGAGCACGACGGCCGCGAGCAAGCCGGACAGCGGGTTGAACAGGCGCGCGCCCGTGAAGCCGACCAGCAGCACGCCGGCGAAGCTGGCGAGGCCCGTGTACAGGCGCGCCTGCCATTCGCCGATGCCGAACCAGGCGAACGTCAGCGCGTTCAGCCAGGTCTGCAGCGGCGGCTTCTCGAAATACTTGTAGCCGTTGTAGCGCGGCGTGATCCAGTCGCCGGTGACGAACATTTCCCGCGCCATTTCCGCGTAGCGGCCTTCGTCGCTCGGGATCAGGTGGCGCAGCCCGAGCGGCGCGAACCAGACGATCGCGAGCGCGACGAGCAGGAGGACGAGCGTGATGCGATTGAGCGGTAGCCTCGACGGCGTATCGTTCATGAATTTTCAGCCTGTTGGTTGTTGTAAGCGCCGCCAGCGGGTCGCGCCGGCGGCGGCCGGCTTGCCGGTTGCCGATCCGCGTGATGATCCGGGGATCGACCCGGTGTGCCGGCCCGAGTTTTACCGCATCGGGGATTAACGTTCAATTAAGAGCGCGGCGGCCACTTTGCGGCCCTCAGCCATCAGGATGTTGTAGGTCCGGCAGGCGGCCTGGAAATCCATCGTCTCGACGCCGATCCGCTTGGCCGTCAGCGCGGCCACGAGGCGCGGGTGCGGGAAGCGCAGCCGCGCGCCGCTGCCGAAGATCACGAGTTCGGGGGCCGGGTCGAGCAGCATCGCGAAATGCTCGGGCGCGAGCGCGTCGAACGACGATACGGGCCAGTCCCGCACCGGCGCGCCGGGCAGCACGATGACGCTCCCTTCGTGGCGTTGGAGGTTGACGTCGACATAATCGGGGCCGTAGCCGGTGACGGTGTTGAGCGCGCCGCTCGTGTCCTGGTGCAGTTTCAAATCGGTATTCCGCGGTTCCGTGGAGGGAAGGTCTGGCAAGGGCCGCACGGGCCCGGGCGGCCGTTTCGCGACCGGCGCACGCGGGACGCCTGACGGCGCGGGCCCGGAGCGGCCATGGTGCATTGCGAAAGGTGGCCAAAATCCGCTAAATTATAACTTTTTGGTCGCCCCCGGGCGCCACTTGCATCGTGCGTCGCCACAAGCCGCGTCCGACTGCCCGCATTTTCCCCAGTCTAGACAGCGCGCATAGACCAGCCGCTCTCCAGTTTTGATCCCGTCCCCCGGCCGCAAGGCCAACCCAGGAACCGTGTCGTCGTGAAACCGATTCAGAAGTCGAACAAGCTGCTCAACGTCTGCTACGACATCCGTGGCCCGGTGCTCGAGCACGCGAAGCGCCTCGAGGAAGAAGGCCACCGCATCATCAAGCTGAACATCGGCAACCTCGCGCCGTTCGGTTTCGACGCGCCGGACGAAATCATCCAGGACATGATCCGCAACCTGCCGGCGTCGTCCGGCTATTCGGATTCGAAGGGCGTGTTCTCGGCCCGCAAGGCCGTGATGCACTACACGCAGCAAAAGGGCGTCGTCGGTGTCGGCCTCGACGACATCTACATCGGCAACGGCGCGTCCGAGCTGATCGTGATGGCGACCCAGGCGCTGCTGAACGACGGCGACGAAGTGCTGCTGCCGGCGCCCGACTACCCGCTGTGGACGGCCGCCGTGAGCCTGTCGGGCGGCACGCCCGTGCACTACGTGTGCGACGAGCAGAACGCGTGGATGCCCGACCTCGACGACATCCGCCGCAAGATCACGCCGAACACCAAGGCGATCGTCGTGATCAACCCGAACAACCCGACCGGCGCGCTTTATTCCGACGAATTGCTGCTCGAATTGCTCGAGATCGCGCGTCAGCACGGGCTGATCGTGTTCGCCGACGAGGTCTACGACAAGATCGTCTACGACGGGCTCGAGCACACGGCGCTGGGCTCGCTGTCGGAAGACGTGATCACCGTCACGTTCAACAGCCTGTCGAAAAGCTATCGCTCGTGCGGCTACCGCGCGGGCTGGATGGCCGTGTCGGGCCTCGGCGGCGACAACCGCCGGCGCGCGAAGGATTACCTGGAAGGCCTCGGGATCCTGTCGTCGATGCGCCTGTGCGCGAACGTGCCCGGGCAGTTCGCGATCCAGACCGCGCTCGGCGGCTACCAGAGCATCAACGAGCTGATCGTGCCGAGCGGGCGCCTCTTCAAGCAGCGCGAGCTCGCGTACGACATGCTCACGTCGATTCCCGGCGTGACCTGCGTGAAGCCACAGGCCGCGCTGTACATGTTCCCGCGCCTCGATCCGAAGCTTTATCCGATCCAGAACGACCAGCAGTTCATCCTCGACCTGTTGCTCGAGGAACGCGTGCTGCTCGTGCAGGGGACGGGCTTCAACTGGGCGGCGCCGGATCACTTCCGCGTGGTCTTCCTGCCGAACCTCGACGACCTGACCGATTCGATCAACCGGATCGCGCGCTTCCTCGACGGCTACCGCAAGCGTCATTCGGTCTGAGCGGACAGCGTCCCCCGGCATTCATTCAATTCTTACTCATCGATCACACGCAGCATGGAACCGATCAAAGTTGGCCTGTTGGGCTTCGGCACCGTCGGCAGCGGCACCTTCACGGTGCTGCACCGCAACCAGGAAGAAATCAAGCGACGCGCGGGGCGCGGCATCGAGATCGCGCGCATTGCCGTGCGCAATCCGGCCAAGGCGCAGGCCGCGCTCGGCGGTAACGCCGGCGCCGCGCAGATCACCGACGATTTCAACGCGGTCGTCGACGATCCGTCGATCTCGATCATCGCCGAGATGATCGGCGGCACGGGCATCGCACGCGAGCTCGTGCTGCGCGCGATCGCGAACGGCAAGCACGTCGTGACGGCGAACAAGGCGCTGCTCGCGGTACACGGCACCGAGATCTTCGAGGCCGCGCGCGAGAAGGGCGTGATGGTCGCGTTCGAGGCGGCCGTCGCCGGCGGCATCCCGATCATCAAGGCGCTGCGCGAAGGCCTGACCGCGAACCGCATCCAGTACATCGCCGGCATCATCAACGGCACGACGAACTACATCCTGTCGGAAATGCGCGACCGCGGCCTCGACTTCGCGACCGCGCTGAAGGCCGCGCAGGAGCTCGGCTATGCGGAAGCCGATCCGACCTTCGACATCGAAGGCGTCGACGCCGCGCACAAGGCGACCATCATGAGCGCGATCGCGTTCGGCGTGCCGGTCCAGTTCGACCGTGCCTACGTCGAAGGCATCAGCAAGCTCGACGCGACCGACATCCGCTACGCGGAAGAGCTCGGCTACCGGATCAAGCTGCTCGGCATCGCGCGCCGCGCCGAAAACGGCATCGAGCTGCGCGTGCACCCGACGCTGATTCCGGAGAAGCGCCTGCTCGCGAACGTCGAGGGCGCGATGAACGCGGTCGTCGTGCACGGCGACGCGGTCGGCACGACGCTGTACTACGGCAAGGGCGCGGGCGCGGAACCGACCGCGTCGGCGGTCGTCGCGGATCTCGTCGACGTCACGCGCCTGCACACGGCCGACCCCGAGCATCGCGTGCCGCATCTCGCGTTCCAGCCGGACAGCCTGTCGAACACGCCGATCCTGCCGATCGAGGAAGTGACGAGCGGCTACTACCTGCGCCTGCGCGTGGCCGACCAGACCGGCGTGCTCGCGGACATCACGCGCATCCTCGCCGCCACGGGCATCTCGATCGACGCGCTGCTGCAGAAGGAATCGGAGCAGGTCGACGACGCGAACGGCGAAACCGACATCATCCTGATCACGCACGAGACGCTCGAGAAGCACGTGAACGCGGCGATCGCGCAGATCGAGAGCCTCGCGACGGTGGTCTCGAAGGTGACGAAGCTGCGTATGGAAGCGCTGAACTGAGGACCAGGAACGACATGAACTACATCTCCACGCGCGGCGCCGGCATCGGCGAGCGCCACACGTTCTCCGACATCCTGCTCGGCGGCCTTGCGAAGGACGGCGGGCTGTACCTGCCGGCCGAATACCCGCAGGTGTCGGCCGACGAACTCGCGCGCTGGCGCACGCTGCCGTACGCGGATCTCGCGTTCGAGATCCTGTCGAAGTTCTGCGACGACGTGCCGGCCGACGACCTGCACGCGATCACGCGCCGCACCTATACGGCCGCCGTATACAGCAACACGCGTCACGGCGAGAACGCGTCCGACATCACGCCGCTGAAGACGCTCGGCACCGAGAACGGCGCGGCGCTGTCGCTGCTCGAACTGTCGAACGGCCCGACGCTCGCGTTCAAGGACATGGCGATGCAGCTGCTCGGCAACCTGTTCGAGTACACGCTCGCGAAGCACGGCGAAGCGCTGAACATCCTCGGCGCGACGTCGGGCGACACCGGCAGCGCGGCCGAGTACGCGATGCGCGGCAAGGCAGGCGTGCGCGTGTTCATGCTGTCGCCGCACAAGAAGATGAGCGCGTTCCAGACCGCCCAGATGTTCAGCCTGCAGGATCCGAACATCTTCAACCTCGCGGTCGAAGGCGTGTTCGACGACTGCCAGGACATCGTGAAGGCTGTCTCGAACGATCACGCGTTCAAGGCGCAGCAGAAGATCGGCACGGTCAACTCGATCAACTGGGCGCGCGTCGTCGCGCAGGTCGTGTACTACTTCAAGGGCTATTTCGCGGCGACGACGTCGAACGACGAGCGCGTGTCGTTTACGGTGCCGTCGGGCAACTTCGGCAACGTCTGCGCGGGTCACATCGCGCGGATGATGGGCCTGCCCATCGCGAAGCTCGTGGTCGCGACCAACGAGAACGACGTGCTCGACGAGTTCTTCCGCACCGGCGCATACCGCGTGCGCAGCGCGGAAAACACCTATCACACGAGCAGCCCGAGCATGGACATCTCGAAGGCATCGAACTTCGAGCGCTTCGTGTTCGACCTGCTCGGCCGCGATCCGGCCCGCGTGATGCAGCTGTTCCGCGACGTCGAGGAGAAGGGTGGTTTCGATCTCGCGGCGAGCGGCGATTTCGCGCGCGTCGCCGAGTTCGGCTTCGTGTCGGGCCGCAGCAGCCACACGGACCGTATCGCGACGATCCGCGACGTGTTCTCGCGCTACGACACGATGATCGATACGCACACGGCCGACGGCGTGAAGGTCGCGCGCGAGCATCTCGACGCGGGCGTGCCGATGGTCGTGCTCGAGACGGCCCAGCCGATCAAGTTCGGCGAGACGATCCGCGAAGCGCTCGATCGCGAGGCCGAGCGGCCGGCTGCATTCGACGGGCTCGAGGCGCTGCCGCAGCGTTTCGAGGTCGTGAAGGCCGACGCGCAGCAGGTGAAGGACTTCATCGTCGCGCATACGGGCGCATGACGTAGCACCGGGGTAGCACCGTGCCGCGGGGTCGCAAGCCCGTCGGCGCAGCACGGCCGGAATGCCGATTCGTCGCACGGATCGGGGTTCCGGCCGTTTTGTTTGGGTTGGGCCGCGGCCGCGTACGGGCGCGCCGTCCGACGGCGCGCGAATCGAAACAAGTAAATCGAAACGAGTGCCAGTGCCGCGTGTTCGCGCCGATCACAGTTGCCGCATGTCCGGCATATCGCGCGTGGGCGCGACGGCGTCGCTACAATGACGTATTGACTCCAACGTTTCCCCGATTCCATCGATGTCGAACCCGAATCCCGCGGCGCCGCGCGCGCCGATGCTGTCGACCGCCGAGGCGCTCGCCGCGCTGCTCGAAGCCGCGAAGCCGTTGCCCGGCGCCGAAACCGTCGCCACGCTCGACGCGCTCGGCCGCGTGCTGGCGGCCGACGTGAGTTCGCCGCTCGACGTGCCGCCGATGCATACGAGCGCGATGGACGGCTACGCGGTGCGCGTCGCCGACCTGCTGCACGGCGAGCGGCGCCTGCCGGTGTCGCAGCGGATTCCGGCCGGCCATCCGGCCGCGCCGCTCGCGGCGGGCACGGCCGCGCGGATCTTCACCGGCGCGACGGTGCCGCCCGGCGCCGACGCCGTCGTGATGCAGGAACAGACGTCGGCCGACGGCGATGCGGTCGAGATCCTGCACACGCCGAAGGCCGGTGAATGGATCACCGCGCAGGGCGCGGACATCCGCCAGGGTTCGGTGATCCTGCCGTCCGGCACGCGGCTCACGCCGCAGGCGCTCGGGCTGGCCGCGTCGGTCGGCTGCGCGCAGCTGTCGGTCGCGCGGCGGATTCGCGTCGCGGTGTTCTTCACCGGCGACGAACTGACGATGCCGGGCGAGCCGCTGAAGCCCGGCGCGATCTACAACTCGAACCGCTTCACGCTGCGCGGGCTGCTCGAGCGGCTCGGTTGCCACGTGACCGATTACGGGATCGTGCCCGACTCGCTCGCGGCGACCCGCGACACGCTGCGCGAGGCCGCGCGCGATCACGACGTGATCCTGACAAGCGGCGGCGTATCGGTCGGCGACGAGGATCACGTGAAGCCGGCCGTCGAGGCCGAAGGGCGGCTCGCGCTGTGGCAGATCGCGATGAAGCCGGGCAAGCCGCTCGCGTTCGGCGCGGTGCGCCGCGGCGACGCGCGTCCCGACGCCCATTTCATCGGGCTGCCGGGCAACCCCGTGTCGAGCTTCGTCACGTTTCTGCTGTTCGTGCGGCCGTTCCTGCTGCGCCTGTCCGGCGTGCGCGACGTCACGCCGCGCGCGCTGTCGCTGCGCGCGGACTTCTCGCAAGGCAAGGGTGACCGGCGCAACGAATTCCTGCGCGCGCGCGTCAACGCGGCCGGCGGCCTCGACCTGTTCCCGAACCAGAGCTCGGCGGTGCTGACGTCGACGGTCTGGGGCGACGGACTGATCGACAATCCGCCGCAGCACGCGATCAGCGCGGGCGAGACCGTGCGTTTCATTCCGTTTTCCGAACTGCTGTCGTAATACGACGGCTTCCCGACTTATGAAGATTCAGCTGAAATTCTTTGCAAGCGTGCGCGAGGCGCTGGGCGTGTCCGACGAGCAGGCCGACGTGCCGGACGGCGTGACGACCGTCGGCGACGTGCGCGCGTGGCTGCGCCTGCGCGGCGGCGCGTGGGCCGAAACGCTCGCCGAAGGGCGCGCGTTGCGCATGGCATGCAATCACGAGATGACCGATCCCGATACGCGGCTCACCGACGGTTGCGAGGTCGCGTTCTTTCCGCCGGTGACGGGCGGTTGAGCTTTGGATGGGAGCAGAGTAGGTGCTAAAGCGCTAACTCTGGTCGACCGCAAAGCATGGGACCAGAGTAAGCGCTAAAGCGCCAACTCTGGTCGACAGAGGCAGATGATGGCAACGATACGAATCCAGACCGACGACTTCGACCTGAACACCGAAGTCGCGGCACTGCGCGCGCGCAACCCGAAGATCGGCGCGGTCGCATGCTTCGTCGGCACCGTGCGCGACCTGAACGAAGGCGATTCGGTCGCCGCGATGGAACTCGAGCACTATCCGGGGATGACCGAGAAGGCGCTCGAGAAGATCGCCGCCGAGGCCGGCCGGCGCTGGCCCGGGATCGACGTCGCGATCGTGCACCGCGTCGGCCGGCTGCTGCCGCTCGACCAGATCGTGATGGTCGCGACGGTCGCGTCGCATCGCGGCGACGCGTTCGCGTCGTGCGAATTCGTGATGGACTACCTGAAGACCGAGGCGCCGTTCTGGAAGAAGGAAACAACGCCGGACGGCGAGCGCTGGGTCGATGCCCGCAGTACCGACGATGCGGCGCTCGCGCGCTGGGGCGTCGAATCGGGCAACACGCCGCGTTGAGCGCGTCGTGCGGCGATGTGCCGCAGGCGCTCGAGGGTTCGAGCGCTGCGAATCGTCGTATCAGGCGTCCGGATCCGTGCCGCGTCCGATGATCCTCGCCGGAAACGGTTCGCCGCGGGCGCGTGACGGCAGCGCATGCGGATCGTCGCCCGTGTCGCGGCGGCGCGGCGCGATCGCGTCGAGCAGCGCCTGCTGCTCGGGCGGAATCGGGTAATCCCAGCCGAAGCGGCTCAGCTGCAGGCTCTGCGCGATCCGCAGCGCGGGCTCCATGAAGCGGATGGCCGCGGGCGGCGTGTAGCGGCCCTCGACGGTCTTCAGGAACAGCGACAGCCAGCGGCTGAAATGCGCGGGCTCGATCCCGTCGAGCGGCTGGTGCGCCTGCTGCACGTTGCCGCGATAGCTCTTGGTGCCGAGCACGAGGCTCGACCAGAAGCTCACCATCTTCGGCAGATGCTCGTCCCAGCGGCCGTCCAGCTTCGCGTCGAACACGGGGCCCAGCAGCGGATCGGCGCGCACGCGGTCGTAGAACGCGTACACGAGGTCGCGGATGTTGTCTTCGGTCGGTTCGGCGTCGCGCGGGCGGGCCGGGGCGGTATCGGGTGTGGCGGGCAGGGCGGTCATGGCAAAAAAGGGCCGGGAAATTCAGGGCATCGGTGACATGTCGGCGGAACGGCGGCGGGGGCAACGCGCAGGACGCCGACGGAATTTTGACGCAAAATAGCGTCCACCCCTGCCTGAAAAATGCGCAGATTCCATGCATCTTATTGCGCGCAGGCCGTCCCGGCAACCCGGCGTCGTCGGTGGCCTCGACAGCCGCCCCCGCGCGCGTTCCGATCGACCCGCTTCGCCCGAGCGGGGCACGATCGACGATTTTCCGTATCTGCTCATGAGACTCACCGACTACACCGACTACTCGCTGCGCGTCATGTTGTATCTCGCCGTGCGCGGCGAGGGGCTCGCGACGATCCAGGAGATCTCGGACGCCTACGGCATCTCGAAGAACCATCTGATGAAAGTCGTGCAGCAGCTCGGCGAGCTCGGCTGGGTCGACACCGTGCGCGGCCGCAACGGCGGGCTGCGGCTGTTCCCCGAATCGCTGAAGCTGACGGTCGGCCAGGTGGTGCGCGCGACCGAAAACGATTTCGCGCTGGTCGGCTGCTTCGTGGCCGACGGCGACGAGGCGCGCGGCTGCGTGATCGAGCCGCAGTGCCGCCTGAAAGGTGTGCTGGCGGCCGCGCGCGACGCATTCTTCGCCGAGCTCGACCGCCACACGCTCGGCGAGCTGAGCGTGCCCGCGTCGCCGCTCGCCGCGCTGCTGGGCATTCGTCCGATCGCGCGGGTGCGCGCCGAACCGTCCGGGGATGACGCGCCGGCGGCCGCCGAATCGTCGTCGAGGGGCGACTGACACGCCGGCGCCATCCCCGCCGTCCGCGCTGCGGCCCGCCCACAGGCCGGCGGGTCGCCGCCCGGCGATTTTTGCGTTGAATCAACCCGAATTCCGCTTGAAACCCGTATAACCATCCTCATCTTGGTGTTAATCGAAAATTGGAGGTCTCACCAAATGAGAATCGACAAGCTCACCACCAAGTTCCAGGAAGCACTCTCTGACGCGCAAAGCCTCGCGGCAGGCCGCGACAATCAATACATCGAACCCGTTCACGTGCTGGCGGCGCTGGTCGCGCAGCAGGACGGCTCCGCCCGCTCGCTGATGTCGCGCGCGGGCGTTCACGTGCAGGCGCTGCAAGGCGCGCTGAACGAAGCCATTTCGCGCCTGCCGCAAGTGACGGGAACGGGCGGCGACATCCAGATCGGCCGGGAGCTGGCCGGGCTGCTGAACCAGGCCGACAAGGAAGCGCAGAAGCTCAACGACACGTTCATCGCGAGCGAGATGTTCCTGCTCGCCGTGTCCGACGACAAGGGCGAAGCCGGCAAGCTGGCCCGCCAGCACGGCCTCACGCGCAAGGCGCTCGAAGCCGCGATCGCCGCGGTGCGCGGCGGCTCGCAGGTGCACAGCCAGGACGCGGAAAGCCAGCGCGAGGCGCTGAAGAAATACACGGTCGACCTGACCGAGCGCGCCCGCGCGGGCAAGCTCGATCCGGTGATCGGCCGCGACGACGAAATCCGCCGTTCGATCCAGATCCTGCAGCGCCGCACCAAGAACAACCCGGTGCTGATCGGCGAGCCGGGCGTCGGCAAGACCGCGATCGTCGAAGGGCTCGCGCAGCGGATCGTCAACGGCGAAGTGCCGGAGACGCTGAAGGGCAAGCGCGTGCTGTCGCTCGACATGGCCGCGCTGCTCGCCGGCGCGAAGTATCGCGGCGAGTTCGAGGAGCGCCTGAAGGCCGTGCTCAACGACATCGCGAAGGACGAAGGCCAGACGATCGTGTTCATCGACGAGATTCACACGATGGTCGGTGCCGGCAAGGCCGAAGGCGCGATGGACGCGGGCAACATGCTGAAGCCGGCGCTGTCGCGCGGCGAGCTGCACTGCATCGGCGCGACCACGCTCGACGAATACCGCAAGTACATCGAGAAGGATGCCGCGCTCGAGCGCCGCTTCCAGAAGGTGCTCGTCGACGAGCCGAGCGTCGAGGCGACGATCGCGATCCTGCGCGGGCTGCAGGAGAAGTACGAACTGCACCACGGCGTCGACATCACCGACCCGGCGATCGTCGCCGCGGCCGAGCTGTCGCATCGCTACATCACCGATCGTTTCCTGCCGGACAAGGCAATCGACCTGATCGACGAGGCTGCGTCGAAGATCAAGATGGAAATCGATTCGAAGCCCGAAGAGATGGACAAGCTCGATCGCCGGCTGATCCAGCTGAAGATCGAGCGCGAGGCCGTGAAGAAGGAGCAGGACGAAGCGTCGCAGAAGCGCCTGCAGCTGATCGAGGAAGAGATCGAGCGGCTCGGCCGCGAATATGCTGACCTGGAAGAGATCTGGACCGCCGAGAAGGCCGCGGTGCAGGGCAGCGCGCAGCTCAAGGAAGAGATCGAGAAGGTGCGCGCCGACATCGCGCGTCTGCAGCGGGAAGGCAAGCTGGAGAAGGTCGCCGAGCTGCAGTACGGCAAGCTGCCGCAACTCGAGTCGCGACTGAAGCAGGTCACGCAGGCCGAAGAGCAGGAGCAGCACAACCCGACGCGTCCGCGGCTGCTCCGCACGCAGGTCGGCGCCGAAGAAATCGCGGAAGTCGTGTCGCGCGCAACCGGGATTCCGGTGTCGCGGATGATGCAGGGCGAACGCGAGAAGCTGCTGCACATCGAGGAGAAGCTGCACGAGCGCGTGGTCGGCCAGGACGAGGCGATCAGCGCGGTCGCGGATGCGATCCGTCGTTCGCGCGCGGGTCTCGCCGATCCGAACCGTCCGTACGGCTCGTTCCTGTTCCTCGGCCCGACGGGGGTCGGCAAGACCGAGCTGTGCAAGGCGCTGGCGTCGTTCCTGTTCGATTCCGAAGAGCACCTGATCCGCATCGACATGAGCGAGTTCATGGAGAAGCACAGCGTCGCGCGGCTGATCGGCGCGCCGCCGGGCTACGTCGGCTACGAGGAAGGCGGCTACCTGACGGAAGCCGTGCGCCGCAAGCCGTACAGCGTGATCCTGCTCGACGAGATCGAGAAGGCGCATCCGGACGTGTTCAACGTGCTGCTGCAGGTGCTCGACGACGGCCGCATGACCGACGGGCAGGGGCGTACGGTCGACTTCAAGAACACGGTGATCGTGATGACGTCGAACCTCGGCTCGCAGGTGATCCAGGCGATGACGGGTTCGCCGCAGGAAGAGATCAAGGACGCCGTGTGGCTCGAAGTGAAGCAGCACTTCCGTCCGGAGTTCCTGAACCGGATCGACGACGTCGTCGTGTTCCACGCGCTCGATCGCAGCAACATCGAGTCGATCGCGAAGATCCAGCTCGCGCGCCTGCACGACCGGCTCGCGAAGCTCGACATGGCGCTCGACGTGTCGCCGGCGGCGCTCGAGCAGATCGCGAAGGTCGGCTACGATCCGGTGTTCGGCGCGCGGCCGCTGAAGCGCGCGATCCAGCAGGAGATCGAGAACCCGGTCGCGAAGCTGATCCTCGCGGGCCGCTTCGGTCCGAAGGACGTGATCCCGGTCGACGTCAACGACGGCCAGTTCGTGTTCGACCGCGTCGTGCACTGATCGCCGGCAATCGGCCGCGTGTCCGGTTCGCGCCGGGCACGCAAAAACAAACACCCCGCTCAGGCGGGGTGTTTGCATATGGGGCGGCCGAAACCGCCGCCGAGGCCGTCAGCCGGCGCGGCTCAGGCCTGCTTGTTGCCGCCGAACATGCCGGCGAGCTGCGTGAGCGTGCCGAGCACGTTCGACGTGTCGATCTGGCCGCCGGCCGGCACTTCGCCGTTCGGCGTCGCGCTGTTGACGACGTGCGGCAGCACCTGCGCGAGGATCGACGAGGCCTGGCCCGGATCGATGCCGATCTTGCTGGCGAGCGAACCGACGACGTCCGAGCCGAGCACGTTCTGCAGCGTGTCGGGCGAGATCGGCTGGTTTTCGCCGGTGCCGACCCACGAGCCGATCACGTCGCCGGCGCCGCCTTTCTGGAACTTCTCGATCAGGCCGTTCAGCCCGCCCGGCTGGTTGTTGATGAATTCGAGCGCGGTCGCGATCAGCGCGCTTTGCGAGTTGCCGCCGGCCTGGCCGCCGAGCAGACCGCCAACGATATCGAGGAGACCCATGGTTCTTCACCTTTACTGAAAAGGGCGCCGTGACGACGGCGCCCGTTGATCGAATGCCGCGCGCACGCCATCGCGCACGCGGCGCACATCAGGCGCCCGACGCCGCGGCGGCGGAGGCTGCCTTGTCCTTCTTGCTCTTCTTCTTCGAACCCTTCGTCGCCTTCGTGGACGACGCTGCGGCCGGCGCGCTCGCGCCCGCGTCGGCGGAGGCCGCCGCGGCTGCGGCCGCCTTCTCCTTCTTCGAGGCGCGCTTGCCCTTGGCCGGCTTGGTCGCCGCTTCCGGAGCGCTCGCGGCCGGTGCAGGTGCCGCAGCCGTCGTGCCGGCCGTCGCGGTCGTCGACGTCGGAGCGGTGCCTGCCGGCGTCGTGGCCGACGTGGTCGACGAGGTCGTCGCGGCCGGCTTCGACAGCTTCACGCCCTTCGGCGGCGTCGACGAGCCGCCGATCGTCAGGCCGTTTTCCTCCAGATGCCCGACCGACTTCGTGCCGAGACCCTTCACGCGGTTCGCGAGATCGTCCGCGTCCTTGAACGGGCCGTTCTTGGTGCGTTCGTCGATGATCGCCTTCGACTTCACGGGGCCGAGGCCCTTCACCGATTCGAGCGCGGCCTGGTCGGCCGTGTTGACTTCGACGGCCGCGGCGAGGCCGGCGGCAAGCGACAGCGATAGCGCGACGAACAGCATCAGCAGCTTTTTCAGCATGGCAAAGGCTCCCTGGTTCTGACGGATGAATGGCTGTTGCAACGGACGGCGGGGCGAGGCCTGGCCGGGCGTCGCCGTTAAGCATAGGACAAATGCGTGCCCTTTTTGAGACAGGCTGACCGAATCTTGCTGAAGGCTTGCGTCGCTGTAAAGACGGAAAGCCGCGTCGGGTGGCCGTTTTGACCATTCTTTACGGTGTCCGCGGCGGTGATTCCAAATTGTTGTACTTGGCCGTGCGACAACGCTTGACTTAGAGTGAACTCTAACTCCTAACCTTGTTCCTGCCATGTCGAAAACCGTATCCAGATCCTCCACCGCCGGTCCGCTCACGATCGGGCAAGTCGCCGAACTGACCGGCGTGTCGACGCATACGCTGCGGTATTACGAGCAGGCCGGCCTGCTGCGCGCGATTTCGCGCACGGCGGCCGGGCACCGGCTCTACGCGCCGGCCGATCTTGACTGGCTGGGCTTCGTGATGCGCCTGAAGGCGACCGGCATGCCGATCGCGCAGATGCAGCAGTTCGCGGCGCTGCGTGCGCAAGGCGAGTCGACGTTCGGTGCGCGGCGGGACTTGCTGGTCGCGCATCGCGACGCGGTGCGCGCGCATATCGCGGAGTTGCAGGCAAGCCTCGACGCGATCGGCGACAAGATCACGTACTACGAGACGCAGGAACGCGAGACGGAACGACGGGCGAACCCTACTCACTCATTCTCGGAACAGGACGGACACCATGGAACGACTCGTTGAAGATCGCTATGCGCGCGGCTGGAACAAGCTGAAGGAAATCGACGGCGAAGTGGGCGAACGCGTGATCGCGTCGCTTGCGCCGATCGCGCCGGACTTCGGGCGGCTGATCGTCGAATTCGGTTTCGGCGACATCTACAGCCGGCCGCAGCTCGACCTGAAAGCGCGCGAGATCGCGACGATCGCCGCGCTGGCCGCGCTCGGCAACGCGCAGCCGCAACTGAAGGTGCATGTCGAGGCGGCGCTGAACGTCGGCTGCACGCGCGACGAGATCGTCGAGGTGTTCATGCAGATGGCCGTCTACGCGGGTTTTCCGGCCGCCCTCAACGCGTTGTTCGCCGCGCACGAGGTGTTCACGCGGCGCGATGAAGCGGCCGGTCGGGACGCCGGCACGACCGAAGCGGGCGCGCGCGCCGCGTGACGCGACGCGTGCCGGTGCGTCGGATGAACCGGATGCATCAGATGCTTCAGAGGCGGTGCGGCGCGACGATCCGGTGTTTCGCGATCCGCCGGTACAACGTCGCGCGCGAGATGCCGAGCGCCTGCGCGGCAGCGTCCGGCCGCCAGCGATGCGCGGTGAGCGCCGCGACGATGCGGCCGCGTTCGTCGTCCGGCAGCGCGCCGGCCGGGCCCGCGCCGAGCTGCGCGGCGAGATCGGCGGGCAGGTCGCGCCGCGTCACGCGTGCGGCGTCGCACACCGCGCACGCATAGCGCAGCACGTTGCGCAGCTGCCGCACGTTGCCGGGCCACGGATACGCGGCGAGCTGCTCGGCGAGCGTCGCGTCGAGCGTGAGCACATGGCCGGTCGCCTGCGCTTCCTCGGCGAACACCGCGGCGATCACGTCGCGCACGTCCGCGCGCTCGCGCAGCGGCGGCAGTTCGAACGTCGCGCCGCTCAGCCGGTAATACAGATCCTCGCGGAACGTGCCGTCGGCCACCATCCGCGCGAGATCGCGGTGCGTCGCGCAGATCACGTCGAGATCGACGCGCACCGGCGTATCGCTGCCGAGCGGGACGACCTCGCCGTCGGCGAGCACGCGCAGCAGGCGCGTCTGCAGCGTGAGCGGCATGTCGCCGATTTCGTCGAGGAACAGCGTGCCGCCGTCGGCGAGCGCGATCTTGCCGCGCGCGCCGTGCTTGCGCGCACCGGTGAACGCACCGGCCGCATAGCCGAACAGCTCGCTTTCGATCAGCGCCTCGGGCAGCGCGCCGCAGTTGACCGCGACGAACGGCCGTGTGCGTCGCGCACCGGCGTCGTGGATCGCGCGGGCGAACACTTCCTTGCCCGCGCCGGTTTCGCCAAGCACGAGAATCGGCAGCCGCTTGCTCGCGACACGCAGCGCGAGTTCGGCCTGCTGCGCGACCCGCGCGTCGCTGCTGTGCAGGAACGGCGTCAGCGCGCCGACGTGGCGCTGCGCGGTGCCGGGGCGGCGCGATGCCGGGGCGGCTCGTGCCGTGCCGGTTTCGCGGCCGGCGCGCCGTAGCGGCGCGCGCAGCCGTGCGTAGAGCGGGGCGCCCGTCGCGCGCAGCCGCAGCGCGACGATCGCATCGAGCCGCGCGGCGTCGCGCAGCGGCATCTCGGTCGCATCGAAGATCTCGTCGATATGGCGCGGTTCGCGCAGCGCCGGCAGCGCGTCGCGCGCCGTCCGGTTCGCGGCGACGATATTGCCGCATTCGTCGAACGCGATCAGCCATTCGGGTTGCGCCTCGACGTAGTGACGATTCGGATGCCCGAACAATATCCAGTGCTGCGCGGTGCTGTGCACGAAGTAGCCATCCTCGATCAGCGCCGCGCTCTGCCGCACGAGCTGGTACACGAGACGCTGGCTGTCGCGGCCGTCCGGCGACTGGACGGCCGACGCATCGAGCACGCCGATCAGTTCGCCGCCCGGCGCGAAGATCGGGGCCGCGCTGCAGGTGAGCGTGGTGAACGCCGCGCGGAAGTGGTCGGTCTTGTGCACGGTGATCGGCGCGAGATCGGTCAGCACGCTCGCGACGCCGCAGGTGCCTTCCTCGCTTTCCGACCAGCACGAGCCGATGTGCAGCCCCGCATGACGGAAGTCGTTGCGGCGTTCGCGGTCGATCCGGTAATCGATCGTCACGCCGTGCGCGTCGGTCAGCATCACGCAGTAGTCGGCGACGCGAATCATGTCGTGCAGGCGTGTCAGGCACTGGCCCGATGCGCGCAGGAAGGCCTCCTCCTTGTCGCGCACCTCGCGCAGCTCGGCCGCGGTCAGCACGCGCGGGCCGATCGACGACGCCGGGTCGAGCGCGTAGCGCTCGAGCGAGCGCTGCCACGACGACACGAGACGCGCGGAGTCGGCCGGCGCGGGCAGGCGTCCGGCGAGCGCGCCGAGCACACGGTCGGCGTGCTGGGCCTGGGGGACTGCGTAGGGCATGATCGGCTCCGGTTCCGTACGGCGGGGAATTCGATGTTCTTGTAGCACATCCGCTTGCGCGGATCACATTGCATCGCAGCACGCGCGCGGCGTGAGACGGTCGTCTCAGCGGTATCTCAGCCGGTCTCGCGCGGCTGAGACGCGCGGGCAGGCCGCGCGCAACGGTGGGCCGGCGCACGGCGGTGCGCGCCGCGCCGCGAGCCGCGTGGCTTGCCGGCGAAATTGCGGTCCGGATGAAGGCGCCGAAACCGGCGCGCCAGGAGATCGACCGCGTGAGACACACGGGCGGTTTCGCAGGGCGTCGGGCGCTCGCGGCAGCAGATGCCGATGCCTGGCGTACCGGCCGAGCCAGTCCACACGCGGGTTTCGCGGTCATTGCACACACGGTGGCACGCCGCTTGCAGATGTCACGGGCAAGCCGGCGCAATCGCGTCGGCGACGACGATCCGCTGCCCTCGATGACGGCGGACGACACATGCAAGGCCGGCGCGCGAGCGCCGGCCCACTGGATGGAGACAAGCCCGTGACGACGCCCGTGACCGTCGGCGTGATCGCGAACCCCGCATCGGGGCGCGACATTCGCCGCCTGACGACGCATGCATCCGTATTCCCGACGGCGGAAAAGGCCAACATGGTCGTGCGCCTGCTCGCCGGCCTCGGTGCGATGGGCGTCGAGCGCGTGCTGACCTTGCGCGACAAGACGGGCATCGCGACGCTGCTGATGCGTGCGCTCGATACGCATCGCGCGGTCGCGCCGCACGAGCGCTGGCCCGACGTCGAATTCGTCGACCTGCCGATCTCGGACACCGTCGCCGACACGCAGGCCGGTGCCGCCTACATGCGACGGTTGGAAGTCGCGCTGATCGTCGTGCTCGGCGGCGACGGCACGCATCGCGCGGTCGCCGCGCATTGCGGCGCGACGCCGCTCGTCGCGCTGTCCACCGGCACCAACAATGCGTTTCCCGAACATCGCGAAGCGACCGTCGCGGGCGTCGCGGCAGGACTTGCCGCGACCGGCGCCGTGCCGGCGGAGGTCGCGTTCATGCGCAACAAGCGGCTCGTCGTGCGCTGCGCGGCGGGCGCGAACGCGGGGCGCGAGGAGATCGCGCTCGTCGACGTATGCGCGGCCCGCCAGCGCTTCATCGGTGCGCGCGCGATCTCGGGGCCCGACGACATCGACACGCTCTACCTGACGTTTGCGGAGCCGGACGGCATCGGCCTGTCCGCGCTCGGCGGCGCGTGGGCCCCGCTCGAGCGCAGCGCGCCGCACGGGCTCGCGATGCGCTTCGCCGCCGACGGCAAGACCGCCGGCACGCCGCTCGTCGCGCCGATCGCGCCCGGCCGCGTCGATCGTGTCGTGATGCGCAGCTGCGAGCGGCTCGAGCCGAATGCGTGGCAGACGATCCCGTTCGAGCACGGCACGCTCGCGTTCGACGGCGAGCGCGAGATCGAGGTCGCGCGCGGCGAGCGCTACGAGATCGCGCTCGACTGGCGCGGGCCGTTGACGGTCGATGTCGGCCGCACGCTGCGTTACGCGTCGTCGCGGCAGCTGTTGCGCGATGCCGGCGCGTGGCGCTTCTGATCGCGGCTTCGCGACGACATCTCGATCGGATTCCGAACCTTCTACAAGGAGACTTCGCCATGACAGCCCGTTTCGACGAACCGGTCGCCATCGCGCGCATGCGGGCCGCGCGCGTCGACGGGCGCGTCACGTTTCACTGACGGCCGCAGGGCCGCCATGCAATCCGTCGCCGCAGCATTGTCGCGGCGGCATTCGCAGTCAGACCTATCCAGGAGACACACATGACCGTTTCGACACAGCTCAGCAGGGACACGCTGCTGGACGCCTACCGGCTGATGCGCACGATCCGCGAATTCGAGGAGCGCCTGCACGTCGAGTTCGCGACCGGCGAAATCCCCGGCTTCGTTCACCTGTACGCGGGCGAGGAGGCTTCCGCGGTCGGCACGATGCTGCATCTCGGACTTGCGGACTACGTCGCCACCACGCACCGCGGGCACGGCCACTGCATCGCGAAAGGCGTCGACGTGCACGGGATGATGGCCGAGATCTACGGCAAGAAAACGGGCGTCTGCCACGGCAAGGGCGGCTCGATGCACATCGCCGACCTGGCGATGGGGATGCTCGGCGCGAACGGGATCGTCGGCGCGGGCGGCCCGCTCGTGTGCGGCGCGGCGCTCGCGGCCAAGCACAAGAAGACCGGCGGCGTCGGCGTGTGCTTCTTCGGCGACGGCGCGTCGAACCAGGGCGTGATCTTCGAATCGATGAACCTCGCGTCGGTGTGGCGCCTGCCGGCGATCTTCGTGGCGGAGAACAACGGCTATGCGGAAGCGACGTCGTCGAGCTGGTCGGTCGCGACGGACAACATCGCCGACCGCGCGAACGGCTTCGGGATGCCGGGCGTGATCGTCGACGGCTTCGACTTCTTCGCGGTGCACGAGGCGCTCGGCGAGGCCGTCGCGCGCGCGCGCAACGGCGGCGGCCCGACGCTCGTCGAGGTGAAGTTCACGCGCTACTTCGGCCATTTCGAAGGCGATGCGCAGACCTACCGCGCGCCGGGCGAAGTGCAGAAGCTGCGCGACGAGAAGGACTGCCTGAAGCATTTCGAAGCGCGCGTCGTGCGTGCCGAGGTGCTGACGACCGACGATCTGCGCGCGGTCGATGCGCAGGTGAAGGCGCTGATCGACGATGCGGTCGCGCAGGCGAAGGCCGCGCCGCTGCCCGACGCGGCCGACCTGCTGACCGACGTGTACGTGTCGTACCCGTGAGCGCGCTCTGACACAGCTGCCGGCGGCCGGCGCAGCCGGCACGGCGAACCGAATATCCCAGGAGACAGACATGGCAAGGAAGATCACTTATTCGCAGGCGATCAACGAGGCGCTCGCGCAGGAAATGGCGCGCGACGACAGCGTGATCGTGATGGGCGAGGACAACGCGGGCGGCGCGGGTGCGCCGGGCGAGGACGACGCATGGGGCGGCGTGCTCGGCGTGACGAAGGGGCTGTTTCACAAGTTTCCGGGCCGCGTGCTCGATACGCCGCTGTCGGAAGGCGGCTACATCGGCGCGGCGGTCGGCGCGGCCGCATGCGGGATGCGGCCCGTCGCGGAGCTGATGTTCATCGATTTCATGGGCGTGTGCTTCGACCAGATCTTCAACCAGGCCGCGAAATTCCGCTATATGTTCGGCGGCAAGGCCGTGACGCCGGTCGTGATCCGCGCGATGTACGGCGCGGGCCTGCGCGCGGCCGCGCAGCATTCGCAGATGCTCACGTCGCTGTTTACGCACATTCCGGGGCTGAAGGTCGTGTGCCCGTCGACGCCTTACGACGCGAAGGGGCTGCTGATCCAGTCGATCCGCGACAACGATCCCGTGATCTTCCTCGAACACAAGCTGCTCTACACGCGCGAAGGCGATGTACCTGAGGAATCCTATGCGATTCCGTTCGGCGAGGCGAACGTCGTGCGCGAAGGCGACGACGCGACGATCGTCACGTACGGCCGGATGGTGCATCTCGCGACCGACGCGGCCGCGAAGCTCGCGAAGGACGGCATTCACGTCGACGTGATCGACCTGCGTACGACGTCGCCGCTCGACGAGGAAACGATCCTCGAAAGCGCGGCGCGCACCGGGCGCGTGGTGGTGGTCGATGAAGCGAACCCGCGCTGCTCGATCGCGACCGACATCGCCGCGCTCGTCGCACAGCGCGCTTTCCGAACGCTCAAGGCGCCGATCGAGCTCGTCACCGCGCCGCATACGCCCGCGCCGTTCGCCGGCGTGCTGGAAGACCTTTACATCCCGTCCGCCGACGCGATCGCGCAGGCGGTACTCAAGACCAGGAGCTGACACGATGTCGATTCACATGATCACGATGCCCAAGTGGGGGCTGTCGATGGAGCAGGGGCAGGTCAACGGCTGGCTGAAGGCGATCGGCGAGCGCGTGACGAAGGGCGACGAAGTGCTCGACGTCGAGACCGACAAGATCTCGTCGGGCGTCGAGTGCGCGTTCGACGGCACGCTGCGCCGGCAGGTCGCGCAGGAGGGCGAGACGCTGCCCGTCGGCGCGCTGCTCGGCGTGGTGGCCGCGGCCGAGGCGAGCGATGCCGACATCGACGCGGCGATCGCCGAATTCCAGCGCGATTTCGTGCCGGCCGCGGCCGCCGACGATGCGGCCGGCCCGCAGCCCGAGAAGGCGCAGATCGGCGGACGCACGGTCCGGTTCCTGAAGCTCGGCGACGGCTCGGGCACGCCCGCCGTGCTGATCCACGGCTTCGGCGGCGACCTCAACAACTGGCTGTTCAACCACGCGGAGCTCGCCGCGCACCGGCCCGTCTGGGCGCTCGATCTGCCGGGGCATGGCGAGTCGGGCAAGGCAGTCGACACCGGCAGCCTCGACGAACTGGCCGATGCGGTGCTCGCGCTGCTCGATGCGCAGCACATCGAGCGCGCGCACCTGATCGGCCATTCGATGGGCGGCGCGGTGGCGATGACGTTGGCCGACAGCGCGCCGGAGCGCGTCGCATCGCTGACGCTGATCGCGAGTGCTGGGCTCGGCGCCGACATCAACCGCGATTACATCGACGGCTTCGTCGCCGGCAACAGCCGCAACACGCTGAAGCCGCACCTCGGCGCGCTGTTCGCGGACCACGCGCTCGTCACGCGGCAACTGGTCGAGGATCTCGTCAAGTACAAGCGGCTCGAAGGCGTGCAGGCCGCGCTGGAGAAGATCGCGAGCGCCGCGTTCGACGGTGCGGCCCAGCGGCGCGTGTTCCGCGACCGCGTCGGGTCGCTCGCGCCGCGCACGCTCGTGATCTGGGGCGAGCGCGACCAGGTGATTCCGGCGCGGCACGCGCAGGGCTTGCCGGACGGCGTGCGTGCCGAGGTGATCGCCGGCAGCGGCCACATGGTGCAGATGGAGGCGGCTGCCGACGTGAACCGCCTGATCGTCGCGTTCCTCGGAGACTGACGATGACCGCCGCGCTCGAACGACCCAGCCTCACCGCGCTCGGCCAGCCGGGCGCGCGCAGCCGCGACAAGCTCGCGCGCATTCCGGTGCGCGTCGAGCCCGCGGGCGGCGCGGCGCTGCCGAAGCCGCCGTGGCTGCGGGCGCGGCCGATGATGAGCGGGGCGGTCGCCGACATGGCGGCCGTGCTGCGCGAGCATCGGCTGCATTCCGTCTGCGAGGAGGCGATGTGCCCGAACATCGGCGAATGCTTCGCGCAGCGCACCGCGACCTTCATGATCATGGGCGGGCTGTGCACGCGGCGCTGCCCGTTCTGTGACGTCGCGCACGGCCGTCCCGAGCCGCTCGATGCCGACGAGCCCGCGCGGCTCGCGGCCGCGGTCGCGGCGCTCGGGCTGCGCTACGTCGTGATCACGTCGGTCGATCGCGACGACCTGCGCGACGGCGGCGCCGCGCATTTCGCTGCCTGCATCGCGGCGGTGCGCGCGAGCGTGCCGGGCATCGGCGTCGAGGTGCTGACGCCCGATTTCCGCGGCCGCGTCGCGCGTGCGCTCGATGCGTTGTCGTCGGCGTGGCCGGACGTGTTCAATCACAACATCGAGACGGTGCCGTCGCTGTATCGGGCGGCGCGGCCGGGCGCCGACTATCGCGGCTCGCTCGAACTGCTCGCGCACGCGAAGGCCGCGCGGCCGACGCTCGTGACGAAATCGGGCTTGATGCTCGGACTCGGCGAGTGCGACGACGAGGTGCGGGACACGCTGCGCGACCTGCGCGCGCACGAGGTCGACGTGCTGACGCTCGGCCAGTATCTCGCGCCGTCCGCGCACCATCTGCCGGTGCGACGCTACGTGAGCCCCGAGGCGTTCGCCGCGTGGCGCGACGAGGGGCTGGCGCTCGGTTTCAGGGAAGTCGTTGCCGGACCGCTCGTGCGGTCCTCGTACCACGCGGCCGACGTGCTGGAGGACGCGTAGGCCGCACGCCGTGCGTCATGCGCCGTATGCGCCGACGGCCGGTTGCGCGCGGCTGACGTGGCGCAGGTAGAGCGCGAGGCCCGCGCCCGCCAGCATCAGGCTGATCGTGTTCGCGAACCAGAAGCCGCGCGCGCCGGTCAGCCAGGCGGGGGCGAGGCCGCCGACGTCGAAGCCGAGCACGTAGCCGCCGCCAAGTCCGACGCCCCACAGCGCGACCGCATAGATCACGGTCGGCACGACCGCGACCTTGTACGCGCGCAGCACGAAGGCGGACGTGATCTGCAGCGCGTCGAAGAAGTGGTAGCAGGTGACGATCGCGACCAGCGGCAGCGCGGCGGCGGCCACGGCCGGATTCGGCGTGTAGCCGCTGACGATCAGCGGACGCAGCGTGAACACGAGCACGCCGTACGCGGCCGCGATCCCGCACGCGAGCATCACGCTGTGCCGGCCGAGCAGCCGCGCCTCGTCCGGGCGGCCGGCACCGAGCGCGCGGGCCACCAGCGTCGACGCCGCGACCCCGATCGACAGTGGCGTCATGTACAGCACCGCGCCGATGTTGCCGGCGATCTGGTGGCCGGCGAGCGTCGTCGTACCGAACTGCGCGATGAAGAGCGCCATGCACGTGTACGACGTGACCTCGATCAGGTACGACAGACCCATCGGCACACCGAGCTTCAGGATCGCCTTCTGGCGCGCCCAGACGGGCCAGCAAAAGCGCGAGAAGATCGAAAGCGGCGAGAACACGTCGAGCTTCGCGAGCAGCGTGAAGCCGATCAGCGCGAGCGCCCAGTTGATCAGCGTGCTGGCGAGCCCGCAACCGGGGCCGCCGAGGGCCGGCACGCCGAGCCCGCCGAAGATGAACCACACGTTGAGCGGAAACTTGAGCAGCAGCGCGCCGACCTGCAGGATCATCGCGAGGCGCGGCTTGCCGGCCGCGTTGGTCAGCGCGTTGTAGATCCGGAACATGAGGCTCGCCGGCAGGCCGTACGACAGGATTCGCAGGTAATCGACCGTGCGGTCGTGCAACGCGGGCGGCGCGTGGGCGATGTGCAGCAGCGGTTCGGGAAAATGCAGCAGCAGGAAGCCGGGCACCGCGAGCATCAGCGCGAGCCACAGCGCCTGGCGGACTTCCTCGCCGATCTCGGCGTAGCGCCGCGCGCCGTACAGCTGCCCGGTGATCGGCTGCAGCGCGGACAGGATGCCCGTCAACCCGATGTAGACCGACACGTAGATCGACGAACCGAGCCCGAGCGCGGCGAGGTCGATGGCCGAGTAGCGTCCGACCATCGCCGTGTCGATCACGCCGAACGCGATGATCGCGAGCTGGCCGACGAGCACCGGCCACGCGAGGCCGACGATCCGGCGGATGTCGGCGAACATCGTCAATCGACCGCCCGGTGGCGCGGCCCACGGCGCTTGACGGGCGCCGCCGGCCGCTCGATGCGCTCGTACAGGCGGAAGCGCTCGTCGCGGTCGGCCACGCGGCGGCCTTCCCATACGAGACGCCACACGTATTGCGACATCGCGCTCGGCTCGCCGAAGTCGGCGCGGTCCTGGCGCAGGATCACGTCGCAGTCGCCCGAGAATTCGAAGTGCATGTCGCCGAAATACGCGAAGGTCGCGATCTGCGCATCGCCGAGCCGCACGGGCGAGATGCACTCATAGTCTTTCGGCAGGTGCGACGCGATCTGTTGCGCGACGTCGCTGTAGGTCCGGCCGTAGTTGACGATCGGCAGCCACAGCGTCATCAGCAGCACCCACATCAGCGTGGTGCCCGCACCCGACAGCACGACGCTGCGCCACAGCACCTTCGGCTGGCGCGAGACGCGCCAGCGCGCGAGCAGGCACCAGCACACGGTGACGATCACCGCGCAGACGAACGACAGGATCTTGAAGTGCGGTTCGTAGCCCGGCACGAGGCGCGCGAGGTTGCGCGCGAGCGGATGCGGGAAGCCGGTGAGCGACGCGAGCCACACGAGCCACACGAAGGTGCCGAGGATCGTGAAGCTCAGCACCGCGAACCAGTCGAACGCGTTGATCGCGCCGCGCTTGAGGGTCGGCAGCGCGAAGGTGGCGAGCACCGCGAGCGGCGGCAGCAACAGCATGTACATGCGGTTCGACTGCTGGCTCTGCAGGATCACGAGCGCGACGAGCGGCACCACGACCGACAGTGGAATCGCGATGTGCGCGCGGCGGCGCATGCCGGCCCAGCTCCACCAGGCCCAGATCGCGAGCGGCCACGCGGGCCACGTGAACAGCGGCAGGTTCTTCGCCGCATAGGCGAGCACCGCGGTCGGCGGGCCCGAGAAGCGCATCAGGCTGCCGTGGATCCACTGGTTGAAGAACCACGCGGCGTCGTCCGGCGCTGCCTGGAAGGCGGCGAGCGGCCACAGCGCGAAGATCGCGGCCGCGAGCGGCAGGCCGATCAGCGGCAGGCGCAGGTTGCGCATCTCCGGCGTGACGAGCCACAGCGCGGCCGTGCCGGCGAGCAGCGCGACGACCAGCACCGGGTTGCCGGACAGCGCGACGAGGCCGATCGCGGCGCCCCACCACAGAGCACCCTGCAGCGGCTTGTCGATGCCGCGCACGATGCCGTACACGAACATCGCGATCCACGCGAACTGAGCGAGTTGCGGCGTCGTTTCGTGGCCGCGCTCCGCGAGCCCGAAGCATGCGACGAGGACCAGCAGCGCGCCGTCGGCGAGCGTGCGGCCGTAGTCGCGCGGCTCCGGCTCGCCGCCGAATGCGTACTTGAACGGCTGGACCTCGGCGCGCCGGCCGAGCAGATAGGCCGCGTACCAGACGAACGCGCACGCGACGCAGAACAGCACGCCCGTGTCGACGCGCGACGCGTTGCTCGCGTCGACCCACGGCGCCAGCGCGCGGATCGACAGCGCGCCGAGCCAGTAGGCGAGCGGCCCGTCGGTAGTGATGAACTTGCCGACGAGATTCGGCAGCAGCCAGTCGTGCCAGCCGCCGGTGGCCATCGTCCACATCACGCCGAAGCCCGCCGCGTCCTCGTTCTTCCACGGGTCGCGGCCGAACAGGCCGAACGCCGCGTAGACGAGGCAGAGCGTGAGCAGCAGCCAGCGCGGCAGCGCGCGCGTGGCGGAGGCGGTGAGGCGAACGACAGGCTTCATGCAGATGAGCGATTTGTTATGGGCGGGCGGCCGGTGCGGTCATGCGCCGACGGCGCGGATTCGAGCATCCGGCATTGTAGACGCGCCGGCCGTTGCGCGTCAGACGATTGCCCGGCCCCGGCCGCCGTGCGGCGTTGTCCCGGCGAGCGGCGACAAAAAAGGGCAGCCTGGGCTGCCCTTTCGTGCGGTACCGGTGCATTGCAACCACCGGAACGATGCGAAGCTTACTTCGCCTTGCCGTTGGCGCGAACGCCGAACTTGTTCTTGAACTTCTCGACACGGCCTGCCGTGTCCATGATCTTTTGTTGACCCGTGTAGAACGAGTGCGATTCCGACGACACTTCGATCTTGGCGAGCGGGTAGGTCTTGCCTTCGTGTTCGATGGTTTCACGCGTCTGGATCGTCGAGCGCGTGATGAACTTGAAGCCGTTCGACATGTCTTGGAAGACGACTTCGCGGTAGTCCGGGTGAATGCCAGGTTTCATGATGTTCCTTGGTGAGAGCGGTAGCCAACCCGCCGCTTGCCGTGCCGGACCGCACACATTTGCGCGATTTCAGCCGACGTCAAGCCCGGCGCGAGCCACTTGCCTAAGGTCGAAAAACGGCGATTATGCCAGAAAATCAGACGGTTGACGAATAATTTTCATCACGCGTCGAGGGCGCCCGTGTGGGCCGGATCCTGCCGGTAATAGCGGGCGAGCAGCCGGTAGAGCTCCGGAAATTCGGACTCGAACGCGCGCGGTCGCACGAACAGCGCCTCGCTGCACACCGCGAAGAACTCCGACGGGTGATCGGCCGCATAGGGATCGATCAGCGAGTCGCGCTCGAAGCGCGCCCACGCGCGATCCGGCACCGCATCGACGCGCGCGCAGAACTGGTCGTACGCGTGCTCGAACACGTCGGCCCACGCCTGCGCGTCGAGGTGCGGCGCGTGCCAGCGGCGAAAGAGGGGCGGATAGCCGTCGGCCTCGCCGTTGACCATGTCGATCTTGTGCGCGAACTCGTGGATCACGACGTTGTACGCGTCGCGGCCGTCCGTCATCTGCGCGTCTTCCCACGACAGGATCACCGGCCCGCCTTCCCACGCTTCGCCGCTCGCGTCCTGCTCGACTTCATGGACGACTCCGTCCTCGTCCTGCACGGTCTTGCGGATCACGAATTCGCCCGGATACACGACGACGCCGACCCAGCCGTCGTACAACGACAGATCGAGATTCAGCACGGGCAGGCACGCCTGCGCGGCGATCGCGACGATCATCTCGTCGGTCAGCTCGAGCCCGTGCGCGGTCGAAAACGATTTCTTCGCGATGAACAGGCTCGTCAGCTCGCGCAGGCGGCCCAGGTCGCCGGGCGTCAGCGCATCGAGGAACGGCAGGCGTGCGACGGTGTCCTGCCACAGTGCATCGGGAATCGGGTGGCTGCGCAGCGCGCGGTCGCGGCGGCGGTCGTCGAACCAGCGGGTCAGTTTCGAGAGCATGGAAGCAGCGCGGGGAAATCCAAAGCCTGTCTTTTAACTCAATCGATCTCTTTTTGCCATGCCGCGAACAGGCCGCCGACCAGCGCGACACCCGCGAGGAAATAGAAACCGTCGAGCGACGCGAGGAACGACGCCTGTTGCGCGACCATCCGCGCGATCGATGCGATCGCGAGGGCGTGCGCCTCGTTCAGCGCATGGCCGGCGGCCGCATAACCGCGCGTGAGGGCGTCGACGGTCTGCTGGAACAGCGGATCGAACACGTTCGCGCGCTCGACGAGCCGCGTCTGGTGCAGGGCCAGCCGGTGTTGCTCGACGATGATCACCGACGACGTCGCGAACGAGATCGTCAATTGCCGCACGATGTTCTTCAGCCGATAGCCGTGCGTGTATTCGTCGATCGCGAAGATGCGGAACGTCAGGTTCGCGACGGGCAGCACGATGAACAGCAGCAACAGCCCGCGCAGCAGCAGCGGGACGATCAGCGCGGCCTCGCCGACCTGGGGCGTCATCCGCGTCATCCACAGCGCGGCCGTGACCGCGATCGCGAACCCCGGCACGACGAACCACTTCTTGTGCGTGACGCGCTTCGCATGGCGCAGGTAGGCGAACAGAGCGGTGGCCGAGATCAGCGACATCGTGCCGACCAGGCGCCCGGCGTTCTCGACCGGATAGCCGAGCCCGCCTTCGAGCAGGCGGGACGTCAGGTAGCTGAAGCCCGTCGACTCGTAGTAATAGAACATGTACAGCAGCAGCCCGACCTGGAACGTGCGCTCGCGAAACGCGTGCAGCCGCACGAGCGGCGTCGGATGGTTCCACTGGTGATGGGCGAACCACGCGAGCGCGCCGAGGCCGGCGATCGTCAGCAGGATCAGCATCGGCGAGCCGCTGTAGAGCTGGTAGTGCACCTGCTGCAGCACGATCTGCAGCGCGCCTTGCGCGAGCGCGAACACGACGTATGGCCAGAAATGCCCGGAGCCGCGTTCGTCGTCGGGCGTCCTGCCGGAATCGGGGAGCGTGAGCAGCGCGAGGATCGCGAACGCGATGCCCGCGGGCGCGGTGCAGGCGAACAGCGCGCGCCACGTCGAATGCGCGACGAGCAGCCCGCCGGCGATCGGCGCGAGCGCGCTGCCGAGCAGGATCATGATCAGGAACGCGCGCGTGGCGGGCGGCCGCTCCTGCGGCTTGAAGCTGACCTGGATCAGGATCCGGCAGGCACCCATCATCGGGCCGATGAAATAGCCCTGGAAGCCGCGCGCGAACGCGAGTTCGAGCGACGTGTCGGCGAGCGCGGCCGCGATCGCGCCGAACGAGAACATCAGCATGCAGCTGGCGACGTAGCGGCGATGCCCGAGCCGGTCGACCCACCATTGCTGCTGAAGGATGCCGAGCACGGCCGTGACCGCATACGCGCTCGACGACCACACGAGTTCGTCGGGCGATGCGTTGACGCCGCCCGCGATGTAGCTCGCGAAGAACGAGAAGGCCGCGTTGTCGAAATAGTCGATGCCGGTGACGAGCGCGAGCGCCCACGGGAACAGGTCCGCGCGCAGGTTCGCGCGGCTCCATAGCGGCGAGCGACCCGGCGCGACGTTCATTCCCGGTCCTTGCGCGTACGCCGCGCGCCGGCCTCGGCCTGCCGTTGCGCGATCAGCGCGTCGGGGTTTTCGCCGGCGAGGCGCCGTTCGACGTAGTCGATGTCGTGCTGCAGTTCCTTGCGCAGCGCGACCGCTTCCTTCAACTCGCGCTGGACGGCCGCGATCCGCTGGTCGAGCGTGTCGATCTGTTCGGCGAGCCCCGAGCGGATCTCGCGCAACGATGCGTCCGAATAGCGGCGCCGACCATCGCCCGTTTCTTCCAGCGGGCGCTTGAGCATCTCGGTTATGCCGTGCAGCGAAAAGCCGAGCGCGCGCAGCCGCAGGATGCGGGCGAAGCGTTCGAGATCGGCTTCGTCGTACAGGCGATAGCGGCCGCCGCTGCGCGACGGCGTGACGAGTCCGCGCTCTTCGTAGTACTTCAGCGTGCGCGGCGTGACGCCGAGCCGCGACGCGGCGTCGCTCACGGTCAGCAACGAGGGGGAGGCGTCGTTCGGCATCGGGATGGCAGGGGCTTCGGTCGGGACGATGGCGCGATTATAGATCAACCTGTACGTTCACGTACAGGTTGGCGCGAAAAAACGGCCGCCGGGCGAAACGCGCGGGCGGCCGTTCGGTGCGGGGCGAGGGCGATCAGCCGCCGCGGCGCATCAGGTCGAAGAACTCGGAATTGCTCTTCGTCTGGCGGATCTTGTCGAGCAGGAACTCCATCGCCTCGACTTCGTCCATGTCGTGGATGAACTTGCGCAGCACCCAGATCTTTTGCAGGATCTCGGGCTTGATCAGCATTTCTTCGCGGCGCGTGCCCGACTTGTTCAGGTTGATCGACGGATAGACGCGCTTTTCCGCGAGACGGCGCTCGAGGTGCACTTCCATGTTGCCGGTGCCCTTGAACTCTTCGTAGATCACGTCGTCCATGCGGCTGCCGGTCTCGATCAGCGCGGTGCCGATGATCGTCAGCGAGCCGCCTTCCTCGATGTTGCGCGCGGCACCGAAGAAGCGCTTCGGGCGCTGCAGCGCGTTCGCGTCGACACCGCCCGTCAGCACCTTGCCCGACGCCGGGATCACGGTGTTGTAGGCGCGGGCGAGACGCGTGATCGAGTCGAGCAGGATCACGACGTCGTGCTTCATTTCGACGAGGCGCTTGGCCTTCTCGATCACCATTTCGGCGACCTGCACGTGACGCGTGGCCGGTTCGTCGAAGGTCGATGCGATCACTTCGCCGGCGACCGAGCGCTGCATTTCGGTCACTTCTTCGGGGCGCTCGTCGATCAGCAGCACGAACAGGATGACGTCCGGATGGTTCTGCTTGATCGCGTGTGCGATGTGCTGGAGCATCACGGTCTTGCCCGACTTCGGCGACGCGACGAGCAGGCCGCGCTGGCCCTTGCCGATCGGCGCGATCATGTCGATGATGCGGCCCGTGACGTTTTCTTCGCCGCGCATTTCGCGTTCGAGCGACAGCGGCTTGTTCGGGTGCAGCGGCGTGAGGTTCTCGAACATGATCTTGTGTTTCGAGGCCTCGGGCGGCTGCCCGTTGACTTTGTCGACCTTCACCAGCGCGAAGTAGCGCTCGCCGTCCTTCGGCGTGCGGACTTCACCTTCGATGGTGTCGCCGGTGTGCAGGTTGAAGCGGCGGATCTGCGACGGGCTGATGTAGATGTCGTCGGTGCTCGCGAGGTACGACATTTCCGGCGAGCGCAGGAAGCCGAAGCCGTCCGGCAGCACTTCGAGCGTACCGTCGCCGAAGATCGTCTCTCCCGTCTTGGCGCGCTTTTTGAGAATGGCGAACATCAGCTCCTGCTTGCGCAGGCGGTTCGCGTTTTCGATCTCCAGGCCATTGGCCATTTCGATCAGTTCGGACACGTGCAGAGACTTGAGCTCGGATAAATGCATACGGAGAACCCGCCAGGGAGGAGAAGCGACGAAAAGAAATAAGGGAGGAGGGGCGAGCGGAGGCGCTCTGAGACTTAATGCGTCTTGTAGACGTTTTTTGATTCTAGCATACGCCGATTCGCGCCTGAGCGGCCGATCGGCGGCTTGACGGGGGACGTGTTGTCGGTTGACAACACGTCCGCGGAACGGCCGGTATTACAGGTGGCTGTCCAGGAATGCGGTGAGTTGCGACTTCGACAGCGCACCGACCTTCTGTGCGGCCGCCGCGCCGTTCTTGAACAGGATCAGCGTCGGGATGCCGCGCACGCCGAACTTCGCAGGCGTTGCCTGGTTGTCGTCGACGTTGATCTTCGCGATCTGCAGCTTGTCGCCGTAGTCCTTCGCGACTTCGTCGAGGATCGGGGCGATCATCTTGCACGGGCCGCACCATTCGGCCCAGAAGTCGACGAGCACGGGCTTGTCGGATTTGACGACGTCCTGTTCGAACGATGCGTCGCTGATGTGTTTGATCTGTTCGCTCATTGGGTCAATACCTCTTACGGTTCGGGGACTGCCTGCTTGGCGCGTTGCGGCGCTCCGGCGGCCTGTCGGCTGCCGGCCGCTGCGGCAGGTCACTCCGCTCCCCGGAAGGAGGGGCGTAAGCGCTGCTTGGCGCGGCTCGCGGGTCGTTCGGGCGTCATATTAGCCTAAATTGCTATCTGCTGCGGGCGGCGATAGTAGCCGCTACGCGAGTAGGGGTACGACGCGCCGTTCGACCGTTGTGATCCGAACGTGGAGGCCGCCTCGCAAAATACAAGAGTCACGGTCTCCATCGCGGAATCTGTCCACCTGTTCGCGCCGGATCGACAAGCCCGTACGCGCGCCGCTTTGCTCGATCGTGCGCATTGTTGCGAACAAACGGTCGCATTTGGCCGGAAGCGGTGATAGAATATGCCGTGACGGGCCTCCTCGCATGGTGGGGCGGTGAACCTGGTCAGGTCGGGAACGAAGCAGCCACAATCGTTTTCTGCCAGTGCCGAGGGTCGGGCTCGTCACCTTTCCTCTCGCCCCGTTCGCCGGGCGTTTTTTATTTCTGCGTCATTCTCCGCTTTACCTGCGTCTTGCCCGTTTTCCGCACCGTTTCGCGTGTCGGCGCGACGCAGCGTTACTGATACAATTTCCCGATGACCTATCAAGTTCTCGCACGCAAGTGGCGTCCGAAGGATTTCGCTTCGCTCGTCGGCCAGGAGCACGTCGTCAGGGCGCTCACGCACGCGCTCGACGGCGGGCGTCTCCATCACGCCTATCTGTTTACCGGAACCCGCGGCGTCGGCAAGACGACGCTGTCGCGGATCTTCGCGAAGGCGCTCAACTGTGAAACCGGCGTCACGTCGCAGCCGTGCGGCGTGTGCCGCGCGTGCCGCGAGATCGACGAAGGCCGCTTCGTCGACTACGTCGAAATGGATGCCGCGAGCAACCGCGGCGTCGACGAAATGGCCGCGCTGCTCGAGCGCGCGGTGTACGCGCCCGTCGATGCGCGCTTCAAGGTCTACATGATCGACGAAGTGCACATGCTGACGAACCACGCGTTCAACGCGATGCTGAAGACGCTCGAGGAGCCGCCGCCGCACGTCAAGTTCATCCTCGCGACCACCGATCCGCAAAAGATTCCCGTCACCGTGCTGTCGCGCTGCCTGCAGTTCAACCTGAAGCAGATGCCGGCCGGGCACATCGTGTCGCACCTCGAACGGATCCTCGGCGAAGAGCAGATCTCGTTCGAGCAGCAGGCGCTGCGTCTGCTCGCGCGCGCCGCGCAGGGCAGCATGCGCGATGCGCTGTCGCTGACCGATCAGGCGATCGCGTACTCGGCGAACGAAGTGACCGAATCGGCGGTGTCGGGCATGCTCGGCGCGCTCGACCAGACTTACATGGTGCGCCTGCTCGATGCGCTCGCGGCCGGCGCCGGCCCCGAGATCCTCGCGATCGCCGACGAGATGTCGCTGCGCAGCCTGTCCTTTTCCACCGCGCTGCAGGATCTCGCCAGCCTGCTGCACCGGATCGCCTGGGCGCAGTTCGCGCCGGGGTCGGTGCTCGACGAATGGCCGGAAGCGGCCGATCTGCGCCGCTTCGCGGAGACGCTGAGCCCCGAGCAGGTTCAGCTGTTCTACCAGATCGCGACGGTCGGGCGCGCGGAGCTCGGCCTTGCGCCGGACGAATACGCCGGCTTCACCATGACGTTGCTGCGGATGCTCGCGTTCGAGCCGGTCGTCGGCGCCGGCAGTGCGCCGGGAGGTCAGCCTGCCGTGCCGCGTGCCGTGCCTGCACCAGCATCCGCGCCGCGTGCGGCCGCTGCCGTTGCGTCGGCTGCGGCACCCAAGTCGTCGGCGCCGCAGCCGGCAGCCGTGGCGGCCGCACGTCCGCAAGCGGCTGCGCCCGCTGCGCGTCCGGCAGCGGTCCAGTCCGACGATGCGGCGATTGCGCCGGCAGTGAAGGCTGTTTCGACACCGGCATCTGAATCTGCATCCGCGGCAACATCGGCTGCGACCGCAGCGCCGGCCGCACCGCAGCCGCAAGCGATCCCGGCACCTCAGGCGGTACCGCCGAGCGATGCACCGCCGGCTGTCCGCAACGAACCTGAACCGCCGGTTGCCGCCGCCAAGCGCAACGACGAACCTGCGCTGCCTGCCGAACCGGCGCCGCGTGCTGCGCCGGCCGAACCCGCCGCGCGCCCGTCTGCCCGCGGCGGTGCAGCTGCCGCACTCGACGTGCTGCGCAACGCCGGCATGCGCGTGTCGTCCGACCGCGCGCGTGCGGGCGCCGCGCCCAAGCCGGCGGCGGCCCAGCCGGCCGTCGAAAAGCCGGCGGCATCGCGTCCTGCCGTGCAGGTACCGACGCCGCGCGCGGCGGCCCGCGCGCCGCAGGTTGCCGACACGCGCCAGGCCCCGCCGCCGTGGGAAGACATTCCGCCGGACGAATATGTGCCGCTCAGCGCCGACGAGATGTTCGGCGGTGCGGCGGACGACGGCTTCGTGCCCGTGTTCGACAGCGGCCCCGACGACGTGCGCATTGCGCCGAAGGCAGTGGAGTCCCGTCCGTCCGCGCCGGTCGACACGCGCCCGCTGCCGCCCGCGATCGCGCTCGACCCGGTCGGCTTCGACGGCGAATGGCCGGCGCTGGCCGCGCGGTTGCCGCTGAAGGGCGTCGCGTATCAGCTTGCATTCAACAGCGAGCTGACGGCCGTCGACGCGACGACGTTGAAACTGTCCGTGCCGGTGCCGCAGTATGCGGACGCCGCCCAGGTCGCGAAACTGAAGGCGGCCCTGGCCGATGCGCTCGGCAAGGCCGTCGAGGTCGCGGTCGAGGTCGGGCCCGCGCGGCGCACCGCGGCGGCACTCGATGCGGCTGCACGTGCGGCACGCCAGCGCGAGGCAGAGCAGGACATCCATGGCGATCCGTTCGTCCAGCAGCTCGTGCGTGACTTCGGCGCGCGTATCGTCGAAGGCTCGGTGCGGCCGCTCGCCGATCCGGCGCCGGACGGCACGCCGCCGACGCTGCATTGAACGAATCGCACTGCGACAGGCACAATCACGCCCGCACACATTGACCGGCACGCGCCGCGTGCCGGTTTTCACACGATCAAGAAGGAGTATTCCCATGTTGAAAGGCAACCTCGCCGGACTGATGAAGCAAGCGCAGCAAATGCAGGAAAACATGAAGAAGATGCAGGAGCAGCTTGCGCAGATCGAAGTCGAAGGGCAGTCGGGTGCCGGCCTCGTCAAGGTGACGATGACCTGCCGCAACGAAGTGCGTCGCGTGGCGATCGACCCGAGCCTGCTGGCGGACGACAAGGACATGCTCGAGGATCTGGTCGCGGCCGCGTTCAACGATGCGGTGCGCAAGGCCGAAGCGACGTCGCAGGAAAAGATGAGCGGCATGACGTCGGGCCTGCCGCTGCCCCCGGGTTTCAAGCTGCCGTTCTGAGCGCAGCCTCCGTTCAGCTTTCAGCCGCCGTATGAAACAGCCGTCCGCCCTGTCCGCGCTCGTCGAAGCGTTGCGCGTATTGCCCGGCGTCGGGCCGAAATCCGCGCAACGCATGGCGTACCACCTGATGCAGCACGATCGGGAGGGCGCGGAACGGCTCGGCCGGTCGTTGCTGTTCGCGACCGAGCACCTGCAGCACTGCGAGAAGTGCAATACCTTCACGGAGGCGCAGATCTGCGAGGTGTGCAGCGACGAGGAGCGTGATCCGACGCTGCTGTGCGTCGTCGAGACGCCGGCCGACCAGATCATGCTCGAGCAGACGATGACGTACCGCGGGCTGTATTTCGTGCTGATGGGGCGGCTGAGCCCGCTCGACGGGATCGGCCCGAAGGAAATCCATTTCGACCGCCTCGTGCGGCGTGCGTCCGACGGTGTCGTCAAGGAGGTCGTGCTCGCGACCAACTTCACGAACGAGGGCGAAGCCACCGCGCACTACCTCGGCCAGACGCTGAAGGCGCGCGGGCTCGCGGTCACGCGCCTCGCGCGCGGCGTGCCGGTGGGCGGCGAACTCGAGTACGTCGACGCGGGCACCATCGCCCGCGCGATGCTCGACCGCCGCACGATGTAAGCCGGGCGCCGCCGGCCGGCGGCGCCGTTCCTCATGCCAGGGAGACACATGAGCACCAGCCAGGGCCCGCTCGCGGGCGTCAAAGTGCTCGAATTCGGGACGCTGATCGCGGGGCCGTTCGCGTCGCGCCTCTTTGCCGAATTCGGCGCGGAAGTGATCAAGATCGAGGATCCGAACGGCGGCGACCCGTTGCGCAAGTGGCGCAAGCTGCATCCGGAGCAGGGTGGCACGTCGCTGTGGTGGTCGGTCCAGGCACGCAACAAGAAATCGGTCACCCTCAACCTGAAATCCGATGCCGGCAAGACGATCGCGCGGCAACTCGCGCGCGAGGCCGACATCGTGATCGAAAACTTCCGCCCGGGCCTGCTCGAGAAGCTCGGGCTCGGCTACGACGTGCTGTCGGCTGACAACCCCGGGCTCGTGATGGTGCGCCTGTCCGGTTACGGGCAGACCGGCCCGTACCGCGACAGGCCCGGCTTCGGCGCGATCGCCGAATCGATGGGCGGCTTGCGCCACATCACCGGCTATCCCGATTTGCCGCCGCCGCGCATCGGCATCTCGATCGGCGACTCGATCGCCGCGCTGCACGGCGTGATCGGTGCGATGATGGCGCTCCACCACCGCAACGTGAATGGCGGTGCGGGGCAAGTGGTCGACGTTGCGCTGTACGAAGCGGTGTTCAACATGATGGAAAGCGTGGTGCCCGAGTACGGCGTGTACGGGATGGTGCGCGAGCGCACCGGCGCGTCGCTGCCGGGCATCGTGCCGTCGAACACCTACGCGTGCCGCGACGGCAGCATCGTGATCGGCGGCAACAGCGACCCGATCTTCAAGCGGCTGATGAAGGCGATCGAACGCGACGACCTCGCCGACGATCCCGCGCTCGCTCGCAACGACGGCCGCGTGCCGCGCACGCAGGAGATCGACGACGCGATCGCCGCTTGGCTCGCGCCGCGCACGATCGACGACGCGCTGGCGGTGCTCAACGCGGCCGACGTGCCGGCCGGGCGCATCTACAGCGCCGCCGACATGTTCACCGATCCGCAGTTCATCGCGCGGCAGATGATCCAGCGTTTCAAGCTGGCCGACGGCACCGACATTCCGCTGCCGAACATCACGCCGAAGCTGTCCGGCACGCCGGGCGAAACACGCTGGCTCGGGCCGGAACTCGGCGAGCATACGGACGAGGTGCTGCACAGTCTCGGCTACGACGCGCAGGCGATCGCCGCGCTGCGCGAGGCCGGCGCGATCTGAGCGCCGCGCACTCGGCGCTGCGCGTCAGGTTTGCCGAACGGGCATCTCGTCACGGCGGCCCTTCGAGGGGAAAAACCGGGCGGCACCGCGTTTTCCCGAACCTGCAAACGCCGCCGCGCGATGCGACGGCGCACCGCGCGCGCGTCGTGCGTGCGGGCCTGTCCGCACCCGCCGGACTGTCGCTCTCGCGCCATCTTTCCTCGGTTACAATCGCCGGATGCGAATCCTACTCAGCAACGACGACGGCTATCTCGCCCCCGGTCTCGCCGCGCTCAGCGACGCGCTGCAGCCGCTTGCCGACCTCACGGTGATCGCGCCCGAGCAGAATTGCAGCGGCGCGTCGAATTCCCTGACGCTGTCGCGGCCGCTGTCGGTGCAGCGCGCGACGAATACGGGTTTCTTCTACGTGAACGGCACACCGACCGATTCGGTGCACGTCGCGCTGACCGGGATGGCCGACGCGCGGCCCGACCTCGTCGTGTCCGGGATCAACAACGGCCAGAACATGGGCGAAGACACGCTCTATTCAGGGACAGTTGCGGCCGCCACCGAAGGCATCATGTTCGGCGTGCCGGCCATCGCGTTTTCGCTGGCCGACAAGGGCTGGGCGCATCTGGCGGATGCGGCGCGCGTCGCCGCGGAAATCGTCGAGCACTTTCTCGCGCATCCGCTGCCCGGTCAGCCGCTGCTGAACGTCAATATTCCGAATCTGCCGTACGACGAACTGAAAGGCTGGCAGGTCACGCGCCTCGGCAAGCGTCACCCGTCCCAGCCGGTGATTCGCCAGACCGACCCGCGCGGCGAGCCGGTCTACTGGATCGGCGCCGCGGGTGCGGCGCTGGACGCGAGCGAAGGCACCGATTTCCACGCCGTCGCAAACGGTTTCGTCTCGATCACGCCGCTGCAGCTCGATCTCACGCATACGCAAATGCTGCCTGCAACGCGCGAATGGGCGCGCGCAGGAGGGCGGGCTTCATGAGCGGCGAGCGCGCGAAGCGGTTCCCGCTCGCGCTCGAAGATCTCAAGCGAGCGCCACGCAAATCGGAGGGCCGGGCCGGTGAACGCCATGCGGCGAGCGCGGTGCCGAAGGCCGTCGACAAGCCCGCTGCCGTGCTGAAGCCGGTGGCGGTGAAGGCGGGCGTCGCCCGCACGGTGCCTGGTGCGGCCGCCGCGAAGCCGGCGAGCGCACCGAAGCCGACCGCGCTGAAGCCCGCGATGCCGAAGCCGGCGGCGCCGAGCGTCGCGCCGGCCGGTGCATTCGCGTTGACGTCGGAACGTGTGCGCGAGCGCATGGTCGAACGCCTGCGCGCGAACGGCGTGACCGACGCGCGCGTGCTGGATGCGATGGCCGCGGTGCCGCGCCACCTGTTCGTGGATCCCGGGCTCGCGACGCAGGCGTATGAGGATGCCGCGTTGCCGATCGGCCACCAGCAAACGATTTCAAAGCCGTCGGTCGTCGCGCGCATGATCGAGCTCGCGATGGCCGGCCGCACGCTCGAGCGCGTCCTCGAGATCGGCACCGGTTGCGGCTACCAGGCCGCGGTGCTGAGTCACGTGGCACGCGACGTGTATTCGATTGAGCGCATCAAGCCGCTCTACGAGCGCGCGAAGCTGAACCTGCGGCCGCTGCGTGTGCCGAACATCCGTCTGCATTACGGCGACGGGCGTGTCGGCCTGCCGTCCGCGGGCCCGTTCGACGCGATCGTGATCGCGGCGGCGGGGCTCGACGTGCCGCAGGCGCTGCTCGAGCAGCTCGCGATCGGCGGGCGGCTCGTCGCGCCGGTCGGCGCGCAGAGCGGGCAGCCCCAGGTGCTCACGCTCGTCGAGCGCGTCGCGCACGCGCAATGGCGGGAGTCCCGGCTTGATCGCGTTTTCTTTGTCCCTTTAAAATCCGGAGTGATTTGAAACCGATGAGTATGTTGCGCGCGATGCAAAACAACCGAACCAGGGAACCGCTCACGTTCGCCCAGCGCGCGATCTGTGTGGCTGCGTTCTCCACGCTGCTGGCCGCCTGTGCGACGCGGCTCGACAACGCGCCCGTCGTCGACCGCTCCGGATCGCTCGGCACGACCGCCGCCGCGCAGCCGGCAGTGCCGCTCGGCCCGCCGCCGCCCGGCTTCTACCGTGTGAAACCGGGCGATACGCTGTACCGGATCGCGCTCGAGAACGGGCAGAACTATCGCGACATCGCCACCTGGAACAACCTGGCGAACCCGAATCAGATCGAAGTCGACCAGCTGCTGCGTGTCGCGCCGCCGGGCGGTGCCGCGCTTGCCGGCTCGCCGGCTGCCGCACCGATCACCGGCGCCGCCGTCGCGACCGCGCCGCTCAGCAGCGGTCCCGCGACGCCGGCCGCGGGCTCGTCGTCCGCGAGCACGCCGCCGGCTGCCGCCGCATCGAGCGACACGGCAGCCGCGCCGAGCGGCCCCGTGACGTTCGCATGGCCCGTGCGCGGTCCGGTGCTGAACGGTTTCGACGACGCGAAGAACAAGGGCGTCAATATCGGCGGCACGTCCGGCGAGGCCGTGAAGGCGGCGGCCGACGGCCGCGTCGTCTACTCGGGCAACGGCCTGCGTGGCTATGGCAACCTCATTATCATCAAACACGATGCAACTTACCTCACGGCGTATGCACACAATCGCGCTTTGATGGTAAAAGAGGGGGACGCGGTAACGAAGGGGCAGAAGATCGCCGAGATGGGTAACAGCGATGCCGACCGCGTGATGCTGCATTTCGAGGTTCGCCGGCAGGGTAAACCTGTCGATCCGCTGAAGTATTTGCCGCCTCAATAACCGAGACGACCATGCCGAAATCGAAGCGCCACGAGCCGCAAGCCGAATCTGAGAAGATCAGTCGTGCCACGCAAGCATCGGTGGAGCGAGCTGGCGCTTCGACGGACGACGAAGACGACGTCGCGGAAAACGAACGTGATCTCGAGGCACGCGACGCCGAAGCGGACGGCGACGACGAGCACGAAGGCCGGGCGGAAGCCGCGCCCGACGTCGACGATTTCCGCGCATTGCTGCAGGCCGAACTCACGGCCGACACGATCCAGCATTACCTGAACCGTATCAGCGTGAAGCCGCTCCTGACCGTCGAGGAGGAGCAGCGCTATTCGCGTCTTGCGAAGGCCGGCGAATTCGAGGCGCGGCAGGTGATGATCGAGCGCAACCTGCGTCTCGTCGTCAGTATCGCGAAGGGTTACCTGAACCGCGGCGTGCCGCTGCTCGACCTGATCGAGGAGGGCAACCTCGGCCTGATGCACGCGATCGAGAAATTCGATCCGACGCGTGGCTTTCGGTTCTCGACCTACGCGACGTGGTGGATCCGGCAGAGCATCGAACGGGCGATCATGAACCAGGCTCGCACCGTGCGTCTGCCCGTGCACGTGATCCGCGAACTGAACCAGGTGCTGCGCGCGAAGCGCCACCTCGAAAAGAATTCGATGTCGACGGGCGAGGCGGCCGAGCGCCGTGAAGCCAGCATCGACGACATCGCCTATCTCACCGGCAAGACCGCCGAGGAAGTCACCGACATCCTCGCGCTCAACGAGCACACCGCGTCGCTCGACGCGCCGCTCGATCTCGATCCCGCGAGCAGCCTGCTCGATCTGCTGCCCGACGACCAGAGCCAGTCGCCCGACGCGGAGGTGCAGCACCGCGAACTCGAGACGCTCACGCGCGCATGGCTGTCGCGGCTGTCGGACAAGCATCGGCACGTGATCGAGCGCCGCTTCGGCCTGAACCACATCGAACCGGCCACGCTCGAGGAGCTGGCCGACGAGATGGGGCTCACGCGCGAGCGCGTGCGGCAGATCCAGCAGGAAGCGCTGGTGCGCCTCAAGCGGTTCTTTGCCTCCAATGGCGTGCGCAAGGACGCCGTTCTGTAACTGATGACACCGATTCTCGTTTTTGACATCGAGACCATTCCCGATGTCGACGGCATTCGCCGTCTTGAAGACCTGCCCGCGACGCTGGACGATGCCGCGGTGGCCGAACATGCGTTCGCCGCGCGCCGCGAGAAGACCGGCAGCGATTTCCTGCCGCATCACCTGCAGCGCATCGCGGCGATTTCCTGCGTGTTCCGCGACAACAACGGTTTCCGCGTTCGGTCGTTGGGCACGCCGCAGGACAATGAGGCGACGCTGGTCCAGTCGTTCTATCGCGTGATCGAGAAATACACGCCGCAGCTCGTGTCGTGGAACGGCGGCGGCTTCGATCTGCCGGTGCTCCATTACCGAGCGCTCGTACACGGGATCCCCGCGACGCGCTACTGGGATCTGGGCGAGGACGACCGCGAGTTCAAGTGGAACAACTACATCTCGCGTTATCACTCGCGGCACACCGACCTGATGGACGTGCTCGCGATGTATCAGGCGCGCGCGAATGCGCCGCTCGACGCGCTCGCGAAGCTGTGCGGCTTCCCGGGCAAGCTCGGAATGGACGGCAGCCAGGTGTGGCCGGCGTTCCAGGATGGCCGGATCGAGGAAATCCGCAACTATTGCGAAACCGACGTCGTCAATACCTACCTGCTGTATTGCCGGTTCCAGCTGATGCGCGGCGGCCTGACGCCGAGCGAATATGCGGACGAGATCCTGCTCGTGAAGAATTCGCTCGCGCAGGAGCCCGCGTCGCACTGGGCCGAATACCTGGCCGGTTTCGACGCGTGACGCGGGCGGCCCGCATGGCGGCCGCGATCAATTTCGATCGAGTTCGAGCACGACCGGCTGGTGATCCGATTCGCGCGCGTCGCCGTCGATTTCGCAGCGCGTGACGTGCGGCAGCAGCGTATCGGTCACGAACACGAAGTCGCATGCGAGCGGCCCGTCGGACCATTGCGCAGTGTCGTAGACGCCGGCGGTCGGCGGCGGCGTGCGGCCCGGGTGCCGGGCGATCCACGCATCGACGAACGACGGTGCGTCGGCGATCGGCTCGAGCATGCGCCGGTACGCGTCGCTGCCGAACGCGCTGTTGAAGTCGCCGCAGAGGATGGCATCACGCGGTTGGCCGGTCTCGCTGAACGGCCCCGTGGCATTTTCGGCCGGCGCAGGCTGGTCGGCATGCGCACACGCTTCGCGGTGCCGGGCGCGCAATGCGTCGACCTGCGCGAGTCGCTGGCGCGCCGAATAGAATTCCAGATGCGTCGTGACGACCCGCAGCCGACCCGACGGTAACACCAGTTCGACGTCGAGCGCGACGCGCGGCATGGAAGGCGCGTCGGCGTCTGCCGGCCACGGCAGCAATTGGCGCAGCACGCGCCCGATCGGCAGCCGGGTCGCGACCGCATTGCCGAACTGGCGGCGCGGTGCGCCGGGTTCGAGCGGCGGCAGGTCGGCGCCGACCGCTTCGACGATCGCATAACCGGGCAGCAACGCCGCCAGTTCGGCGAACTGGTCGGGGCCGGGCTGGCCGGGCAGTGCGCCGAAACCGCGCGTGACTTCCTGCAGGCACAGCACGTCGAAGTCGCCAAGCCGGCGAGCGGCGGCGATCGTGCGCGGCAGGTCGACGACGCCGTCCGCGTCCCGACCCCATTGGATGTTCCAGTCGATCAGTCGCATGGTCGATTCTCCCGAGTCTCCTGAGTCTGTTGTGAGCAGAACGTGTGCCGCCGGCTGAGCTCGCGAGAGGCCGCGCATGCGGGCCGGCGGCGGGCTGCCTGCAGGTCGTTCCCGCATGACGCGGCGCGGCAGAGGCGTCAGTATTGACGCTTGCGCCACGAAAGCGGGCGACGCGGGCTTTCGTCGTCTACAATCTCGCCTTCTTCAACGTTTTGTCAGGAAAAGCTGGTGTCCGAAGCCGTCCCCACTTCTGCGCGCAAATCGAAAAATGCGCCCGTCGCGCCCGGGCCTGCCCCGGTTCTCGAGATCGAATCGCTCGACATGGAAGCGCGCGGTGTCGGCCGCACGGCGACCGAGGACGGCACGCCGGGCAAGGTCATCTTCGTCGAGGGTGCGCTGCCCGGCGAGCGCGTGACCTATTCGAGCTACCGTCGCAAGCCGAGCTACGAGCAGGCGACCGTTGTCGACGTTCTGCGCCCGAGCGTGCTGCGCACGGAGCCGAAATGCAAATTCTTCGGCACCTGCGGCGGCTGCTCGATGCAGCACCTCGACATGCGCGCGCAGGTCGCGATCAAGCAGCGCGTGCTCGAGGACAACCTGTGGCACCTGTCGAAGCTGCGCGCCGAGACGATGTTCGCGCCGATCCACGGCCCGTCGTGGGGCTACCGGTACCGTGCGCGCCTGACCGTGCGCAACGTCGCGAAGAAGGGCGGCGTGCTGGTCGGGTTCCATGAAAAGAAGAGCAGCTATGTCGCCGACATGACGAGCTGCGAAGTGCTGCCGCCGCACGTGTCGGCGATGCTCGTGCCGCTGCGCCGGCTGGTCGAGGGGCTGTCGATCCGTGACCGGATGCCGCAGATCGAGCTCGCGGTCGGTTCGCAAGTCACGGCACTGGTGCTGCGCGTGCTGGAGCCGATCAATGCGGACGACGAAGCGCTGCTGCGCGCGTTCGCCGACGAGCACAAGGTGCAGTTCTGGCTGCAGCCGAAGGGCCCGGACACGGTGACGCCGTTCTATCCGCTCGACGTGCCGCTCGACTATACGCTGCCTGAGTTCGGCATCCGCATGCCGTTCAAGCCGACCGACTTCACGCAGGTCAACCATCAGATCAACCGCGTGCTGGTGGGTCGCGCGCTGCGCCTGCTCGCGCCGTCGCGCGACGATCGCGTGCTCGACCTGTTCTGCGGGATCGGCAACTTCACGCTGCCGCTCGCGCGGCTGTCGCGCGAGGTGATGGGCATCGAAGGCAGCGAGACGTTGACGACTCGCGCGCTCGCGAATGCGCGCGAGAACGGCGTCGACGGCCATACGACGTTCGCGTGCCGGAACCTGTTCGAGGTGACGGGCGACGACCTGCGTGCGCTCGGCGCCTTCGACAAGTTCCTGATCGACCCGCCGCGCGAAGGCGCGCTCGCGGTGTCGAAGGCGCTGGCCGAAATCGCGCAGAGCGGCGAAGGCCCGCTGCCGAAGCGCATCGTCTACGTGTCGTGCAACCCGTCGACGCTCGCGCGCGACGCAGGCCTACTCGTGCACGAGGCCGGCTACCGGCTGAAGGGCGCCGGCGTCGTGAACATGTTCCCGAATACGTCGCACGTCGAATCGATCGCGCTGTTCGAGCGCGACTGAGCGGGCGGCGGACGTAAAAAAACCGGCCCGAGGGCCGGTTTTTTCATCGGGTACGGCGAACGTCAGTTGCGGTTGCCGCCGAAGATGCCGAGCAGCGCGAGCAGGTTCGTGAACACGTTGTACAGGTCGAGGTAGATCGCGAGCGTGGCCGAGATGTAGTTCGTCTCGCCGCCGTTCACGACACGCTGGACGTCGAACAGCATGTAGGCCGAGAAGATCGCGATCGCGAGCACCGACACGGTGAGCATCAGCGCCGGCAGTTGCAGGAAGATGTTCGCGACCGACGCCAGCAGGATCACGATCACGCCCATGAACAGCCATTTGCCGAGCCCGGAGAAGTCGCGCTTGCTGACCGTGGCGATCGTCGCCATCGCGGCGAAGATGATGCCGGTGCCGCCGAACGCGAGCATGATCAGCGACGGGCCGTTCGAGAAGCCGAGGATGAAGCTCAGCAGGCGCGACAGCATCAGGCCCATGAAGAACGTGAAGCCGAGCAGCACGAACACGCCGGCCGCGCTGTTTTTCGTCCGCTCGATCGCGAACATGAAGCCGAACGCGATTGCGAAGAACGCGAGCAGGCTCATCATCGGGCTCGTGGCCGCGAACAGCGAGAATCCCGTCGCGACGCCGACCCATGCCCCCAGCACCGTCGGCACCATCGACAGCGCGAGCAGCCAGTACGTGTTCCGCAGCACGCGATTGCGAACCTCCGCGGTGCTGACGGAGCCGCCGCGGCCGAAATTGTACGGATAGTCGTTCATGGTTTCTCCTAACATTGAACGCATGGGCGTCCGGGGCCGGTTCGGCGCGCGCGGTGTGCGGCGCAGCAAACCGGAGCAGCTATGGCTAAGATACGTTCCGTGCCGCGAGGTTTCAATGCCGGGCGGCGCAAAAAACATATGGATTTGGAACCTTTCACTCGTGTAAGGGTTCAATCGCAATGATACACGGGATCGTGCTACAATAGCGGATTCATTTGAACCTGTAACTTCTTAATTTCTTGGAGTTTTTATGGCAATCGAGCGCACCCTGTCGATCATCAAGCCGGATGCGGTGGCAAAGAACGTGATCGGCCAGATCTACAGCCGTTTCGAAGGCGCCGGCCTGAAGATCGTCGCATCGCGCATGGCACACCTGTCGCGTGCGGACGCAGAGAAGTTCTACGCAGTTCACGCAGCACGTCCGTTCTTCAAGGACCTCGTCGATTTCATGATCTCGGGCCCGGTGATGATCCAGGTTCTGGAAGGTGAAGGCGCGATCCTGAAGAACCGCGACCTGATGGGCGCGACGGATCCGAAGAAGGCGGAAAAGGGCACGATCCGCGCCGACTTCGCCGACAGCATCGACGCGAACGCCGTGCACGGCTCGGACGCTGCCGAAACGGCCGCGGTCGAAATCGCGTTCTTCTTCCCGGAAATGAACGTCTACTCGCGCTAAGCCCTGGCTGGCAACAAGTAGGCAGGATTCAGCGCACGCGGCAAGGCAGCACATCATGACGAGCGAAACTTCCGTCAATCTTCTCGACTTCGATGCCGAGGGTCTTGTCGCGTACTGCGGCAGCCTCGGCGAGAAGCCGTTCCGCGCCAAGCAGTTGCAGCGCTGGATCCATCAGTACAACGCCGGCGATTTCGACGGCATGACCGATCTCGCGAAGTCCCTGAGAGAAAAGCTCAAGGGCCGCGCGTCGATCGTGATGCCCGATATCGTCAGCGATCACGTTTCCACCGACGGCACGCGCAAGTGGCTGATCGACGTCGGAAACGGCAATGCGGTCGAAACCGTTTTCATCCCGGAAGAGACGCGCGGCACGCTGTGCGTGTCGTCGCAGGCCGGGTGCGCGGTCAACTGCCGCTTCTGCTCGACGGGCAAGCAGGGCTTCTCCCGCAACCTGTCGACAGCCGAAATCATCGGTCAGCTCCGGATGGCCGAGTTTGCGCTGCGTGCGTCGCTGGGTCGCGCACCCGGTCCGAACGGCAAGGCCGAACGGGTCGTCACCAACGTGGTGATGATGGGCATGGGCGAGCCGCTGCTGAATTACAGCGCGGTCGTGCCCGCGATGCGGCTGATGCTCGACGACAACGCGTACGGCCTGTCGCGCCGCCGCGTCACGTTGTCGACGTCCGGCGTGGTGCCGATGATGGACCGCCTCGGCGCCGAATTGCCGGTCGCGCTCGCCGTTTCGCTGCACGCGCCGAACGATGCGCTGCGCGACGAACTGGTGCCGCTCAACAAGAAGCATCCGCTTCGCGAGCTGATGGCCGCGTGCCAGCGCTATCTGAAAGTCGCACCGCGCGACTTCATTACTTTCGAATACTGCATGCTCGACGGCGTCAACGACACCGAAGCGCATGCGCGCGAACTGCTGGCCGTCACGCGTGACGTGCCCTGCAAGTTCAACCTGATCCCGTTCAATCCGTTTCCGGAATCGGGCCTCATCCGCTCGAAGCCGGAGCAGATCAAGCGCTTTGCACAGGTCCTCATCGACGCGGGTGTCGTCACGACCGTGCGCAAGACGCGCGGCGACGACATCGACGCCGCGTGCGGCCAGCTGGCCGGCGCCGTGAAGGACCGCACGCGCCTGGCGGAGCGAACGGGCGCAGCAGCAAAAATCATCGAAGTTCGGGCGATCTGACGGGGACGCCTGGTCGGGGCCGCATGGGTGCGGATGCCTGGACTTCTTGCGGTACAACACGCGAATAGCGATCGGTCGCGGCGCCTCGGCGCCGCGCATGATATGGACAGTTGCGGGAGCCGGCGGCGCCCGCCAGTGAAGAAGAATCGACGCGAGGACAAGGATGAGTGAGCCGCAGCCGACCAACGGCGCAGAGACGAATGCCGCGAAGCCGGCACCGGCGGGGCTTGAAACGCTGGCGGCCGTCGGCAGCCGGCTGGCGCAGCTCCGGGAGGCGAAGGGCTGGACGGTCGACGACGTGTCGGCGCGGCTCAAGGTCGCTCCGCAGAAGCTGCGTGCGCTCGAGGCTGGCGACATCAGCCATTTGCCCGGCGTGACGTTCGCGCTCGGCGTCGTGCGCAGCTACGCGAAGATGCTCGGCGTCGATCCGGAGCCGTTCGCCCATGCATTGCGCCGCGAGCGTGGCGTGCAGGAAGTCGATCTGTCGATGCCCGCGTCGTCGGGGACGGATCTGCCGCGCGGCCGCGTGTCGATTCCGCTTGGCGGGTCGTCGCACCATCATCCGTGGCTGTGGGGGACGGCGATCGTCGTCGTCGCGGTGATCGCGGTACTCATGTGGCACACTGGCGGCGATTCGTCGAGCTGGCTCGCGCGCTTCAAGGGCGGCGGTACCGAACACGCGTCGGCGGCCAGCGCGCCGGCGGCGTCTTCCGTCGAAGCGGCAGCCGCGGGCGGCGCGTCGGCGGCAGCCGTCAACGAAGCCCCGGCGCAGGTTGCGGCATCCGCCGTGGCGCCGCAGGCCGTTGCGTCGGCTGCTCCGGCTCCGGCCTCGGCCCCGACGGCCGCCGTGCCCGCGTCGCAACCGGTCGTCGCGCCGGCCGCGGCGAGCAGCGCGGCCGTGCCGGCCCAGCCCGCGAGCGTCGTGGTCGCGGCAGGCCAGTCGATGGTCGAACTGAAGGTCAAGCAGGATTGCTGGTTCAGCGTGCGCGACAAGAGCGGCAAGGAACTGTTCTCGGCGCTGGTGCGGGCCGGCGAGACGAAGCAGGTCGCCGGCGACGGTCCGTTCAAGGTCACGATCGGCAACAAGGCAGGCCTTGATACGGTCGCGTTCGACGGAAAGCCGGTCGATCCGGCAAAATATTCGGCAGCGCGGGGTAACGTGGCGCGGTTCACGCTGCCCTGACGTCAAGCGCCGTGGCGCAGGCCTGTCCCGGACAGGCCGCGAGGGCACGGCGCTTTTTCAATTCATGCGCCGCCTCGCGGCGCATTCCGCGTAAATGGATCTATCGATGCAATCCGAAGCTCAATCCCCACGCAGCAGTCAGATTTGTTCAACCGAGCCGGTGTTCGGCGGGCATCAGCCGCGTCGCGTGTCGCATGCGGTGGATGTTCGTTGGGGCGGGCAGCTCGTGACAATCGGCGGTGATGCGCCGGTGCGCGTGCAGTCGATGACGAATACCGACACGGCCGACGCGATCGGCACGGCGATCCAGATCAAGGAACTCGCGAACGCGGGCTCCGAACTGGTGCGCATCACGGTCAATACGCCGGAGGCCGCGGCCGCCGTGCCGGCGATCCGCGAGCAGCTCGACCGGATGGGCGTGACCGTCCCGCTCGTCGGCGATTTCCACTACAACGGCCACCTGCTGCTGCGCGACTACCCGGGCTGCGCGGAGTCGCTGTCGAAGTACCGGATCAACCCGGGCAACGTCGGCCAGGGCGCGAAGCGCGACACGCAGTTCGCGCAGATGATCGAAGCCGCGGCGAAGTACGACAAGCCGGTGCGGATCGGCGTGAACTGGGGCAGCCTCGACCAGGACCTGCTCGCGCGCATGATGGACGAGAACGGCGCGCGCTCGCAGCCGTGGGATGCGCAGAGCGTGATGTACGAAGCGCTGATCCAGTCGGCGATCGGCTCGGCCGAGCGCGCGGTCGAGCTGGGCCTCGGCCGCGATCGCATCGTGCTGTCGTGCAAGGTCAGCGGCGTGCAGGACCTGATCGCGGTGTACCGCGAACTCGGCCGCCGCTGCGGCTTCGCGCTGCATCTCGGGCTGACCGAGGCCGGCATGGGCTCGAAGGGCATCGTCGCGTCGACGGCCGCGCTCGGCGTGCTGCTGCAGGAAGGGATCGGTGACACGATCCGCATTTCGCTGACGCCGGAACCGGGCGCGTCGCGCACCGGCGAAGTGATCGTCGGCCAGGAAATCCTGCAGACGATGGGCCTGCGCTCGTTCGCGCCGATGGTGATCGCATGCCCGGGCTGCGGCCGCACGACGAGTACGCTGTTCCAGGAACTCGCGATGCAGATCCAGACCTACCTGCGCGAGCAGATGCCGGTCTGGCGCAAGGAATATCCGGGTGTCGAGAAGATGAACGTCGCGGTGATGGGCTGCATCGTCAACGGCCCGGGCGAATCGAAGCACGCGAACATCGGCATCAGCCTGCCGGGTTCGGGCGAGAACCCGGCCGCGCCCGTCTTCATCGACGGCGAGAAGGTCAAGACGCTGCGCGGCGAGCGGATCGCCGAGGAATTCCAGCAGATCGTCAGCGACTACGTCGCACGCAATTACGGCCGTACCGAGGCCCTGAACTAAATTCGTCCACACACACGAACGATGACTGAACAGAAACGCAAGATCGAGAAGCTCACCGGCGTCAAGGGCATGAACGACATCCTCCCGCAGGATGCCGGCCTCTGGGAGTTCTTCGAAGCTACCGTGAAATCGCTGCTGCGCGCGTACGGCTACCAGAACATCCGCACGCCGATCGTCGAACACACGCAGCTCTTCACGCGCGGCATCGGCGAAGTCACGGACATCGTCGAGAAGGAGATGTACAGCTTCACCGATGCGCTGAACGGCGAGAACCTGACGATGCGCCCGGAGAACACCGCGGCGGTCGTGCGCGCGTCGATCGAGCACAACATGCTGTACGACGGCCCGAAGCGCCTGTGGTACATCGGCCCGATGTTTCGTCACGAGCGTCCGCAGCGCGGTCGCTACCGCCAGTTCCACCAGGTCGGCGTCGAGGCGCTCGGCTTCGCGGGCCCGGATGCGGATGCCGAGATCATCATGATGTGCCAGCGCCTGTGGGACGACCTCGGCCTGACCGGCATCAAGCTCGAGATCAACTCGCTCGGCCTCGCCGAAGAGCGTGCCGCGCACCGCGTCGAACTGATCAAGTATCTCGAGCAGTTCGCCGACGTGCTGGATGAGGACGCGAAGCGTCGCCTGTATACTAACCCGCTGCGCGTGCTCGACACGAAGAACCCGGCGCTGCAGGAAATCGCGCAGAACGCGCCGAAGCTGATCGACTTCCTCGGCGACGAGTCGCGTGCCCACTTCGAAGGGCTGCAGCGCCTGCTGCTCGCGAACAACATCCCGTTCAAGATCAACCCGCGTCTCGTGCGCGGCCTCGACTACTACAACCTGACCGTGTTCGAGTGGGTGACCGACAAGCTCGGCGCGCAGGGCACGGTCGCGGCGGGCGGCCGCTACGATCCGCTGATCGAGCAGCTCGGCGGCAAGCCGACCGCCGCGTGCGGCTGGGCGATGGGCATCGAGCGCATTCTCGAACTGCTGAAGGAAGAGGATCTCGCGCCCGAGCAGGAAGGTGTCGACGTGTACGTGGTGCACCAGGGCGAGACGGCGCGCGAACAGGCGTTCATCGCGGCCGAGCGCCTGCGCGATACGGGCCTCGACGTGATTTTCCACTGCAGCGCCGACGGCGGCCCGGCAAGCTTCAAGTCGCAGATGAAGCGGGCCGATGCGAGCGGTGCCGCGTTCGCGGTGATCTTCGGCGAAGAAGAGGTCGCGAACGGCACGGTGGGCGTGAAAGCGCTGCGCGGCGCGGGCGAGGACGGGGAAAAGAACGTTCAGCAGACCGTACCGGTCGAAAGCTTGACCGAATTCCTAATCAATGCGATGGTTGCATCCGCCGAAGACGGCGACGACTGATCGCGCTGGCATTCGCTCGACAAGAAAAGCCTGAAATGGAAGGAATCGCTCGCCGATGAGTTATCACGACGAACAAGAATCGATTGAAAGTCTGAAGGCGTGGTGGGCCCGCTGGGGTAACCTCACGACGTGGATCGTGCTCGCGGCGCTGGTCGTCGCGGCCGGTTTCAACGGCTGGAATTACTGGCAGCGCCGTCAGGCCGCCGAGGCTTCCGGGTTGTACGAGCAGGTGCAGAAGGCCGCTGCCGCGAACGACAAGGCGACGATGGCCCGTGCGGCCGCCGACATGGAAGACAAGTTCGGCAGCACGCCGTATGCGCAGATGACCGCGCTCACGGCGGCGAAGACGTTGTACGCGGCCGGCGATGCCGCCGGCGCGAAGGCGCAGCTGCAATGGGCCGCCGATCACGCCAAGGACGACGAGTACAAGCAGATCGCGAAGCTGCGTCTCGCGTCGCTGCTGCTCGACGAGAAGGCGTACGACGCGGGCCTCGCGCTGCTGTCCGGCACGCCGGTGGATGCATTCAAGGGCCTCGTGGCCGATCGCCGCGGCGATCTGCTCGCGGCGCAAGGCAAGACCGACGATGCGCGCGCCGCGTACAAGCTCGCGCTCGCCGGCCTGTCGCAGGACGACCAGTCCGCGCGCCAGCTCGTGCAGTTCAAGCTCGATGCGCTCGGCGGCTGATCGCAGCCCCCTCAACCTCTTAACTCTGCTTCGCTAACCGATGAATTTGCTGAAACGTTACGCTGTGCCCGTAGCCTGCGCGGCGGCTGTCCTGGCATTGGCGGCCTGCTCGTCGTCGAAGGACGTGCGCCGCGTGCCGACGCCGCTCACCGAGTTCAAGCCCGTCTTGGACGTGCAACAGGTCTGGAAGGCGAGCGTCGGCAAGGGCGGGCGCTACCTGTTCTCGCCGGTGGCCGTGGGCGACGCCGTCTACGCGGCGGGCGAGAACGGTTCGGTCGAGAAGATCGACGCGAAGACGGGCCAGACGCTGTGGCGCTCGAAGGTCGGTTCGGACCTGTCGGCCGGGGTCGGCAGCGACGGCAACCTGACTGCCGTCGGCGCGCTCAAGGGCGGTGTGTTCGTCCTCGGCCCGGACGGCAAGCAGCTGTGGAAGACGAGCGTGCAGGGCGAGATCTTCTCGCCGCCGCTGGTCGGCAACGGCCTCGTGATCGTGCGCACGATCGACGGTCAGGTGATCGCGTTCAACGGGCAGACGGGCGAGCAGAAGTGGAACTACCGCAACCGCGCGGTGCCGCTGAACCTGCGCGTGTCGGCCGGCATGACGTTCGCGGGCGATGCGGCCGTGCTGGCGGGCTTCCCCGGCGGCGGTCTGGTCGCGATCAACCTGCAGACGGGCGAGCCGTTCTGGCAGACGCCCGTGTCGTTCCCGAAGGGCGTGACCGAAGTCGAGCGCATCAACGACGTCAGCGGTCCGCCGACGCTCGTGGGTGCCCAGGCGTGCGCGGTCACGTTCCAGGGCCAGCTCGGCTGCTTCGACGCGAACTCGGGCCGTCCGCTGTGGGAAAAGGCGTTCTCGAGCCGCAGCGGTCTCGCGCAGGACGATTCGGTCGTCGCCGGCGGCGACGACTGGTCGGTCGTCACGGCCTACGACGCGGCGAGCGGCAACCCGCTCTGGCGCAACGACAAGCTGAAGAGCCGCGACGTCGGCGTGCCGTACCTGCTCGGCCATGCGGTCGTGATGGGCGACTACAAGGGCTTCGTGCACTTCCTGTCGCGCGAGGACGGCAGCTTCATCGCCCGGATGAAGACGGACGGCAGCGCGATTACCGCGGCGCCGGTCCTGGCGGGCAATACGCTCGTCGTGCAGACCAAGGACGGTGGCCTGTACGGATTCCGTCCGCGCTGACGCGCACGCAACAAGCGCAATCGTGGCGCGGCGGGCTTGTCCCGCGCGCTGCGGTCGCGCGACATGAAGGCGGCCGGTGTCCCCGGCCGCTCGGTATTTGAAAGGCAGTTCGCAACGAAAGACGACGGCGCGCACCGCGCGCCCGGCGCGCGCATCCGGCGCGGCGCGAATTCGTGATATTTTCATTCAGCGCAGCCGCCCGCAGCAGCGGGCCTCCCGCTGCTGCGCATCACCGTAGAAAACACAGATGAAACCGGTCATTGCCCTCGTTGGGCGCCCCAATGTGGGGAAATCCACGCTGTTCAACCGGCTCACGCGCTCGCGCGATGCGCTGGTCGCCGACTTGCCGGGCCTGACGCGCGATCGCCATTACGGCGAAGGGCGCGTCGGCGCACGGCCGTACCTGGTCGTCGATACCGGCGGCTTCGAGCCCGTCGCGAAGGACGGCATCCTGCACGAGATGGCGCGCCAGACGCGGCAGGCCGTCGAGGAAGCCGACGTCGTCGTGTTCATCGTCGACGGTCGTAACGGGCTCGCGCCGCAGGACAAGTCGATCGCCGACTACCTGCGCAAGACCGGCCGGCCGATCTTCCTGGTCGTCAACAAGGCCGAGGGGATGAAGTACACGGCGGTCGCGACCGACTTCTACGAGCTCGGCCTCGGCGATCCGCGCGCGATCTCGGCCGCGCACGGCGACGGCGTGACCGACATGATCAACGAGGCGCTGGAAGTCGCGTACGCGGGCCAGCCCGAGGAAGCGGACGAGGACGACCCGTCGCGCGGCATCAAGATCGCGATCGTCGGCCGCCCGAACGTCGGCAAGTCGACGCTCGTGAACGCGCTGATCGGCGAGGACCGTGTGATCGCGTTCGACATGCCGGGCACGACGCGCGATTCGATCTACGTCGACTTCGAGCGTAACGGCAAGAAATACACGCTGATCGATACCGCGGGCCTGCGACGCCGCGGCAAGGTGTTCGAGGCGATCGAGAAGTTCTCGGTCGTGAAGACGCTGCAGTCGATCTCCGACGCGAACGTCGTCATTCTTCTGCTGGATGCGCAGCAGGACATTTCCGACCAGGACGCGCACATCGCCGGCTTCGTCGTCGAGCAGGGCCGCGCGCTCGTGATCGGCGTCAACAAGTGGGACGGTCTCGACGACCACGCGCGCGACCGCGCGAAAGCGGATTTGACCCGCAAGCTGAAATTCCTCGACTTCGCGAAGTCGCACTACATTTCGGCCGCGAAGAAGACCGGCATCGGCGCGCTGATGCGTTCGGTCGACGACGCGTACGCGGCGGCGATGGCGAAGCTGCCGACGCCGAAGCTCACGCGCGCGCTGATCGAGGCCGTCGAGTTCCAGCAGCCGCGTCGTCGCGGCCCGGTGCGTCCGAAGCTGCGCTACGCGCACCAGGGCGGCCAGAATCCGCCGCTGATCGTCATCCACGGCAACGCGCTCGACGCGGTGACGGAAACCTACAAGCGTTACCTCGAAAACCGATTCCGCGAAACTTTCTCACTGACCGGGACTCCATTGCGCATAGAGTTCCGTTCGTCGAACAACCCGTACGCGGACAAGGGCTGAAGCAGGTCCTGCAAGGGATAGGCCGCATGGCCTACGCCCGGGCGGGGCAGGCAAAATCAGCTATAGTGTAGCGATTGGCGCCGGATCTCTTTTTCTTCGTCGCCAATCCAGATCAACCTGCAAAAAAAGATGGAGTACGCCATGAGCAACAAAGGGCAATTGTTACAAGACCCGTTTTTGAACGCACTGCGCAAAGAGCACGTTCCCGTTTCGATCTATCTCGTCAACGGCATCAAGCTGCAAGGGAACATTGAATCGTTCGACCAGTACGTCGTGTTGCTCCGTAATACGGTGACCCAGATGGTCTACAAGCACGCCATCTCGACGGTCGTGCCGGCGCGCCCGGTGAATTTCCACCCGGACGCGGAAGCCTCGTCCTAACCCATCGCAGCGGCCGGCATCCGGTCGCCGCGAGCGACCGATGCCAGCCGCCTTATCTTGACACCCGATAATTTGATCAACGCAGCGCTCGTCGGCATCGACTTCGGCAAGACCGATTTCGAAGCCAGTCTCGAAGAACTCAGTCTTCTCGCCTCCAGTGCGGGGGCCCGTCCCGCCGTCACCCTCACAGGTCGTCGCGCCAGCCCCGATGCCAAGATGTTCATCGGCAGCGGCAAAGCCGAAGAATTGCGGCTTGCCTGCGACGCGCACAACGTCGAAATCGTCATCTTCAACCACGCACTGGCACCGGCCCAGCAACGCAATCTGGAGCAGGCGCTTAACAGGCGGGTGGTCGATCGCACGAGCCTCATCCTCGACATCTTCGCGCAGCGCGCCCGCAGTCACGAAGGCAAGCTGCAGGTCGAGCTCGCGCAGCTGCAATACCTGTCGACCCGGCTGATTCGCGCGTGGACCCACCTGGAGCGGCAAAAGGGCGGTATCGGCCTGCGCGGCCCCGGCGAAACCCAGCTCGAAACCGACCGCCGGCTGATCGGCGAGCGCATCAAGATGCTGAAGTCGCGGCTCGACCGGCTGCGCCGGCAGCACAGCACGCAGCGTCGCCAGCGCGCACGCAGCGGCACGATGTCGGTGTCGCTCGTCGGCTATACGAACGCGGGCAAGTCGACGCTGTTCAATGCGCTGACGAAAGCGCAGGCTTATGCGGCCGACCAGCTGTTCGCCACGCTCGATACGACGTCGCGACGCGTGTACCTCGGCGACGAGGCTGGTCAGATCGTCGTGTCCGATACGGTCGGATTCATTCGCGAACTGCCTCACCAGCTGGTTGCAGCGTTCCGCGCGACCCTCGAGGAAACGATTCATGCGGATCTGCTGCTGCACGTGGTCGACGCATCGAGCGCGGTGCGGCTCGAACAGATCGAGCAGGTGAACGGCGTGCTGCACGAGATCGGCGCGGACACGATCCGGCAGGTGCTGGTGTTCAACAAGATCGATGCGGTGCCTGAGCTGGCGGCCCGCGGCGACGCGGTCGAGCGGGACGAGTATGGTAATATTTCGCGCGTCTTTTTGAGCGCACGCACCGGTCAGGGTCTTGACGCGTTGCGTGCCGCCATCGCCGAGATCGCCTCCGCGGAACACCTTACCGGCGCGACGTTACCCAACGTCGCGCTCGACGGCGCACCCGCTGAACCACACGAAGACCACACGATTTCCGAACACGGGCGCTAACCGGTCCCGGCCGGTTCGCCGGCGTCTAATCTGGTGAACAAACTCTGGTGAACGAATACAACGAGCGGAGTACCTGGCGGCGGATGCGCGCCTTGCTGTCGATCAACGATCCCCGCTGGGGACGCGGCGAAGGCAAGGGCAACGACGGATCCCGTCCGCGTGTGAACGAATCGAAGCGTCCGCCCGGTGGCGACGGTGACGGTCCGCCCGATCTCGACGAGATGTGGCGCAACTTCAACCGGCGTCTGAGCGGCCTGTTCGGCGGCAAGGGCGGCAACGGCTTCCGGCCCGACAACGGCCGGGCCGCGCGTGTCGGCGTCGGCATCGTGATCGGCGTGCTGGTCGCGGTCTACGCGGGCAGCGGGCTGTTCGTCGTGCAGGAAGGCCAGACGGGCGTCGTGCTGCAGTTCGGCAAGCTGTCCGGCACGGTCGGACAGGGCGTGCACTGGCGCGCGCCGTATCCGTTCGCGTTGCATGAGATCGTCGACACGTCGCAGGTCCGTTCGATCGAGATCGGCCGCAACAACGTCGTGCGTCTCGCGAACGTGAAGGAAGCGGCGATGCTGACGCGCGATGCCGACATCGTCGACGTGCGTTTCGTCGTCCAGTACCGGATCCGTTCGGCAACCGATTACCTGTTCCGCAGCGTCGATCCCGAGCGCAGCGTGTCGCAGGCCGCCCAGGCCGCAGTGCGCGCGATCGTCGGCACGCGCAGCGCGGCCGACATGCTGAACCAGGACCGCGACGCGCTGCGCGCGCAGCTGTCCGCCGCGATCCAGCGCGATCTCGATCGCTATCAGTCGGGGCTCGAGGTGACGGCCGTCACGATGCAGAGCGTCGCGGCGCCCGAGCAGACGCAGGCCGCGTACGCCGAAGTCGCGAAGGCGCGCGATGATCGCGAAGCCGCGAAGCGTGCCGCGCAGGCCTACGCGAACGATCTGCTGCCGAAGGCGCAGGGCGACGCCGCGAAACTTGCCGATGAAGCGAAGGCGTATGCCGATCGCGTGGTCACGCAGGCCGAAGGCGACGCCGACCGGTTCAAGCAGGTCTATGCACAGTATTCGAAGGCGCCCGCGGTGATCCGCGAGCGGATGTATCTCGAGACGATGCAGGAAATCTATTCGAACGCGACGAAGGTGTTCGTCGGCAACAAGGGCGGCAACAGCGTCGTGTACCTGCCGCTCGACAAGCTCGTCGAGCAGGGGCGACAAAACGCCGCGAATGCGACGAATGCCGCGACGCCCGCCGGCGCATCCGCGCCCGACGCGACGTCGGCGCCGGCCGCCGCCGCGGCGAGCGCACCCGCGAGCGCGGCTTCGGCCGCGGCGGCGCCCGCACCGGGCAGCGACGTGCTGCGGTCGCGCGAAGCGTTCCGCAGCCGCTCGCGTGAAGACGATACGAAGTAACGGGGAGCGCAGAACATGAACCGAATCATTGCGCTCGTCGTCGCAATCGTGATCGCCGCTTTCGCGGCGTCGTCGACCGTCCTCACCGTCGATCCGCGCCATGCGGCCGTGCTGTCGGGCCGCGACGGCGCGCAACCCGAACTCGCGGGCCCCGGCATCCATTTCAAGCTGCCGCCGCCGCTGCAGACGGCGACGCTGATCGACACGCGCCTGCAATCGCTCGAGTCGTCGGATCCGCTGCAACTGGCGACCGAAGACAAGCACGACCTGCTCGTCGCGTATGCGGTCAAGTATCGGATCAGCGATCCGATGAAGTATTTCGCGGCGACGGGCGGTGACCCGGCGGCGGCCGCCGACCGCCTGGCCGGCGCGCTGAAGAGCGCACTCGGCGACGCGTTCGGCAAGCGCGCGCTCGACGACGCGCTCGGCGGGCAGCGCGAGATCGCCAATGCGGCGCGCGACGCGGTGCGGGCGACGGCATCGGGCTTCGGCGTCGACGTGGTCGACGTGCAGTTGACGCGTGTCGACTTGCCGGCTGCGCAGACGGATGCCGTCTATCAGCGGATGATTGCCGCGCTGCGCGACCAGGCCGCACAGGTGCGCGCGGATGGCGCCGCCGATGTCGAGCAGATCAAGGCCGACGCGGAACGCGAACAGCAGGCGGTGCTCGCGAATGCGTACAAGTCCGCGCAGACGATCAAGGGCGAGGGCGACGCGAAGGCTGCGTCGATCGCCGCCGATGCGTTCGGCCGCGATCCGCAGTTCTACCAGTTCTACGCGAGCCTGCAGGCTTACCGGAATACCTTCAAGCGCAACGACATCATCGTCGTCGACCCCGACAGCGAGTTTTTCCGTTTCATGCGCAGCCCGACGGGCGGTGCCGCACCGGCGGCACCCGCTCCCCGCAAACACTGACCTTGGGGCGCCGCGTCGAGCGGCGCCGTCGCTCGCATGGACCTGGCTGGCTCGTTGTTGCTCGCGGTAGCACTGATGCTGATCATCGAGGGGGCGTTCCCCTTCGTGTTTCCCGTCGCCTGGCGCGACACGTTTCGTAGAATAGCGGAGCGGCCGCCGCATCATATCCGGATCGGCGGGCTCATCGTGATGGCGCTCGGGCTCGTCCTGCTGCTGCTCGCCACCTGATCCGGACGGCGCACCCGCCGTTCGTTCCGCCCGATTGCCGATTTCCGATTCATTTCGCGGCGCGCATGTCGCGCCCTGTTTCCCGTCGTAGGACCGTACCGATGTCGACCTGGTTACTTCCCGAGAATATCGCCGACGTGCTGCCGTCGGAAGCGCGCAAGATCGAGGAGCTGCGCCGCAGGCTGCTCGACCGCTTCCGTTCGTACGGCTACGAAATGGTGATGCCGCCGTTGCTCGAATACCTCGAATCGCTGCTGACGAGCGGCGGCAACGACCTGCGCCTGCGCACCTTCAAGCTGGTCGACCAGCTGTCGGGCCGCACGCTCGGCCTGCGCGCGGACATCACGCCGCAAGTCGCGCGCATCGACGCGCACCTGCTGAACCGCCAGGGCGTGACGCGCCTCTGCTATGCCGGCCACGTGATGCATACGCGTCCTCGCGGGCTGCACGCGACGCGCGAACAGATCCAGATCGGCGCCGAAATCTACGGGCACGCCGGGCTGGAAGCCGATCTCGAGATCCAGCAGCTGATGCTCGACGCGCTACACCTCGCGGGGTTGTCGCGCATCCGCCTGGACCTGTGCCACGCGGGCGTGCTCGCGGCGTTGCTCGCGCGTGATGCGCAGGCTGCCGAGCGCGGCGAGGCGCTGTACGACGCGCTGTCGGGCAAGGACGTGCCGCTGCTGAACGAACTCACCGACGATCTCGGCGCCGACACGCGCGCGGCGCTGCGTGCGCTGCCGCATCTGTACGGCGACGCGAGCGTGCTCGACGAGGCGCGTGTGCGTCTGCCGGTGCTGCCCGAGATCACGCGTGCGCTCGACGATCTTGCGCAGCTTGCGGCGCAAGCGAAGGGCGTCGAGGTGGCGATCGATCTCGCCGACCTGCGCGGCTACGCGTACCACAGCGGCGCGATGTTTACGGCGTACATCGACGGCGTGCCGAACGCGATCGCGCGCGGCGGCCGGTACGACCACGTGGGCCAGGCCTACGGCCGCGCCCGCCCGGCGACGGGCTTCTCGCTCGACCTGCGCGAGCTTGCGCGGATTTCGCCGGTCGAGGCGCGCGGCACCGCGATTTTGGCGCCTTGGGCGCAGGACGACGCGCTGAGCGCGGCAGTGGCGGCGCTGCGCGACGCGGGCGAGGTCGTGATCCAGGCCTTGCCGGGACACGACCACGTGCTCGACGAGTTCGCCTGCGACCGTTCGCTCGTCGAGCGTGACGGCGCGTGGGTGGTCGAACCCCGTTAAACAGGCGTTCGCGGGCCGTCGTTCGGCGTGCATATCGTTGAAGCGAAACGGAAAAATTCGGAATCGCCCGCGAACATAGGTAGAATACGTTTTTAACCAGCTAACGAATCAACATGTCTGCCAGCGCAGTGAACGTGACTCCCGGGCGCAATGTCGTCGTCGTGGGAACGCAATGGGGTGATGAAGGCAAGGGCAAGATCGTCGACTGGCTGACGGACCACGCTCAGGGCGTCGTGCGTTTCCAGGGCGGTCACAACGCCGGCCACACCCTCATCATCGGCGGCAAGAAAACCATCTTGCGCCTGATTCCGTCGGGCATCATGCGTGAAGGCGTCGCCTGCTACATCGGCAACGGCGTCGTCCTGTCCCCCGAGGCACTGTTCAAGGAAATCGGCGAGCTGGAAGAGGCCGGCGTGAACGTGCGCGATCGCCTGTTCATCTCTGAAGCCACGACGCTGATCCTGCCGTACCACATCGCGATCGACCAGGCGCGCGAAGCGCGCAAGGGCGCGGGCAAGATCGGTACGACCGGCCGCGGCATCGGCCCGGCGTACGAAGACAAGGTCGGCCGCCGCGCGCTGCGCGTGCAGGACCTGTTCGACGCGAAGACCTTCGCCGACCGCCTGCGCGAAAACCTCGATTTCCACAACTTCGTGCTGACCCAGTACCTGGGTGGCGCGGCCGTCGATTTCCAGGCCACGCTCGACACGATGCTCGGCTATGCCGATCGCCTGAAGCCGATGGTGGCCGACGTGTCGCGCCGCCTGTACGACGCGAACAACGCCGGTCAGAACCTGCTGTTCGAAGGCGCGCAAGGCACGCTGCTCGACATCGACCACGGCACCTATCCGTTCGTCACGTCGAGCAACTGCGTCGCGGGTGCCGCATCGGCCGGCGCCGGCGTCGGTCCGCAGAAGCTGAACTACATCCTCGGCATCACGAAGGCGTACTGCACGCGCGTCGGCTCGGGCCCGTTCCCGAGCGAACTGTACGACGCGGACAACCCGCAGCGCCAGGACCAGGTCGGCGTCACGCTCGCGAACGTCGGCAAGGAATTCGGCTCGGTCACCGGCCGTCCGCGCCGCACCGGCTGGCTCGACGCAGCGGCACTGCGCCGCTCGATCCAGATCAACGGCGTGTCGGGCCTGTGCATGACGAAGCTCGACGTGCTCGACGGCCTCGATGAAGTCAAGCTGTGCGTCGGCTACAAGATCGACGGCAAGGACGTGGACATCCTGCCGCGCGGTGCGGCCGACGTCGCGCGTTGCGAGCCCGTGTACGAAACGTTCGCCGGCTGGAAGGAAAGCACCGTCGGCATCAAGACGTGGGACGCGCTGCCGGCGAATGCGCAGGCCTACCTGACCCGTGTCCAGGAAGTGGCCGGCGTGCCGGTCGACATGGTTTCGACGGGGCCGGATCGCGACGAGACGATCCTGCTTCGCCATCCGTTCAAGGTGTAATTCTCAGCATGACGCAGCAAATCACGATGACGGCGGCAGACTTGATGACCGATCCGCGCAATGACGACAAGAACCTGTGGGTAGGCTGGGACGAATACCATCGTCTGATCGAGCTGCTCGCGCTGCAGGTGCATGAATCGGGCTGGAAGTTCGACCAGATCCTGTGCCTTGCGCGCGGCGGCCTGCGCGTCGGCGACCAGCTGTCGCGCATCTACGACGTCCCGCTCGCGATCCTCGCGACGAGTTCGTACCGCGAAGCGGCCGGCACCGAGCAGGGCGAGCTCGACATCGCGCAGTACATCACGATGACGCGCGGCAGTCTCGCGGGCAACGTGCTGCTGGTCGACGATCTCGTCGATTCGGGCGTCACGCTCGCGCGCGTGCAGGAGCACCTGAAGGAGCGCTATCCGTCGGTCACGGCCGTGCGTTCGGCCGTGCTCTGGTACAAGGGCTGCTCGAAGGTCAAGCCGGACTATCACGCACAGTATCTGCCGACGAATCCGTGGATTCATCAGCCGTTCGAAGAGTGGGACACGGTTCGTCCGCACAACCTCGAGGCATGGATCAAGCGCGGTCGCGCGCAGCGCGACGGCTCGGGCGCGTAAGCGGCGGCCGATCGAAGGAAAGCCTTGTACGGCGCCGCTTGCGGCGCCGTTTTTTATTGGCGCGCCGTGCCGGCGGGCACGGCGATCCGCGCGCGTGGTAGGCAGACGGCGCGGCCCCGGCTATGATGGCAGCCCTGCCACAGCTTGCGCAGGATTGCATGCGCAGCGTGGATCACGTGGTTTAAGGGCAACAAGGCAGGACGGTTTTTCAGGGGGGCGCGAGTAGAATAGCGCTCGTTTTGTCCGACCGGACCCGATTATTACGCTTCATATGAACGACACGATCCAGGCGACCGACGCAGCCCATGCGCATTCGACGCACCAACACTCGATGCGGGCGCTTGCGATAGCGGCCATCGGCGTCGTGTTCGGCGACATCGGCACGAGCCCGCTGTATTCGCTGAAGGAGGCGTTCAGCCCCGCACACGGCATTCCGCTCACGGAAGGCTCGATTCTCGGTGTGATCTCGCTGCTGTTCTGGGCGATCATCCTGGTGGTCGGCATCAAGTATCTGCTGTTCGTGATGCGGGCCGACAACAACGGCGAGGGTGGCGTGCTCGCGCTGATGGCGCTGTCGCTGCGGCCGCTCGACTCGAAAACCCGCGTCGCGGGCGCGCTGATGGCGCTCGGGATCTTCGGCGCCTGCATGTTCTACGGCGACGCCGTGATCACGCCGGCGATCTCCGTGATGTCGGCGGTCGAAGGCCTCGAGATCGCGACGCCGCACCTGTCCCACCTGGTCCTGCCGATCACGATCGTGATCCTGATCGCGCTGTTCTGGATCCAGCGTCACGGCACCGCGCTGGTCGGCAAGCTGTTCGGGCCGATCATGGTGCTGTGGTTCGTCGTGATCGCGGCACTCGGCGTATATCACATCGTGCGCGTGCCGGGCATCATCGCGGCGATCAACCCGTATTACGCGGCGTCGTTCATGGCGGACCACCTGCTGCAGGCCTACGTCGTGCTGGGTTCGGTCGTGCTGGTGCTGACCGGTGCGGAAGCGCTCTACGCGGACATGGGCCATTTCGGCGCGAAGCCGATCCGCCTCGCCGCGTACGGGCTCGTGATGCCGTCGCTCGTGCTGAACTACTTCGGCCAGGGCGCGCTGCTGATCGAGAATCCGAAGGCGATCGAGAACCCGTTCTTCCTGCTGGCACCGGAGTGGGCGCTGCTGCCGCTCGTCGTGCTGTCGACGGTCGCGACCGTGATCGCTTCGCAGGCCGTGATTTCCGGCGCGTATTCGCTGACGTCGCAGGCGATCCAGCTCGGCTACGTGCCGCGCATGAAGGTGCTGCATACGTCCGAGCTGGCGATCGGCCAGATCTACGTGCCGGTCGTGAACTGGCTGCTGCTGTTCGTGATCCTCTGCATCGTGATCGGCTTCAAGAGTTCCGACAACCTCGCCGCCGCGTACGGCATCGCGGTGACGGCGACGATGGTGATCACGACCGTGCTCGCTGCCGTCGTGATGGTGAAGGTGTGGAACTGGAACCGGCTGCTCGTCGGCGCGATCATCGCCGTGTTCCTCGCGGTCGACCTGGGCTTTTTCGGCGCGAACCTGCTGAAGGTCGCGCAGGGCGGCTGGCTGCCGCTCGGCATCGGCGCGCTGCTGTTCTTCCTGCTGATGACCTGGTACAAGGGCCGCCATATCGTCAAGGAGCGCACGGCCGCCGACGGGATCCCGCTCGAGCCGTTCCTGCAGGGGCTGCTCGCGCATCCGCCGCACCGCGTGTCGGGTACCGCGATCTACCTGACCGGCAACGACAAGCTCGTGCCCGTCAGCCTGCTGCACAACCTGAAGCACAACAAGGTGCTGCACGAGCGGACCATTTTCCTGACGTTCGTCACACGCGACATTCCGTACGTGCGCGACGACAAGCGCCTGAGTTCGCGCGACGCGGGTGGCGGCCTGTACATCGTCAAGGCCCAGTACGGCTTCAACGAGACGCCGGACGTGAAGGCCGTGCTCGAGGAGTTCGGCCGCACGCACGACATGACGTTCGAACTGATGGACACGTCGTTCTTCCTCGCGCGCGAAACGGTCGTGCCGACGCATCTGCCCGGCATGTCGATCTGGCGCGAACGCGTGTTCGCGTGGATGCACCAGAACGCGGCGAAGCCGACCGACTTCTTCTCGATCCCGGCGAACCGCGTCGTCGAGCTCGGGACCAAGATCGAGATCTGACCGGTGCGCGCAGTGGCCGCGCATGCGGCCCATGCCGATCTGGCTGCGCGCTCGCTGAAGCAATAAAAAACCCGCCTTTCGGCGGGTTTTTTTTATACGTCAACAGCCTTCGCGTGCTCAGCGCTTCAGCTTCGCGAACGCCGCGGCCATCGCGCCGGCCGGTTCCGGTTCGCGCGAACGCTGCGGACGGGCGCTGCCGCCGCGGCCGGCACTGCCGCGATCCTGGCCGCCGCGCGGCGCCATGCCGGGCGCGGCCGCTTCGTCGTCGAGGCGCATCGTCAGCGCAATGCGCTGACGCTTCACGTCGACGTCGAGCACCTTGACCTTGACGACCTGGCCGGCCTTCACGACTTCGTGCGGATCCTTGATGAACTTCGTCGACATCGCGGATACATGGACGAGGCCGTCCTGATGCACGCCGACATCCACGAACGCGCCGAATGCCGCGACGTTCGTCACGACCCCTTCGAGCAGCATGCCGGGCATCAGGTCGGAGACCTTCTCGACGCCGTCGCGGAACGTTGCCGTCTTGAATTCGGGGCGCGGGTCACGACCCGGTTTTTCGAGTTCGGACAGGATGTCGCGCACGGTCGGCAGGCCGAAACGTTCGTCAACAAATTCGGCCGGCGACAGGCCGGCCAGCGCGTCACGGCTGCCGAGCACGTCGTCGATCCGCTTGCTGATCTTCGCGAGGATGCGTTCGACGACCGGGTAGGCCTCCGGGTGGACCGACGAGCGATCGAGCGGATTCTCGCCGCCGTTGATGCGCAGGAAGCCGGCTGCCTGTTCGAAGGTCTTGTCGCCGAGGCGCGGCACCTTGCGCAGGTGGTCGCGCGACGGGAACGGCCCGTTCGCGTCGCGATAGTCGACGATGTTGCGCGCGAGCGTGGCGTTCAGGCCCGAGACGCGCGCGAGCAGCGCGACCGACGCGGTGTTCGCGTCGACGCCGACCGCGTTCACGCAATCCTCGACCACCGCGTCGAGCGAGCGGGCGAGTTCGCGCTGGTTCACGTCGTGCTGGTACTGGCCGACGCCGATCGCTTTCGGCTCGATCTTCACGAGCTCGGCGAGCGGGTCCTGCAGGCGGCGGGCGATCGACACGGCGCCGCGCAGCGACACGTCGAGTTCCGGGAATTCCTTCGCGGCCAGCTCGGACGCCGAGTAGACCGACGCGCCGGCCTCCGACACGACGATCTTCTGCAGCCGCAGATCGGGATGCTTCGAGATCAGCTCGCTCGCGAGCTTGTCGGTTTCGCGCGATGCGGTGCCGTTGCCGATGCTGATCAGCTCGGCCTGCGTCTGCGCGGCGATGCGCGCGAGCTTCGCGAGCGAGCCGTCCCAGTCGCGGCGCGGCTCGTGCGGGTAGATCGTATCGGTCGCGAGCAGCTTGCCGGTGCGATCGACCACGGCGACCTTCACGCCCGTGCGCAGGCCGGGGTCGAGACCGATCACGGCCTTCGGGCCGGCCGGCGCGGCCAGCAGCAGGTCCTTCAGGTTGCGGGCGAACACGCGGATCGCTTCGGCTTCCGCCGTTTCGCGCAGTTGCGTGAGCAGTTCGTTCTCGATGTGCGGCTGCACCTTCACGCGCCAGCACCAGCGGCACACGTCGGACAGCCACTTGTCGGCCGGGCGGCCCTGGTTCGCGATCCCGAAATGGCGCGCGATCATCGCTTCGCCGGGATGCGGGACCTGCGCGTCGAGTTCCTCGCCGAGGCCGAGCTTGACGGTCAGCACGCCGGCGTTGCGGCCGCGGAACAGCGCGAGCGCGCGGTGCGACGGCACGGTCCGGATCGTTTCCGCGTAGTCGTAGTAGTCGCGGAACTTCTCGCCTTCCTCGTTTTCCTTGCCTTCGACGACCGTCGACGACACGACGCCCTGGCTGTGCAGGTAGTCGCGCAGCTTGCCGAGCAGTTCGGCCGTTTCGCCGAATTGTTCCGACAGGATGTCGCGCGCGCCGTCGAGCGCGGCCTTCACGTCGGCGACGCCCTTGTCGGCATCGACGTAGGCGGCGGCTTCCGTCTGCGGGTCGAGCAGCGGATTCGCGAGCAGTGCCTGCGCGAGCGGCTCGAGGCCGGCTTCGCGGGCGATCTGCGCGCGCGTGCGGCGCTTCGGCTTATACGGCAGATAAAGGTCTTCGAGCACCTGCTTGCTGTCGGCCGCGTCGATCGCGGCGCGCAGTTCGTCGGTCAGCTTGCCCTGTTCGTCGATGCTCGACAGGATCGCCGCGCGGCGATCCTCGAGCTCGCGCAGATACAGGAGGCGTTCCTCGAGCTGGCGCAGCTGCGTGTCGTCCAGGTTGCCGGTCACTTCCTTGCGGTACCGGGCAATGAACGGAACGGTCGAGCCTTCGTCGAGGAGTTGCACTGCCGCCGCGACCTGGCGCGGCTGGACGGACAGTTCGGTGGCGATGCGCTGTACGATCTTGAGTGCTACGGTTTCCGTCATGTCGTGGATGATCTGCCTGCTGAAATCGCGGCGCGGGCCGGCAGACCGCGCGGCGGGCTGCGAGACGGGCCCGCCGGACCAGATGCCGCGGGTGAGTGAAGCGGGGCATTTTGCCATAAATGGCGGAGCGTCCAGCCGGGGGTGATAGAATTTGACACATGTCCCGCAGCTTTCCTACGACGTTGCCAACTTCCCGCATTTCTCTCGTCGCGCTCGGCGCAGCGCTTGCCGCGGCTTTGTCCGCCGGGTCCACCGTCGCGTACGCACAGGCATCGGGCGCAACCGCGCCGGACGCCGCTGTCGCCGCGCCCGTTGCAGCCTCCGCCACGCAGGATTTCGACGCCCGTCAAAAAGTGCTCAATCAACGTTCCGCGGAAAACGATTATCGTTATGCCGTGGCGGAGCACGATTGCTACAGCAAGTTCTTCGTCAATCACTGTCTCGGCGTGGCGCGCGACCGGATGCGCGAGGAGCGGGCGAGCATCCGTCAGGAGCAGCTCGCGCTCGACGACGAGCAGCGCGCGGTGCGGGCGCAGCAGCGCGACCAGCAGCAGGCGTTGAAGCAGGCGCAGAATGCGGCGGAAGCGCCGCAGCGCGCGGCGAACGATGCGGCGAACGCGGCTGCGTTCCGCGACAAGCAGGAGCAGAATGCACTGAAGCGGGCGCAGCGTGGCGCGGAAGGGCCGCAGCGCGCCGCGAACAAGCAGGCATACGACCAGAAGCAGGCGGATTTCCAGCACAAGCTCGACCAGGCGCGCCAGCAGGGCGCGCAGAAGGCGCAGGAGCGGGCGGACAACGCCGCGCGCTACGAGCAGAAGCAGAAGGAAGCCGCCCAGCACAAGGCCGATGTCGAACGGCGTCAGCAGGAAGCGGCCGACAAGGCCAAGCAGCAGCAACAGCAGGGGCAGTAACGTGTTGGATTGATCCGGAGTCAGTCTCGTGCGTGCCGGCACGCCAGTCGGCGCGCTGCTTCGATGAGGAGGCGCATATGCAAAACCGTCCCACGGAACAGCAGCAGGAATTGCACAACCGTTTGGCAGCATTGCAGGAGCAGCACCAGCAGCTCGCTCGGGAGATCGAGCTGAAGGAAGGACACTCCGACATCGACGACATCACGCTGCACCGGCTGAAGAAGGAAAAGCTGGCGGCCAAGGACAAAATCATTTTGCTGCAATCGCAGCTGGAACCGGATAAGCGCGCCTGAGCGCGGCCTGGCAAGCGCCGGCGCCGCCCGGGCGCTGGACACAGGAACGCTTGCCTTGAATTCACCGCTTGAAGCCAACCCCGATGCCCGGCGTGACGCGTCGTCCGCCGGGCGCGTTCGTGCGCCCGAAGGCACCTTCGAGCTGAGCCGCAAGCGCGTCGACGAACTCGACACGATTTTCGGCGAAGGCGGACTGCTCGCGCGCGCGCTGGACGGCTATCACCCGCGCCAGTCGCAGATCGAAATGGCGCGCGCGGTCGCGTCCGCGATGGAGGCCTCCGCGCGCCGGATGCCCGAGCCGGAAATCTTCGAGACCCGCAAGCGGCCGGCGCGCCGCCTCGGCGAAGGCGACCAGGCGGCCGAGTCCGCCGCGGACGGCGCAGCCGCCGACACCGACGCCGGCGACAACACGCTGATCGTCGAGGCCGGCACCGGTACCGGCAAGACCTATGCATACCTGGTGCCCGCGATGCTGTGGGGCGGCAAGGTGATCGTGTCGACCGGCACGAAGCACCTGCAGGACCAGCTGTTCCAGCGCGACATCCCGACGGTGCGCAACGCGCTCGCGGTGCCGGTGACGGTCGCGATGCTCAAGGGCCGCTCGAACTATCTGTGCCATTACTACCTGCAGCGCACGGCCGACAACGGCCGCCTGCCGTCGCGGCAGGACACCGCGTACCTGCAGGAAATCGTCCGCTTCGCGAAGATCACGAAGAGCGGCGACAAGGCCGAGCTCGCGAGCGTGCCGGAGACGGCGCCCGTGTGGTCGATGGTCACGTCGACGCGCGACAACTGCCTCGGCCAGGAGTGCCCGCACTACAAGGAATGCTTCGTGATGCAGGCGCGGCGCGAGGCGCAGCAGGCCGACGTCGTCGTCGTCAACCATCACCTGTTCTTCGCGGACATCATGCTGCGCGACACCGGGATGGCCGAACTGCTGCCGAACGCGAACACGGTGATCTTCGACGAAGCGCACCAGCTGCCGGAAACGGCCACGCTGTTCTTCGGCGAGACGCTGTCGACCACGCAAATCCTCGAACTCGCGCGCGACACGGTCGCCGAAGGCCTGAGCCATGCGCGCGATGCGGTCGAGTGGGTGAAGCTCGGCGGCGATCTCGAACGTGCGGCGCGCGACCTGCGCCTCGCGTTCGCGAACGACCAGATCGTGCGCATGTCGCTCGCGCAACTGGGCGACGATCATCCGATGTTCGGCGCGCTCGATGCGCTCGAAGTGGCGCTCGATGCGCTTGCCTCGGCGCTCGCGAGCCAGGCCGAACGGGCGGAATCGCTCGGCGCGTGCCTGCGGCGCGCCCGCGAGCTGCAGGACCTGCTCGCGGGTTGGGTCGCGCCCGGTGCGGCGGAAGCGGCCGCGAAGGCCGACGCCGCCGCAGCAGGCGACAAGGCTGCCGCCGACGACCCGAACGAGAAGGTGCGCTGGGTCGAGGTGTTCGCACATACCGTCCAGCTGCACGAAACGCCGCTGTCGGTCGCGCCGATTTTCGCGAAGCAGCGCGCCGGCGTGCCGCGCGCGTGGGTCTTTACGTCGGCGACGTTGTCGGTGCGCGGCGACTTCACGCACTACGCGGCCCAGATGGGGCTCAGCTCGCGGCGCTCGATGACGCTCGCGAGCCCGTTCGATTATCAGACGCAGGGCCTGCTGTACGTGCCGCGCAACCTGCCGCAGCCGTCGTCGCCGGCGTTTACCGACGCCGTATTCGACGCCGCGCTGCCGGCGATCGAGGCGTCGGGCGGTGGCGTCTTCATGCTGTGCACGACGCTGCGTGCGGTCGACCGGATCGCGTCGAAGCTGCGCGACGTGATCGAGTCGCGTGGCTGGAACATGCCGCTGCTGGTGCAGGGCGACGCCAGCCGCACCGAGCTGCTCGATCGCTTCCGTTCGTACGGCAATGCGATCCTCGTCGGCAGCCAGAGCTTCTGGGAAGGCGTGGACGTGCGCGGCGACGCGCTGTCGCTCGTCGTGATCGACAAGCTGCCGTTCGCGCCGCCCGACGATCCGGTGCTGGCCGCGCGGCTCGACGCGCTGACCAAGAAGGGCTTGAGCCCGTTCGCGGTTCACCAGCTGCCGCAGGCCGTGATCACGCTGAAGCAGGGTGCGGGCCGCCTGATTCGCGCGGAGACCGATCGCGGCGTGCTGATGATCTGCGACACGCGGCTCGTCGACAAGCCTTACGGCCGCCGGATCTGGCAGAGCCTGCCGCCGTTCAAGCGCACCCGCGAGATCGCGGTCGTGCAGGACTTTTTCGACGAGCACCGCGCGGAAAAACGCGCATGACCGCCCCGCCGCCTGCTACGGGCGGCATCAACAAAAAACCCGGCTCGATGGCCGGGTTTTTTGTTGATGCACGGGCGTCGCTCAGAACTGCCACCACGACTTCTTCGTGCCGGGGCGCGAGTGGCCGGTGATGTACGGGCTGTCCGGGAAAGTCCCCGCGAGCACGCGCTTCGTGTCTTCCGCGAGCTCCGGCTGGTTCAGCTTGCCGTACGACAGGATCATGATGTGCAGCGCGTCCTCGATCGCCGGCGCGCCCTTGTAGTCCTTGATCGCGAGCTGCGCGCGGTTGATCGCCGCGACATAGGCGCCGCGCCGATAGTAGTAGTCGGCCGCGTGCACTTCGTGCGACGCGAGCGCGTTGACGATGTAGCGCATCCGGGCGGCGGCGTCCGGCGCGTACTTGCTCTTCGGGTAGCGGTCGACGACGACCTTGAACGCGTCGTACGATTCGCGCAGTGCCTGCGGATCGCGCTCGCTCATGTCCTGGCCGGAGAAGCGGCCGAACAGGCCGAGATCGTCGTTGAAGTGGATCATCCCCTTCAGGTAGTACGCGTACGGGATATCCGGGTGATCCGGGTGCAGCTGGATGAAGCGGTCGACGGCCTGGTCGGCGGCTGCCGCTTCGTTGTCCTTCCAGTTGCAGTACGCGACGTTGATCTGCGCTTGTTGCGCGAAATGGCCGAACGGATCGCGGCCTTGCAGCGATTCGAAATATTTCGCGCACTTGCCCCAGTCGCCGCCGGACAGTGCGTCCTGGGCCTCTGAGTATAATTTGTTGTTCGACCAGGTAGCCGTCTCGTCCTGCTTCTGCGGCAAGCCGTGGCAGCCGGCGATGAGGGCCGCGGCCGCTACCACCGCAGCTCGGGCGGTGACGGTTTTGGCCGTACGTTTGGTCGAATTCATCATGCTCGCATGTCCTAGCTTCAAGTCTCGGTGACCCAGTCTAAATGACCCGTTCAAGTTCGCAGAATGCCCCGCGGGGCAAGTCAAATCGCGAAGATTATAGCCCAAGCGATCGGCCCGCCGACGCTGCCTCGGGGGATTCCCCCGATGACGATCTGGCTGCAGGCGCGATGCAGCCGCCTGTGGTGCCGTCCGCGGCGGCCGACGAGGCGCCGCGCGTCGTCGAAGTGCCGCTGTCGCTGGCGGGTGAACGCCTCGACAAGGCGCTCGCCCAACTGTTCCCCGAATTCTCCCGCAGCCGCCTGCAGAGCTGGATCGAGGCGCAACGCGTGCTGGTCGACGGCGCGCCGGCGAAGATCCGCCAGCCGGTGCCGCTCGGCGCCAGGATCGAGCTCGTGCCCGACCTGCTGCCGGAGCAGCTGGCGTTCACGCCGGAGCCGGTGCCGCTCGACGTGATCTACGAGGACGACGCGCTCGTCGTCATCAACAAGCCGGCGGGCCTCGTCGTCCACCCGGCCGCCGGCAACTGGAGCGGCACGATCCTCAACGGCCTGCTGCACCGCTACGGCGACGCGGCGGCCGGCCTGCCGCGCGCGGGCATCGTGCACCGGCTCGACAAGGAGACGTCCGGCCTGATGGTGGTTGCGCGCACACTCGCCGCGCAGACCGACCTCGTGCGCCAGCTGCAGGCGCGCACGGTGAAGCGCCGCTATTTCGCGCTCGTGTGGGGCACGATGCCCGAGGACGGCACGATCGACGCGCCGATCGGCCGCGATCCGCGCGAGCGCACGCGCATGGCCGTCGTCACCGGCGCGTCGGGCAAGCCCGCGCGCACGCATTTCCGCACGGTTGACACATGCATGTGGCAACGTCAGCCGGTGTCCGCGATCCAGTGCGACCTCGAAACCGGCCGGACGCACCAGATCCGCGTGCACTGCTCGCATGTCGGGCATCCGCTGCTCGGCGATCCGGTGTACGGGCGCGCGCGCGGCAAGCGCTCGGTCGCGCCGCTGCCGGACGGGTTCGCGCGGCAGGCGCTGCACGCATGGCGGCTCGGCCTCGTGCATCCGGTCACGGGCAAGACGATGCAGTGGCGCTGTCCGTTGCCGGACGACATGAACGCGCTCGTCGCGGCGCTGGGCTTCGGGCAGGGCGACGAGGAATTCGACGACGAAGACGGTGTCTACGACGATGACGATTTCGCCGGCGGTTATCGGGATCACGACGAGGATCACGACGACGATTACGACGATGAGGAGGATTGAGTGCCGATGACGAACCTGGCGCCGTTGACGTGGCAGGACTGCGTGCAGCCCGACTGGCAGGTGGCGCCGCGCGTGCGTGCGCTGATCACGACGCGCGACGGCGGCGTGAGCGAAGGCCCGTACGGGCGCCGGCAGGACGGCGCCGCGTTGCCGGGCGGGATGAATCTCGGCCTGCATACCGGTGACGATCCGGCCCATGTCGCGGCGAATCGCGCGCGCCTGCTCGCGCTGGCGGGGCAGGCGCGCGCGGCATGGCTCGAGCAGGTTCACGGCGCGCAGGTCGTGCGTGCGGACGAGGTGATCGAGGCCGCGCCGGCTGGCTCGGCGCCCGTGCAGGCCGACGCGAGCGTGACCGACCGCACGGGGGCGGTCTGCGTCGTGATGGTCGCGGATTGCCTGCCGGTGCTGCTGTGCGATGCGCAGGGCCGGGCGGTGGGCGCCGCGCACGCAGGCTGGCGCGGGCTCGCGGCCGGCATCGTCGAGCAGACCGCGGCGCGCGTCGCGGCGCTCGCCGGCGGCGCGACGGATGCGCTGCATGCGTACCTCGGGCCCGCGATCGGCCCGCAGGCGTTCGAAGTCGGCGCCGACGTGCGCGAGGCGTTTCTCGACACCGCTCCGCAGTCGGAGCATGATGAGACGCGGCAAGCGTTCGTCGCGATCGACGGTGCGCCCGGCAAGTACCTCGCCGATCTCCATGCGCTCGCGCGCCTGCGCCTCGCGCGCGCAGGCGTGGCGCACGTGAGCGGCCGGCGCGCGTGCACGGTCAACGAACCCGCACGCTTCTATTCGTACCGGCGCGACCGCGTGACCGGCCGCATGGCGGCGGCGATCTGGCTGGCCGATTGAAAGCCGACTGAGGGCTGACCGCGTGCGTCTGCGCGCGCGGTTTGTTGCGTTGCGAAATCGGCTTATCTCGATATTGGCGAGGCAATGCGGCGTTGCATGGACAACCGAATGAATAATCGCGAAGTCAAGTCAATCAAAATGTTTTATGTTTCGCCGGAAGCCTTGTCCCGCCTGTTGCGCGCGGATTATCTTCGAGCAGAAATGTTCAGCGGTTTGATGCAACGCTTCACATGGGGAAAACGATAATGATAAAAATACCGCACTGCGGCAGAATCTGGAGACGCCTCTCCAGAGCATGACGGCCCGGCTCGCAACCGGCACGCCGCGCGCGAGCAGGATTTCACGATTGACGCTCACGAATCACCGGTAAGGCAGGTAATGACAGCATCGAAAAATTCGTCGACGTCCGCTCAGGCGGGCACTTCCACGGGCAGCATCGGATTCGGTCAGGCTACCCAGCCGATGCAGCAGATGTTCGAGGCATGGCTGAACGCGTGGCGCGGTTTCGCCGATCCTGCGCGCGCCGCAACGGCGTCGACCACCGCGAATCCATTCGCCGCATTCCAGTTCCCGACATCGGTTCCGTTCCAGATGCCGTCGATGCCCGATCTGGGCGCCTTCGGCGGCCTGGCATCGCCGTTCGCGGGGCTGAAGCTGCCGGTAGCCGCGATCCCGCCCGAACGGCTCCAGAAGTTGCAGGCCGACTATGCGCGCGACTGCATGACGCTGATGCAGCAGGCCGCCGCCGCGAAGCTCGAGTCGCCTGAACTGAAGGACCGCCGCTTCAGCGGGGATGCCTGGAAGGCGTCGCCCGCGCATGCATTCGCGGCCGCGTGGTACCTGCTCAACGCGCGCTACCTGCAGGAACTGGCCGACGCGCTCGAGACCGACCCGAAGACGCGCGAACGCATCCGTTTCTCCGTTCAGCAATGGACGGCCGCCGCGGCGCCGAGCAACTTCCTCGCGCTCAATCCCGACGCACAGAAATCGATCCTCGAGACGCAGGGCGAAAGCCTGCGGCAGGGGATGATGAACCTGCTCGGCGACCTGCAGCGCGGCAAAATTTCGCAGACCGACGAATCGCAGTTCGTGGTCGGCAAGAACCTCGGGTGTACCGAAGGCGCGGTCGTCTACGAGAACGACCTGATCCAGCTGATCCAGTACGCGCCGAAGACGGACAAGGTGTTCGAACGGCCGCTCCTGATCGTGCCGCCGTGCATCAACAAGTTCTACATCCTCGACCTGCAGCCCGAGAATTCGCTCGTCGCGCATGCGCTGTCGAGCGGCCATCAGGTGTTCCTCGTGTCGTGGCGCAACGCCGATGCGTCGGTCGCGCACAAGACGTGGGACGACTACATGAACGAAGGGCTGCTCGCGGCGATCGACGCCGTGCAGCAGGTCAGCGGCCGCGAGCAGATCAACACGCTCGGCTTCTGCGTCGGCGGCACGATGCTCGCGACCGCGCTGTCGGTGCTCGCCGCGCGCGGCGAACATCCGGCCGCGTCGATGACGCTGCTGACCGCGATGCTCGACTTCACCGACACCGGCATCCTCGACGTGTTCGTCGACGAGGCGCACGTGCAGATGCGCGAGCAGACCATCGGCGGCAAGAACGGCGCCGCGCCGGGGCTGATGCGCGGCGTCGAGTTCGCAAACACGTTCTCGTTCCTGCGGCCGAACGACCTCGTGTGGAACTACGTCGTCGACAACTACCTGAAGGGCCGCACGCCCGCCGCGTTCGACCTGCTGTACTGGAACAGCGACTCGACGAGCCTGCCGGGGCCGATGTACGCGTGGTACCTGCGCAATACCTATCTCGAGAACAAGCTCCGCGTGCCGGGTGCGCTGACGGTGTGCGGCGAATCCGTCGACCTGTCGCGCATCGACGTGCCGACCTTCATCTACGGGTCGCGCGAGGATCACATCGTGCCGTGGCAGACGGCCTACGCATCGACGTCGATCCTGACGGGCCCGCTGAAGTTCGTGCTCGGCGCGTCGGGTCACATCGCGGGCGTGATCAATCCGCCGGCGAAGAAGAAGCGCAGCTACTGGGTCAACGACAGCGACCTGCCCGCATCGGCGGACGACTGGTTTGCCGGTGCGACCGAGCAGCCCGGCAGCTGGTGGACGACCTGGGTCGAGTGGCTCGACCAGTACGGCGGCCGCAAGGTCGCGCCGCCCGCCAAGCCCGGGAGCGAGCAGTTCCCGGTGATCGAGCCGGCGCCGGGTCGCTACGTATTGCAGCGCGATTGACGAAAACCGGACAGCGGCGCACGCTGTCCGATGCACCGCAGTTTTTTTAACAGGGCCGGTAGCGATGCGCCGTGTCGTGCGGGCCCGGAGGAAACGGAAATGACGGACGTAGTGATCGTATCGGCCGCGCGGACCGCGGTCGGCAAATTCGGCGGCTCGCTCGCGAAGATCGCGGC